>JAAWAX010000031.1 GCA_022792395.1 Clostridia bacterium
GTAAAGACATTAAAATTATTACTAAAGTAGAGAATATAGAAGGTCTAGAGAATATGGAAGAAATTGTTGATGTAGCAGATGTTCAAATGATTGCTCGTGGAGATATGGCTACAGAAACAGATTTTACAGAACCACCAGTTATGCAAAAAAGATTTATCAAATTATCAAACAAAGCAAATAAACCAGCAATTACTGCAACACAAATGCTAGAAACAATGACATATAATCCATTACCTACAAGAGCAGAAGCTAGTGATGTTGCTAATGCTATTTATGATAGAACAAGTGCTATCATGTTATCAGGAGAATGTGCTATGGGAAAATACCCAGTTGAGTGTGTTCAAACTATGGTAAAAATAGCAAATAGAGTAGAAAATGATATTGATTATTGGAAAAAATTTAGAGAAAACGAAAATATTGATATGAGTACTTTAGAAAGCAAAATAGATTATTCAACGGCTGTTATGGCAATGAATCTAAATGCAGATGCTATTGTATGTTATACGAATACAGGAGATTCAGCAAGAAGATTTGCAGGAATGGGTGTAGGTTGCCCAATTTTAGCTGTTACTGATAATAGAAGAACTTATAATCAATTAGCCATTGTATGGAATGTAGTACCAGTTTTAGTAGAAAAGAAAGATGTTATTGATGAAGTAGTAGAAGCTGGAATTGAAAAATTAAAACAAAAAGGAATTTTGGAAAAAGGTGATACTATTGTTGTTTCTGGAGGAGCTAAATGGTTAGAATCAGCAGAAAGTAGCAAAATTATTGGTGGAATTGCTAAAATATAAGTTAATAATTTAATAATGATAAGAGTTTTATAAAAAGTGGCTCAAAGTCAATAGTTGGGGTGGAAAACTATGAAAGTTTTCTGCCTCAATATTTTTATGCTTTTTAAAAATACAACACAAAAATAACTGAAAATATGTAATTTTTAGTTCGTTTAATAAACCAATTATATTAATTGGTAAATACTGTTAATTTAAAGATTATTATCCACGATTGAGTAACATGATTCGAGCCTTAAAATTATCAAATTTATGCATACCAAAAGTTACTCTTTTTAATGTTTTTATCTTATTGTTAAAACCTTCAATTGGTCCGTTTGAATATGAAACTTCTAGAGAGTTTTTTATTTCAATAGCCCAATGTTGATATGTTTTAGCACAATCTCGAAGTTGAGGAATATTTGATTCAAGATTTCCTTTTTACCCATTCACAGAAATGCTGTTTTCGAATGTCATCAGCTTCTTTTGAATGAATAATATCTAATAGTTCTTCTTTTTCTCTATAGGCTATACGTAGATTTTCAGAATAATTAATAAGTATATATTCTAATTCATCTAATTGTGCTTCAGTTTTTAGTTTGTTTTTATGACAAAGCAGTAGTTTTCTAGAATGTTTAAAATATTTTCTTTCTTTGTCAGGAAGATTTTTTTGAACTTGAATTCTAATTTCATTAACAACATTACAAGCATATCTAGCAAAATGAAAATGGTCGGCAACAATTTTAGCTTTTCTAAAGTAAGTCATACCAATATCTTTATATGTTTCCCATAAATCAGTAACAAGATATTTAACATTATTAAGTTGTTCTTTAGGAAATTTCTTAAAGTAATCGCAAAGAACATGTTTGTATCTACATTTAATAATATCAACAACTTCATGAGTTTCACCATCAATTAAAGCAACTTGATACTTATAATTACCACTATTTCCCTTAAATTCATCGATGCAAAGGACTTTAGGAAGTTTAGAGTTAGTAACAGCTAGAAAAGGGAGCAATTTAGAGATAAAGCTAGGAGAAACGTTAACTCTTTTTGAGATATCAGAAGCAGCAATTAGACTTCGAAGTTCGTTAACAATATAGGCAGTAAGCCTAGAAGTTTTTCTAGCGTATTTATTAACAATTTCATTTTTAGGGTAAAAAGTTTTACCGCAATTCTTACATTCATATCTAGGTTTTTTAAAAATCAAAGTAGTAGGTTTAAAATAGATAGGAATATCTTTAACAGGTTGAGTATAGTAATCATGAATATAAGAAGTTTTCGCTTCACAATGTGGGCATATTTGTTCAGAAACAGGCAATTCAATATAAACTTCAATAGAATCTTTTAAACTCTTAACATTTTTTACCATAACCTCTTTTAAATTTAATAAATTTTTGATACAATTGTTGTGCACTTATCAACACCTCCTTAAATGTTTTTGAGCAATTACATTTTATCAGGTATTTTTGATAAGTGCATTATTTTTATTAAAAAAGTTGAGGTTTATTTAATTACCCCAACATTTATTATAGAACCTAAAAAGTGATATAGTAAGAAAATAGGCTATATCACTTTTTGGATTTTTAAAATATTTTAAAAATCGCTAGGAAGGGGATTATGGATACTTATAACTACTTAATTTTAAGATTAATAGGAATATTAATATATTTAAATATTCCATTGGTTATATCATGCAGAAAGTAGTAATTTTTGATGGAACTATTTTGGAAAATATAAATTATGCCAATAAAAATATTTCAAAAAATGAAATCATCAAAATATGTGAAAAATTAAAATTACACGAAAAAATAATGTCATTAAAAAATGGATATGAAACAGTAATAACTTCTGATACTGATATTTTTTCTATAGGAGAAAAGCAGTTATTAAATTTCTGTAGAGTTATGGTGGAAGACCCAGAAATTATTATTTTAGATGAGGAAACAGCTTCCCTTTCCTATAAATCAGAAATGATAATTAGAAAAGCAGTAGAAGAAATTACAAAAGGAAAAATTAGTTTTATCATAGCACATAGACTATCTACGATAAAGAATTGTGATAAAATTTTATGGATGCAAAATGGAAAAATATTAGAGCAAGGAAATCATGATGAGTTGATGAAAAAACAAGGAGAATATTACAAATTGATACAAGCATAAAGCAATGTTTTGAATTTAGGCTAAAGTATATTACTTTTACTATTCTTAAAAGATACTGTTAAACTTAATGGAACTTTTTTGATTTTATGCATACCTACAAATAACTTTAAGAAAAAGACATGAAATTTGGGAATATTTTTTTGTTATTGAATTGAAAAATACTAGTAGATATGTTATAAATAAGAAAGGGTTTTCAATAATATAATCTATTGTAAACAAAAGAAAAAATAGGAAAGGGGATAAAATATGAAACAACAAAAAAATGATGGAATTACATTAATAGGACTAGTTATTACAATTATTGTACTATTGATATTAGCAGGAGTGAGCATTGCTATGTTAACAGGAGAGAATGGAATTTTGACAAAGGCAAGTGAGGTAAAAGGGAAAAGTCCAGAAATCAAAGCCAAAGAAGAAATTCAATTAGTCTTAAATGAATGGCAAATAGAAAAAAGAGCAACAACAAAAACAATAGAGGAGTTTTTTAATGCAAAAGTTGGAAGTAAAGAAATAGATAAATACGAAATAAAAGAAGATGGAGAAATAGAAATATATAGAGATAATTATTATGTAGTGATAAATAATGAGGGAGAGATAAAACAAGAAGTTCAGAAATTTATAGATAAAACAGAAGCAACTTATGAAATTATTTCAACTAATGAAGTAGTTTATGAAATATCAATTTTATTTGAAAATCAAATAGGGATACAAAGTGTGTTATGTCCAAATGGAACGAATGTAAATGGAAATAATCAAAATAGTGTAGTTATAGATACTTATAGTGTCGAAAGTAATAAAACCTATGAATTTAGAATACAAACACAAGAAGAAGTAGAATTTTTAACATTAGAAATTAAGAATTCATTAACCCAAGAGATTGCAATAGTTGAAAACGATGAAAGTGGTATTTATCCTACCTTATATGCAGATGGAATAAAAGTGCCAGAAAAAACAATAACAATTCAGTATCCAGAAGATACAAAAGGATATTATAGCAAAGATAATGGAACAACATGGAGTGAATATAGTGGTGAAATAGTCATAGATAGTGATATAGTTTTAAAAGCAAAATACAAAATGAAAGATAAAATCACACCAGTTGTATCTAAAAATGTTTCATCTGGGCTTGCACCAGATGCACTTGGAATGCAAGCTTATAATGGAAATTTAAATGATTGTTTTGAACTTATTCCTTATAAACCTGCTTTTTTGAAAGTAGATTCTAGTGCAATCGGAAAAAGAATTACTATATATGGACTTAAGAGAGTAAATTCTAATGATAGTAGGCATTTTATTTATTTCTATAGTTCAGAAGGAAATTTATTAACAAGTTCAGATTTAACATGGGTTCATCAGAATAATGGAAAACCTAATTCATGTAATAGCTTTAAATATTTTACAATTCCTAGAGATTGTGAATCTATAGGTTTTAGACCTGGTGGTTATGGCGGTTATATTTATAATATAACTTATTAAGATTAGTATGATAAAAAAGCAAAGTTATTTTTCAGACATCTGGAAAAACATTGCTTTTTTTACATAGGATATGATATACTATACCTATCTAAAGAGATAGAAAATAGGTTTATAGGTAAATCCATATAAAAAAACCTAAATATGTAAACAAGGAGAAATGGGTAGGTAGCCAATCAAAAATAGTACAGAAAATTAAATTTATTAGATGATTTTTCTAGTAGACCAGAAGAAAATAAAAGTACCTACCCAACACATGACAAATGAAACCAATTGTAGCAATTATTCGGAAAACCAAATGTAGGAAAATCTACTTTTTTCAACTATTTAGTAGGGAGTAGAATATCAATTGTACAAGATACGCCAGGAGTAACAAGAGATAGAATCTATGCGGAAACAAATTGGAGAGGAAGAGATTTTACCTTAATTGATACAGGAGGAATTGAACCAGAGTCAGAAGATATTATATTGTCACAAATGAGAGAACAAGCTAATTTGGCAATAGCGATGGCGGATGTTATCTTATTCTTAACGGATATTAGGCAAGGAGTAACAGCTGCTGATAGAGAGATTGCCTTAATGCTTAAAAAATCTAAAAAACCAATTGTTTTAGTATGCAATAAGGCTGATAATTTTGAAAAAGATAAACAAGAAGCTTATGAATTTTATAATTTAGGAATAGGAGAACCTTATCCAATTTCTGCATCCAATGCCATTGGGATTGGTGATGTTTTAGATAAAATATATGAAAGTTTTCCTCAAAAAGCGGAAGATGAAGAAGAAAAAAATGTGATAAAAGTAGCGGTGATAGGAAAACCGAATGTAGGAAAATCATCTTTAATCAATAAAATTTTAGGAGAAAATAGGGCAATTGTAAGTGATATAGCAGGAACAACTCGTGATGCTATTGATACAGAATTTGAAAGTAAGAATGGAAAATATGTATTAATAGATACAGCTGGAATTCGTAGAAAAAGTAAAGTAAAAGAATCGATTGAGAAATTTAGTATCATGAGAACCTTGTTAGCAATTGAAAGAGCAGATGTCTGTTTGATGATGATTGATAGTACAGAGCGGAGTAACCGATCAAGATGCTAAAATTGCAGGAGAGGCGCATGAAGCAGGAAAAGGTGTTATCATAGTAGTAAACAAATGGGATATGCTAGAAAAAGAAACGGGAACATTAGAAAAATATAAAAAAGAAGTATATGACAAATTAAAATATTTATCTTATGCACCAATGATATTTATATCAGCTAAAACAGGACAAAGAGTTCATAAATTATTTGATTTAATTAATTATGTAGCAGAACAAAATGCTATGAGAATTTCAACCTCTGTTTTAAATCAAGTTATTAATGAAGCCATAGCAATTGTTCAACCACCAACAGATAAAGGAAAAAGGCTAAAAATTTATTATGGAACACAAGCTTCAACCAAGCCACCCACATTTGTTATTTTTGTAAATAATAAAGAACTGTTCCATTTTTCTTATGAAAGATATTTAGTAAATCAAATTAGGAAAGAATTTGGTTTAGAAGGAACACCAGTTAGAATTATAGTAAGAGAAAAAAATGAAAAAGATGTTTAAAAGTTACCAATATATTTTAGTTCAATAGTATAATATATAAAAATTTTGCTCCTTACTGGTCGGACTAATCATATAAAAAAGTTAGTTTATATTCATAATTTAAAAAGTTAATCTAGATGTTCTGTATGGATTAGAGTCCTTCCAAACTGCGCATCGCTGACATTTTTATATATTATACTATTGAAATAAAGAATGTATTTAAATTTAAGAATGATTGGGAATTTTAAAATAATTGAAGGAGGAAATAAAATGGTAGAAGATATTATTATGGCAATTATTGCTTATTGTATTGGAAGTGTGAATTTTTCTGTTATGATTAGTAAAAAAATGGCTGGATTTGATGTAAGAGAAAAAGGAAGTGGAAATGCAGGAACTACCAACATGCTACGTGCAGTAGGAAAAAAAGCAGCAGCAATTACTTTAGTATGTGATATTTTAAAAGGAGTAGTAGCAATTATAATCGCTATTATTATTGGTAATATTGTAAAAGGAAGTAATCGAGAATTATTATTACAAATTGCTGGAATTGCAGTTGTGATAGGACATAGTTTTCCAGTTTTCTTTGGTTTCAAAGGAGGAAAAGGAGTAGCGACCTCTTTAGGAATTTTGCTAATGACCAATTGGCAAATTGGACTAATTTGTTTGGTATTTGCGTTGGTATTAATGCTACTAACACGAATGGTATCATTAGGCTCTTGTGTAGTAGCTATCCTATTTCCAGTATTGACATTATTTATTAATGAAAATTATACAGTATTAACAGAAAATAAAAATGGAAGTACTTATTTTATTTATAGTGTCATTTTAGCTGTAATTGTTTTATATAATCATAGAAGTAATATCAAAAGATTAATGAATGGAACTGAAAATCGATTAAGTTTCAAAAAATAGGACATAATAAAGGGAAGGAAGAAAAAAGAATGAGAAAAATAGCGATTATTGGAAGTGGAAGCTGGGGAATTGCGTTAGCTACCCATTTAGCAAGATGTGGAAATGAGATTAAAATATGGTCTTTTAGTGAGAAAGAAATGAAATTAATCAATGAAGAAAGAAGATGCGAATTTTTACCAGGACTAGAAATACATGAAAATATAACATGTTACAATGAATTTGAAGAAACCATTAAAGATACAGAGTTTATTTTACATGTAACACCTTCTAAATTCACAAGAGATACTTTTAAACAATATAAACAATATGTTGGAAATGAACCAATTATTATATGTTCGAAGGGTTTTGAAAAACAAAGTTTAAAAACATTAGATGAAGTTATGTTAGAAGAACTACCAACGGCAAGAATAGGGGTATTATCAGGACCAAGCCATGCAGAGGAAGTATCTGTTGCAATTCCTACTGTTTTAGTAGTAGCATCTAAACACGATGACATTTTAAAAATGGTGCAAGATACCTTTATGTGTAATGAAATGAGAATTTATACTTCAAAAGATGTAAAAGGTGTAGAACTAGGAGGAGCCTTAAAAAATATTATCGCTTTTTGTGCTGGTGTAGCAGCAGGAATCAATTTGGGAGATAATACATTCGCAGCATTAATCACAAGAGGTTTAAATGAATTGGCAAGATTAGGTGTAGAGTTAGGTGGAGAAAAAGAAACTTTTTATGGATTAAGTGGATTAGGTGATTTAATTGTAACATGCTTAAGTGAACATAGTAGAAATAGAAGAGCAGGAAAACTAGTTGCACAAGGGAAATCACTAGAAGAAACACAAAAAGAAGTAGGAATGGTAATTGAAAGTATCGACAATATTGAAGTTGCTTATGAATTATCTAAAATACATAAAGTAGATATGCCAATTGTGGAAACCGTTTATCAAGTAATCTATGAAAATTTAAATCCACAAGAAGCTGTCAAAAATTTAATGACAAGAGATAAAAAAAGTGAATAATTAGGTGGCAAAAATCAAATAATAAAAAAGAACAATTTGGTTGCCAACGGTTTTTAAGTTTAAATGGCAACTATTATTTAAAAGTTGCCATTTAATTTAAAATGATTGGTAACAAAAAAAGGAGAGAGAAAAATGGAATTTTTTGATAAATTAGGAAAAAAAGCATCAGAAGCATATAAAGTAACGGCTGATAAAACTGGAAAAATAGCAAAAGAAACAAAATTAAAATTTAAAATAGGAGAATTAAGAACACAAATCAATAATATTTATGAAGAAATCGGAAAAAAAGTATATGAAAAACATGTAAGAGAAGAAGAAATATGCATAAAAAAGGATTTAGAGGAACAATGTACTAAAATTGATGTATTAAGTGATGAAATTGATAGTTTATTAAAAGAATGTTTAGCATTAAAAGACAAAAAGCAATGTCAAAAATGCTATAAAGAAATTGAAAAGGATGATAAGTTTTGCCCAAATTGTGGAGAAAAACAAACAGATGAGATAGCAAAAGAGGTAGAAGTATTAGAAAAATTAGCGAATACAGAAGTATCAGAAGAGAAAGAAAGGGAAAAACAAATTGTAATGGAAGAATTGCAACAAAGCATAAAAGATAAAGAAGATAAGGGAGAGAAAACCCAAGGTAAGGAAGAAAACAGATGTGAAGATGATAAACAAGGAGAAAAATCTAATTTAGAGAAAACAGTAGAAATAGAATCGAATGTAAAATTAGAGGAAGAAGAGAATAAAGAAGAATAGAAAGAGAGGGAAAATTGTTAGCCTATCTTAAGTAGCTAGCACAAACCAATAAAATGAGAATCGTAGTACAAAGAGTAAAAAATGCACGGAGTAGAAGTAGAAGGAAAAGTAGTAGGAAAAATTGGAAAAGGCTTTTTAGTATTATTAGGAGTTACTCATAGTGATACAAAAGAACAAGCTGATTATTTAGTGAAAAAACTTCGCAATTTACGAGTATTTTCAGATGAAAATGATAAAATGAATCTAGGATTAAAAGATATAGATGGAGAAATATTAATCATTTCACAATTTACACTATATGCTGATTGTTCTCATGGCAATAGACCTTCTTTTACAGAAGCGGCAAAGTCAGAACAGGCAAATGAATTATATGAATATTTTTGTGCAGAATGTGAAAAAAATGGCATTCCTATCCAGAAGGGAATATTTGGTGCTGATATGAAAGTAAGTCTTTTAAATGATGGACCAGTTACCATTATCCTAGAAAAATGATGTGCAATTGGTGGATGATTGAGGAAGGTTCTTTTTGGACATTTTGTCCCCAAAAAACCTTCTAAAATCACCCAAAAAGAGAGTGATTCTCAATTACAAATCAATAAGGAAAACGTTCATATAAATATTTTATGATGTCATCTGCATTTTCTTCTGTAATATGGACAAAAACATTTTTATCTAAACTAATCCACATCGTTAAATCAAAATCTTCAAAATTATCAATAAAAGTACCAACAATTTCTGCTAATTCAATGGGATTAGCATATTTTTTTTCCCAACTTAAAGAATCTTCCATATCAAAATCTGTATTATAAAAATGACTTAAAAATCGGTTTACTTCACCTTTTTTTTGACTATATAAATTAACTGTTACTAACATAAAATCTCCTAAAATAATCTTTCTATTAGTATAAAAAAATACAATAAGATTTATACATAGAATAAAGTAAAACAAAAATGTAAATACTAGAAAAAATAGAAATTAGAGGAGGTTTCAAATTTGAAAAATATAAAAAGAATAACGTATGTAATACTATTTGTGATTGTGTTAGTGTTATCACTTACCATTTATACGAATGCAAGTAAAAATAGTGAAAAAGATCAAAAAGATAAAGTATTTTCACAAATTAAATATATGGAAGGAAAAATAGCAAATTTATTAAATTCAATGAATCATGTCGAAGTTAGAAACTATAGTGTGGTAACAAGTGAGATGTCAAAAGCTACAACAGAAAAATCAAAAAGTCAAAATAGCTCATCTAGTAGTAGTTCAGAAGGTGGTGGTTCATCAGAAAAAAGTGGCAACGCTTCAGGAGAACAAGAAAATTCAGAAGATTCTAGTGAAGGAGCAACAAGTGGAGAAGAGGAAAAAGAAGAGAAATTTGAGATGAAAGCAACAGGAGTATTAACGAATACCGAAGATATTAATTGGGATATTATAAAGAACGAAATTGAAAATATTTATACTTCTTTGCCAAGTATTACTATGGATTTATATCAACAAAATATAAGCCAAGAAGATGTTCTAGGATTCAATACAGAATTTGATAAGTTAACAAGTGTTGCAAAAGAGGAAAAGAAAGAAGAAACATTAACAGAATTAACAAAAGTATATGAATATTTTCCGAAGTTTTTAAAAGGTTCTGGTCAAGAGGCATTATATACTACTTTAGTGGAAACGAAATGGAGTGTATTTAAGGGATATTCTAAATTAGATACTGGAAATTGGCAAGAGATTTCAAAGGATATAAAAGATGCAATAGATACGTATTCAAAATTATTAACGAATACAGAGATTGATGAGAAAAAGCAATATAGCGTGAGTAAAGTATATATTATGATAAATGAATTGCAAAATGCAGTAAATTTAAATGATTCAGCAGTATTTTTAATAAAATATAAGAATTTGCTAGAAGAAATGAATAATATATGATATAATAAAAAACAGAGTAAATTGAATAGTCGCTGGTAAACTTCCGAAAGGAATTACGAGAGGAAAGTCCGGGCTTCATAGAGCAAAGATGCTAGATAACGTCTAGTGAGGGTGACCTTAAGGAAAGTGCAACAGAAAATAACCGCCAACGTTTTTTAGCAAAACGTGGTAAGGGTGAAAAGGTGAGGTAAGAGCTCACCGCCAGTATGGTGACATAGTGGGTCAGTGTAAACCCCATCTGAAGCAACACCTAAATAGAAGATTAAGCTTGCTCTAGCGCCTTCTAACTTGCGTGGCTTGAGATATATAGTAATATATATCCTAGATAAATGGCTATTTTAAAAGACAGAACCCGGCTTACAGATTTACTCTTTTTTTATTTGACAATGAAAGAAAAATAAGTATATAATACATAAAGAAAAGAAGATTTATTTGAATACAGAGGAGAAAAATACAAATGGATGAAAATACAAAAATAAGAAAACAAAACATGAAAATATATGCTTTGTACAGAACCATATCGTGTGATAGAGTCTTTTTTTATGCAATAGATTTTTTATTTTTAAATCAAGTAAAACACATTAGTAGTTCAGACATTGTTTTAAGTTTAGCTTTTTATGCAGTATTTATGATTTTTTTACAAATACCAGCAAGTATGATAATTGATAAAATAGGAACGAGAAAATGTACAATTGCAGGTAATATTTTTGGATTCATGCATGTATGGTTAATCATGTTTTGTGGTAATTTAGGTAGCTTGATTTTGGCAC
The DNA here is from genome assembly GCA_022792395.1 of Clostridia bacterium. GTDB lineage: Bacteria > Bacillota > Clostridia > TANB77 > CAG-508 > CAG-269. The sequence goes on from JAAWAX010000031.1 coordinate 11,354, forward strand.
AATTTATTGATGCCATCTGTTATTCCTTAAAAGATATATCAGATGTAACTTTAATTCAATATTCGATTCCAGAAAGTAAAAGACAAGGAGAGATTTTTTCTAAATTGGAAGGAAAGGGAAGTAAAAATTATTATTTATTAAATGCGATTACTTATGTTTGTTCTGGATTTTTATATGTTATCAATCCTTATATTCCTATGATAGGTGCGTTGTGCTTCCACTCATTAGCTATTTTTATGTCTTTAGGATTTGAAGATGTCAAAAAAGAAAAAGAAGAAAAGCAAACTACTGAAAAATACATAAAAGACTTATGGCAAGGTGTAAAATTTATTATGAAATCACAACGATTAAGAAGTCTATTTTTATATTCTGGTATTGCTTGGGGAATTTTTTGTCTAATGGGAACTTATCGTTCTAGTTTACTAGTGGATATGAAGACATCAGAACAAATAATCACCATAATAGCAGCCATTTTAAGTGTTGCATCATCAGTAGGTTCAAGAAAACAGATACAATTTCATAACTATTTTCGAAATAAATCATTATCTGCCATTTTATTTATGACAACATTGTCTATTTTAAGTGTAGGAATCGTTGGAATTGTTAATATTTCGTACGGAGTTGCTTTAAGCATTGTGGTTATTGGCTTTGTATTAATTGATTTCGTAAAAGGAGTAAGTGGTGTTTTATGTACAAGATACTTAAGAAATTTTGCAAATGATGAAATATTAACGCAGATTTATGCTGTAAATGCTATTAGTAGAAATGTATTCAGAGCGAGTATTAGCTTTTTAGGTGCTTATTTATTACGAATAACAAATACAACCAATAGTATGATTTTAGTTGGAATTATCTTATTGATTACTACATTAGCATTAGTAGCTTATATGAAAACAAGACTAGGATTAAAGCCAGAAGAATATGATAAAAATGAATTTTATGAAAAAGAAAAAGTAAAAAGTGCTTGACAAAATAAAGTTACAGATGTAAACTATAAACAAAGTTTACATCTGTAACTTTTTAAATTGGTATTAAAATATAGGAAACAAATCAGAATTGCTTAAATGGGAAGATGTGAGTAAACTTAATTTAGAAAGAGTAGATGAATTAATTAAGGAGGAGAAGATGAAAAATAAGAAATATGAAATAACAGATGCAGAATTAGAAATTATGAATATTTTATGGGAAGAAAATCCACTAACATTAAATGAGATTGTAGAACGATTAAGCAAAAAGGAAGTAAAAAATAAAAGTACCATAAAAACCTTATTGTATCGTTTAGTAGAAAAAGAAAGTGTGAAATCAACAAATATTCCCAATAAGAAGGTTAATGTCTTTGAACCAGATATTTCGCAAAAACAATATCAAAGAAGAGCCAATGAGAATTTTTTACAAAAATTATATCATGGTAGTACCAATAAATTGCTATTAAATTTTGTAGAGGAGAAAAAAATATCTAAAAAAGACCTACAAGAGTTACTAGATTTAATTGAAGATTGATGTTTTTTTAGTCCATTCTAAAAACAAAAAACAAGCAAAAGGAGAAAAATGATGCAAATATTACAAATACTATTTAGTAATATCTTATATATGGCAGGTATGGCAAGTTTTGTGGCTATTGTTGTTTTAGTATTACGAAAAATATTTGATCAGAAAATATCGCCAAAATGGAAATTGACTATGTGGATATTGTTATTAATTAGTCTAATATTACCCTTTCGTTTTACATTATATGCCAATAATCATAACTTCTACACAGTTAGTACAATGATTGATAAGATAGATGATGTAAAAAACGCTTTGGCTACTAGCAGTTTAGGAAGAATTCTAACCATTTTATGGTTAAGTGGAATTTTAGTTTTAGGTATATTCTATTTTATAAGTAGTTGGAGAATGAAGATAAAAATAGGAAAAGAAGAAATCAAAGAGGAAAGAATTCTAAAAATATGGGAGCAAGCCAAAGAAGAAATTGGTGTAAAAAAGAAAATTAAATTAATCAAACAAAACACGAAGATAACACCATGTATCTATGGAATACTACATCCTAAAATTCTTTTAACAGAAGAAATATTAGAAAAACCAGAAGAAGTATTAAAACACGTTTTTATGCATGAATTATCACATGAAAAAAGAAAAGATGTTTTGGTTAATAAAATTCTTTTATTAATTACAATTGCGTACTGGTTTAATCCATTTTTTTGGTTTTGTTTTCAACAAATCAGACAAGACATGGAGTTAAAGGCAGATGAATTAGTATTAAGCAAGCTACCAAAACAAAAAGAAAAAGAGTATGCTAAATCATTAGTTAGTATTTTACCAATTTCTCAAGAAGAAAAAATGACTAGTAGGTTATTATATGTAACCGATGGTAAGAAAAATATGGAAAGAAGAATAAAAATGATAAAATTATCGAAACAATTTAAAGAATATAAAACCCTAATTGGTGTAACAACACTAGTCTTAACACTCTGCATTGGCATTTTAATTTTTACACAAATAAAACCGAAACAAGAAGAGGAGACTTTTAATACCATAAAATATTTTGAAACGCCAGATAGAATTGTGTATAAGATAAAAGGAGAGGACAAGTATTATGTTTATACTTCAGCTAAAAATGATTATGATGTATTGTTAAATCAATTGATAAAATGTGTAGATGGTGTAGGAGAAGGAGCTAAATTATCACAAGAAGATATGAAAAAAATAGAGGAAGAAGAAAATTATATAGAGTTAGATTACGATACTATTAGCAAAAATTATGTGATTAGCTATCAAAAAGAAAATTACAATGTCATAAAAAGAACAGATGAAGGTGGCATCGTTGTAAAAAATAACATCAAACAAAGAGAAACATTAGAAAAGTTATTAGCAGAACAAATACGAGAGAAAAAAGAATGTTATGAGATGCTAGATAATAAAGAATATAGACTATTAGAACCAATTTCTTATGAAGTACCTAGTTGGTCAAATGAATTAAAAAAATATGAGCAAGGAATTTATAGCGTTAGATTGGGAACGAAAGATGCTTGGGAGAGATTTAAAGAAAATAATCATATTGTTATGTCACAAGACATACCAGAAGAACAATTTGAAAAAACCAATGTAATGGCAACGATTACCAGATATCAAATAGATAAGATAGAAACAAGAATTGGTGGAGCAACACTTTATTTTAAGGGAGCAGAACAAAAAGATAAATACTATGTAAATTTATATTGTATTAGCAAAGCTGTCAACATTAATTGTATTTATCGAAATTTTAATGCGATAATACAAGAAACCATAGAGGTGCAACAAAGTGAGAATGCAGTAAATACTTTAAATAAAACAAGCAATAATACTAATATAAAAAATGAGAATCCAATTAGTGAAGAAAGAGCAAAACAAATAGCAATTGAAGCACTAAAAGAAGATGGAATAACCACTTACGAAAGTATAAAAATAGAAAGAAAGACAGAAAATAAATACTATTTACAAAAATGGACTGATACCAATCAAAATTATGCTGAAAAGTATACTCCAGTAAACGATTATGAGGCTGTTGATACTTGGTATGTTGCTTTTCAAGATGCAGGGGATGTAGGTTGTTATGTAGGTATTTGGATTGATGTTTATACAAGTGAAATTCTATGTTATCATTGGACTGGGGAATAAAGAAAAGGGGAAAATAAAATGTAATATTTCTTGTTTAGGGCTCAAAAACAAGAAGAAAAAAGAGGCAAATAAGAACATATCTTAATATTAAGATATGTTTTATAATTTTTCTATAAAAAGAGAAATTAAGTATAGACTTTTTTATTTTTTTTCGATATAATAGGGGTGGAAAGAAGGAAAAAAAATGGAAAAAGAAAATATATTAAACAAAAGTATATATGATTTTTCACAAAAAATAGAGATAATACAAGCGATTATAATAGGGCTAATAGCTTTTTTAGCACCAACATTTTTAGCCCAATTAATAAATGTTATTTTTGGAACACAAAGCATAATAGCAACAAATTCACAGTTAATGGTTGGATCTATTGTGAATATGGCACTAATTATTTCAGCCATTAATATTAAAGGATGGAAAAAAATAATAGGAATTATAACAATGCCAAGTATTTCTACCATATTAAGTGGATATGTATTTGGAACAGCATCTGTTTATATGGTATATATGATACCAGCTATTTGGCTTGGGAATTTTGCTTTAATCTATACTTATAAACTTTTGATGTTAGGAAAAAAGAAGAATTACTTTTTGGTAGGAATAATAGGAATTATAATAAAAGTTTTAATAATTTATGGAAGTTTTTCACTATTAAATGTATGTGGAATTTTCCCATCTAAATTAGTTAATAATTTGCAAGTAGCTATGGGGATGACACAATTGATAACAGCATGTATAGGAATGGTAATTGCCTTTGTCTTATACAAAATAGAAAAGGGAAAATTTACAAAAGAAAGTGAATAGAAAGAAATGTAGAATTTTGGAGGTTGCATCAACATGTATGAGAGAAGTGCTATTGTTTTAGAGAGATATATGGAAAAAATCTTAAAACTGGATAAAGCCAATAATTTAAAGAAAAATAGCGAAAATTATAATGAACTAATTCATGAAATAGAGAACTATCAAAATGTAACAGAAAAAGAGCTAGAAATCATACAAGAATTCGATGATATAGCAAAAGAGATAGAACATTTACAAGATGAACAAGGAAAATTATACAAAGCCAATAAAAGACTAGAAGAAGAAAGAGCTCAATTATTTACTGAATTAGGAGAAGAAGCAGAAGTATTAGAAATTAAATTAAAAAGAATAGAAGAAACATTAGAAAAAAATAATGAAAAATTAAGAGATATAAGAATTGAATTTATAAAATTATTAGCTGACTTTTCAAAAAAACAGAAAAATAGGAATAGATGTGAAAAAGCTAGAAGAATAGGAGAAGCTAATCATATTAGTTACATTGAAAAAATGAGTGCAGAATTTCAAGAAATTGATGTAAAAGATGTAGTAAGCCTAAAAGATTTTATTAATTTCGAAAAAGACCAAATAAAACAAGAAGCACTAAATATTATGGTTAAAAATGGAAAAAGTGAAAGAATTGCTTTTAATGAAGAAGTATTGAAAAGAGCTATCAAAACCAGAATTGATATTGCAGAAAAAGAAGCAGAATGTTATATTTTAGTTTATGACAAAATGAAAAAATTATTAGCAGAGCCAGATAGTGAAGCAATTCGCTTAAACAAATACAAAAAAACATTTCGTGATACAAGTGTTAAGTTAGCCTTTCTAAATGCAGAAAGAGAATATATCGTATCATTTTTAGACTATGAAAGAATGACAGCAATTAGTGGTGCAAGGGCACACAAAAAGATGATGATGGAAGCTTGTAATAATTTTGAATTAGACATCATGCAAATTGACAATTTATATGAATTAATTATGAGAGAAATTAACAATAGATCAACAAAAAAAGCATACAATCAATTATATAATAAGACCTATTTAAAGCATATAGAAGACAAGGAAAAAAACTTCCAACAAGAAGTAAATACTGTAAATATTAGCACAGGAACGGTTATTAATTCTAACTATTGGAGAATCGATGGAATCAAAAATATTTATAATGTATTCCAAGCAGAAGTGTCTGAAAAATTTGAAAAAGACTTATCAGAATATCGATTAGAAGAACCAGAAGAAATAGAAGAAATGGCAAAAGTAAATAAATACAAAAACTATAATAAACAGGAAAAAGAAGAGAGTTATAAGCAATTTAAATATGATGAATATGGAAAATATGATGAATATGACTATGATGACCAAGAAGAGGATAATGAAGAAGAGAGAACCAAAAATAATTCATATAGTTATTCTAATAAAGGAAATTATGTAGAAGAAGAGGATGATGATACAGATTCTTCTGCATATCAGTACAGAATTGATGATTATAATTTTGGGAAGAAAGAAGAGAAAGACAACGATAATTATAATTACAATTTTGGAAAGGAAGAAGAAGACAACAATGATTATGATTACAATTATAATGAAAATGATGAAGAAGATGTAGAAGAAACTTATGAAGAATATGAAGAAGAGGATGACTACGAAGAACAAGAAGAATACTATGAAGAAGATAGTTACGAAGATGAATATGATAATCAATATGAAGAAAATAACTATGAAGATGATTATAAAAATGAATACGAAGAAGAAGAGGAAGATGACAAGGATAACTATAAAGCCTATAACAAAAATGCTTATTTAGAAGATGATGAAGATGATGATGAATATGCGAATATTTATGAATACAATTATGAAAATGATGAAGAAGAATATAGGAAACAAAGATTAAAAAATAAAACAGTCATTTCCTTTGATGATGAAGAAAGCATAGATATGATAATCGCCAATAGTAGAAAAAGAGCAACGACTAATAGAAAAAATAATAATAAAGGATTATTTAATAAATTATTTAAAAAATAAGAAATGGGGCAATTTAGGATAGATTTTTCCTTTTGCCTCATAAAAATTTACGTAAAAAACACAAAGAAAAAGAATATATATGTTATAATAAAGAAATAAAAAAGGAGGAAGATATGTTAAAACTAGAAAAGATAACCAAAGACTATCTATCAGGAGATACAGCTGTAAAAGCCTTAAAAGGAATTGATATAGAATTTAGAAAAAACGAATTTGTATCGATATTAGGACAAAGCGGATGTGGAAAAACCACATTATTAAACATCATAGGAGGACTAGATAGATACACTTCAGGTGATTTGATTATAAATGGTAAATCAACTAAAAAGTTTAAAGATAAAGAATGGGATGCTTACCGAAATTATTCGATTGGATTTGTATTTCAAAGCTACAATTTAATACTACATCAAACAATTTTGTCTAATGTAGAACTAGCTTTGACTATTTCTGGTGTATCAAAAAAAGAGAGAAAAGAAAGAGCTATCAAAGCTTTAGAAGATGTTGGATTAGGAGAACAAATACATAAAAAGCCAAATCAATTATCAGGTGGACAAATGCAAAGAGTAGCAATTGCCAGAGCGTTAGTAAATAACCCAGATATTATTTTAGCAGATGAACCAACTGGTGCATTAGACACCAAGACAAGTGTACAAATTATGGAGATATTAAAAGAAATTGCGAAAGAAAAACTAATTATTATGGTTACCCATAACCCAGATTTAGCCGAAAAATATTCTACTAGAATTGTAAAAATATTAGATGGTGTTATAACCGATGACTCAAAACCATTTACAAAAGAAGACCAACAAAAAGAAGAAATGGAAGCAAAAACAGGAAGAACATCCATGAAGTTTTTTACAGCTTTGCGATTAAGTCTAAACAATTTAATGACAAAAAAAGGAAGAACGTTATTAACTTCATTTGCAGGAAGTATTGGAATTATAGGAATTGCTCTTATTTTAGCGATTTCAACAGGTGTGCAAAATTATATTAATAAAGTAGAAGAAGATACGCTTTCTTCTTATCCTATTACCATAGAAGAATCTACAATTGATATGTCTAGTATGATGCAATCTATGATGGGAACAACAGAAAAAAGTGAAGACCAAGAAGAAGGAAAAGTATATTCAGCAGACATTATGAATGAGATGATAACTACACTTTCCAATAAGAAAGAAAACAACAATTTAGTAGAATTAAAGAAATATTTAGAGGAAGGAAACAACGAAATTGTTGATTATAGTAATAGTATAGAATATGGATATAACCTAAAAATCAATTTATATAAAGAAGATGTAGAAGATGAAATTGTTAAAGTCAATCCAAGTACTGTCATGAATGCTTTTGGGATGGGAGAAATGATAGAAGCAAAAAACAATTCATCGGTTGCTTCTATGTTTGGAAGTTCTATGATGACAAATACCGATATATGGATTGAAATGCTAGATAATCAAAAATTATTAGAAACGCAGTTTGATTTAGTCAAAGGAAATTGGCCAAAAGAATATAATGAGGTAGTTTTGATATTAAAAGAAGATGGAAGAATAGATGATTATACTTTATATTCTTTGGGGCTTAAAAATCAAGAGGAACTAAAAGATAAGTGGAAAGCAGTAGAAAATGGAGAAAAAATTGAAGAGACAGAAGAAAGTATATCTTATACTTATGAAGAATTATTGAATTTATCTTTCAAATTGTTATTAAATTCTGATTATTACAAAAAAGAAAATGGACTATGGATTAATCAAGAAGACAATGATGAATACATGAAAGAAAAAATAAAAGAAGCAGAAAGCATCAAAATAGTAGGGATTATCAAACAAAATGAAGAAAGTGTGGCTTCTACATCAGTAACAAGTGGAATAGGTTATACGAAAAAACTAAAAGAATATGTTATCAACAAATCAAATGAATCAGAAATTGTAAAAGAACAAAAAAATGATAAAGAAACTAATGTGTTTTCTGGATTAAAGTTTCCAAAAGAAGAAGAAAAAGAAGACTATACAATGGCTAACTTAACAGATGAGCAAAGAATGGCAATGAGTCGATTAAGCAGTGAAGAAATTGCTAAAATGATGGAAACATATACAGAAAATAAAAATGCTAGTTATGAGAAAAATTTAGAAAAATTGGCAGCTATTAATTTAGAAGAACCAACATCAATTAATATTTATCCAAAAAACTTTGAGGCAAAAGATAAAATAGCGGATGCTATTGAAGCTTATAATCAAAAACAAAAAGAGGAAGGAAAAGAAGAAAACGTTATTAATTATACTGATATGATAGGTCTTATGATGAAATCAGTAAGTCAGATTATTGATACGATTAGTTATGTACTAATTGCATTTGTTGCTATTTCTTTAATTGTGTCTTCTATTATGATAGGAATTATAACTTATATATCTGTATTGGAAAGAACCAAAGAAATAGGAATTTTAAGAGCAATTGGAGCTTCTAAAAAAGACATATCAAGAGTGTTTAATGCAGAAACTTTTATTGTAGGCTTAATAGCAGGATTATTGGGAATTGGAATTACGATATTGTTAACGATACCAATTAATAGCTTAATTTATAGTTTGGCTGGTGTAACGGTAAATTGTATGGTGCCACCAATGGCAGGCATTGTATTAGTGATAATTAGTATGTTATTAACGATGATAGCAGGTTTAATTCCAGCTAAAATGGCAAGTAAGAAAGATCCAGTAGAAGCATTAAGAACTGAATAGAATACAAAACTCACTTTAATTTAAGTTTCGATTTTTTTGCAAGGTTACCCCCTCCCTTTTTGCGGAGGTTGGATACCTTGCTTTTTTAATTTTTGCTTGATTGGAACGAGGAATAGAAATTGTTAGATAAAAAAATGAGGGATGTTCAAGGCAAGACCGTATTCTATTTTTTTCATAAATTTAGCGACTCCCTACATAAATTAAGAAATTCTAAAATTATTTTATGGCACCCTTCCACGCACAAGACGTGAACTCTTTCCATAAAATAATTTAAAAATTTCTAAAGTTATTCCAGTCATACACTCCATTTATTCAAAAAATAGAATACGGTCTTGAACGTGAAAGAGACTCATTTTCTTATCTTACAATTACTTTTCAAGTGAAATGAACAAAAAAATTAAAAAAGCAAGGTATCCAACCTCCGCAAAAAGGGAGGGGGTAACCTTGCAAAAAAAATCGAAACTTAAATCATTTTAGTAGTTGACTAAATAGAAAAAAAGTGATATAAGTAAGGGGTGTTAATAAGGCCCCTTGGTCAAGCGGTTAAGACGCCACCCTCTCAAGGTGGAATCATGGGTTCGATTCCCGTAGGGGTCACCAAAACTTCTATTTAAGAGGTAGAAAGTTAGGTGGAAAGATGCAAGAAAAATATGAACTAACATTAGAGGAAAACGTTTTTTTAGCCAAAAAAATGTTAGTAAATAACATATATAGTAATGCTAAAATAGAAGGATGTAATGTTACATTTCCAGAAACAGAAACTATTTTAAATGGAGTTAATGTACCAAATTTGAAATTAGATGATATACAATGTATTTTAAATTTGAGAGATGCATGGAAATATGTAATAGCAACCATAGAAAAGGACTTTAATCTAGCATATATAAGCAAAATCAATGAACAAGTAGCAAGAAATGAATCTTTGCAATGGGGTGTATTACGAACTGGAAAAGTGTTAATATCAGGAACAGAATATGTACCAGAAATACCAAAAGAAGAAGAGGTAAATGCAAAACTAGAAGAAATATTAGCAATTAAAAATATTACGAATAGAGCGATTAAATATATGCTTTACGGTATGAGAAGCCAATTGTTTTGGGATGGAAATAAAAGGACAAGTATGATTTGTGCCAATAAAATTTTAATTCAAAATGGAAAGGGAATTTTAATGGTACAAGATAAAGATTTGAAAGAATTCAGCCAATTATTAACTGACTATTATACAACGAACCAAAGTGAAAAAATCGAAGAATTTTTATGGAATCATTGTATATTTGGAATTGATAAATAAAAAATTAAAAGGGAGTAGCTTTATTATTACTAATCAACAGTCGCGATATGAGAATATCTGGTTAGTAAGGCTAGTATAGTCAAGCGAGACTTTTAAAAGGAAGTAAAAAAGATTTTCCTTTTAAAAGTCTTTTTTTACACTTATAAATATTGTAAAAATGTAAAAAATATATATAAAAGAAGAAGGAGTTGATTTAAATTGGAAAACAACCAATGGTTTAACCAAGAAATCAAAGAAGTAGAAGCAAAACTACAAACCAATATAGAGAAAGGATTAGAGGTAGAAGAAGTCAAAAAAAGACAAGAAAAATATGGACTAAATGAGTTAAAAGCATCTAAAAAGAAAACATTACTTCAAAGATTTGCTGACCAATTTAAAGACTTTTCTATCATTGTATTAATCGTAGCAGCCATTGTGTCAGGTGCAGTTGGAATTGCAGAAGGAGAAGGAATTACAGATACTATTATCATTTTAATTGTAGTAATTGTAAATGCTATCATTGGGGTAACACAAGAATCCAAAGCAGAAAAATCACTAGAAGCTTTGCAAAAATTAACAGACCATATAGCAAAAGTAATTAGAAATGGTGAAGTTACCATTATTTCTGCTAAAGAACTTGTGCCAGGCGATGTTGTTGTATTAGATACAGGAGATTACATTCCAGCAGATTTAAGAATTATCGAAGCCATCAACTTAAAGTCACAAGAAGCATCACTAACAGGAGAGTCTGTACCAGTAGAAAAAGTTGCTTCTAAAATTGAAGGAGAAGAAATTGGAATTGGCGATAGAGTGAATATGTTATTTTCTTCTAGTTTAGTTACTTATGGTAGAGGAAAAGGAATTGTAGTAGAAACAGGAATGACAACAGAAGTGGGAAAAATTGCAGGGATGATTAATAATACAGAAAAACAAGAAACACCATTACAACAAAAATTGAATAAATTAGGAAAAACATTAGGATTTGTAGCACTAGCAATTTGTGCTTTTATTTTTATAATTGGATTAATACAAGGAAAAGAAGCAATTCAAATGTTTATGACAGCGGTTAGTCTTGCCGTTGCAGCTATTCCAGAAGGATTGGTTGCAGTATCCACAATTGTTTTAGCCATTGGTGTGCAGAAAATGGTTAAGAAAAATGCGATTGTAAAAAGATTACCAGCAGTAGAAACACTGGGAAGCGCAACGGTAATTTGTTCGGATAAAACAGGAACCTTAACGCAAAACAAAATGACAGTTGAAAAAATATTTATCAATAGTAAAACAGAAGATTTAGAAAGCATAAAAGAAATCAATGAAGATATGAATAAACTAGTGTATGCCAATATGCTATGTAATGATACTAAAATTTCAAGTGATGGGACTTTAACGGGAGACCCAACCGAAACAGCTTTAGTGGATATGGCTTTTAAGCTAGATTTTGACCCTAGTATTTATGATAGAACCCCTCGTTTAAAGGAAGTTCCTTTTGATTCAGACAGAAAATTAATGACAACAGTTAATGAACAAAATGGTAAATATATGGTATATACCAAAGGTGGAGTAGATGAATTATTAAAAAGATGTAAATCTTATTTATTAAATGGAGAAATTAAACAGGATTTGGACAATTATGCCACAACGATTAGACAACACAATGAAGATATGGCAAAAGAAGCTTTAAGAGTATTAGCTTGTGCCTACAAAGAAATAGACCATAAGCCAACCGATGAAGAAATGAAGCATATCGAAAGTGATTTGACATTTATTGGCATGGTTGGAATGATTGACCCACCAAGAGAAGAAGCTAAAATAGCAGTAGAAAAATGTAAAACAGCAGGAATTAAGACAGTAATGATAACAGGAGACCATAAAATAACAGCAACTGCAATTGCTAAAAAATTAGGAATTTTAGAAAAAGAGGAAGAAGCAATTACTGGTTTAGAACTTGAAAAAATGTCGGATGAAGAATTAGAACAAAAAGTTAGACAATATTCGGTTTATGCAAGAGTATCACCAGAACATAAAGTTAGAATTGTAAAGGCTTGGCAAAAAAATGGAGAAATAGTTGCTATGACTGGTGATGGTGTCAATGATAGTCCAGCATTAAAAACATCCGATATAGGGTGTGCTATGGGAATTGTTGGAACAGATGTAGCAAAAGAAGCAGCAGATGTTATTTTAACAGATGACAACTTTGCAACGATTGTGTCAGCGGTAGAAGAAGGAAGAAGAATCTATGATAATATTTTAAAAGTAATCCAATTCTTATTATCTAGTAATGTAGGAGAGATTGTAGTATTATTTTTAGCAACACTTTGTACTCCATTATTTGCTAGCTGGTTTGGAATTACAGATATTTCTCATTTAGAAATTTTATTGCCAATCCATATTTTATGGATTAATTTAGTAACAGACTCACTTCCAGCTTTAGCATTAGCTTTTGATCCAGCAAATTCCGATATTATGAAACGAAAACCAGTAAAATCAAGTAAAGGTGTATTTACTAAAGGGATGACTTGGCGTGTTGTTTATCAAGGGGTTATGATAGGTCTTTTAACACTAGGAGCTTTCATGATTGGATTAGCAACAACGCATGAACCAATTGATGGATTAACTTTAGATGAATCGAAAATAGAAGTGGGACAAACAATGGCTTTTGTGACACTTGCATTATCTGAATTAGTGCATGTATTTAATGTAAGAGATAATAAAAAATCCTTGTTTAGAACCAAAGTATTCAATAATTCAAAATTAATAGGAGCTATTATGGCATCAGTAGCATTAATGATTGTAATACTTGCTGTGCCAACTTTAAGAACCATATTTAGTATACCAGTACTACCAGTAGAAAATATAATAGAGTTAATATGCTTGATTTTTGCACCAGCTGTTATTGTAGAATTTGTTAAATTATGTAAATGTAACACAACAAAAGATGAGTAAAAGAATAAAAAATGCTAATTTTTATTATTCTACTATGTTGTGTGAAAATTTCTAATAGCAATCAAATTGGTTGCTATTTTTTCATTCTTGTGGTAAAATTCTATAAAATGGAAAAGATAAAAAAGATGCGAATTAAAAATATAAAATACAAGGAGGAAAATTAAGTGAACCATAAATTTTATGTAACAACACCAATTTATTATCCAAGTGGAAGATTCCACATAGGAACAGCTTATACGACTGTTTTAGCAGATAGTATGAAACAATATCATAAACTAAAAGGCGAAGATGCCTACATGCTAACAGGAACTGATGAACATGGGCAAAAGATAGAAAAAAAAGCAGAAGAAGCGGAAAAAACACCAAAACAATATGTGGATGAAATGGCAAAGATGGCAAAACAATTATGGGCTAGAATGGGAATTGAATATGATGACTTTATTCAAACAACAGAGGAAAGACATGAAAAAGTAGTTCAAAAGATTTTTGACTACTTTATGGAGCAAGGAGATATCTATAAAGGAGAATATGAAGGATGGTACTGTATTCCTTGTGAGACCTTTTTTACCGAAACACAATTAGTCGATGGGAAATGTCCAGATTGCGGTAGAGATGTAGAGTTAATGAAAGAAGAATCTTATTTCTTTAACATGAAAAAATATGCAGATAGACTGTTACAATATTATGAAGAACATCCAGATTTTATCAAACCAGAATATAGAAAAAATGAAATGATAAATAACTTTATCAAACCAGGATTAGAAGATTTATGTGTTAGTAGAACTTCATTTGACTGGGGAATAAAAGTGTTAAAAGATTCAAAACACGTTGTATATGTATGGTTAGATGCATTAACCAATTACATTACAGCATTAGGCTATTTATCAGAAGATGATACTTTATTTAAAAAGTATTGGCCAGCTGATTTACAAATTGTAGGAAAAGATATTGCAAGATTTCATTTAATTTATTGGCCGATTTTCCTAATGGCATTAGATTTGCCATTACCAAAAACCATTTTAGTGCATAACTGGATTATGATGAAAGATGGAAAAATGTCAAAATCAAAAGGAAATGTCATTTATCCAGAAACTTTAATCGAAAGATATGGATTAGATAGTGTTCGATACTTTTTATTAAGAGAAATGCCAGTTTCACAAGATGGGATTTTCTCGCCAGAAGCCTTTGTAGAAAGATATAATTTTGATTTATGCAATGATTTAAGTAATCTCTTAAATCGAACGGTATCCATGGTAAATAAATATTTTGAAGGAAGGGTACCAGAATATAAAGGAACACCAAATGAAGTAGATAAAGAATTAGAGGAATACGCAATTTCCCAAATTGAGAAATTTGATGAAAAGTGGAACCACTATGAAATAGCCAATAGTATGCAAGAGATTTGGAATCTAATTGCCAGAACCAATAAATATATAGATGAAACCATGCCATGGGCTTTGGCAAAAGAGGAGCAGACAGAAAAATTAGAATCATGTATGTATCATTTAATTGAAAATTTAAGAAAAATAGCAATTTTAATTAGACCTTTTATGAAAGATACAGCTGACAATATTTTTAGACAAATAGGAATAGAAGAAGAGGATATGAAAAATTGGAAAAATTTAAAAAGTTATAATAAAATACAAGATACTAAAGTGATTGAAAAAGGAGAACCTATTTTTATGAGACTAAATGCAGAAGAAGAAGTAGAGTTTTTAAAAAATGTAATGAAAAGTGAAAAACAATAATAATTTCTTATATATTTTAAAAGGTATAGTATAAGAGAAAAAACGTTAAAAATGTAATAAAATACAAATATTCAGAGCCCAAAATGATAAACTTGAAAATTAGCTTAAGATAAGCATTTTGAAAAGTTTGTCATTTTTTTTATAAATATACTACAAAAAACAAGAAAAATAGTATATAATATAGAAAAATAAAATAAAAGGATGTCGAAAATGCTAAAAGATGAAATGTATCTGATAGAAATACCAGACAAACGTATAGAAAATATAAAAATAGTCATATTGGTATTACTAATCATCTTAATACTTGTTTTAATCTTAATTACTAAAAATGCTTTAGAAATTTTACAACAACACAAAGTATACAAACAATATGAAGAACAACTAATAGCACTTTCTAAACAAGAAGAAGATAAAAAAGCTGAAATAGAGAAAAAAAGGCAAGAAAAAATCCCAACATTAACACGGAGAAGGAAAAGCTAACATAGAAAATATTTATCATTCAGAAACGAAAAGAGCATTTCTAACTTTTGATGATGGGCCATCTATTGTAACACCAACAATTTTAGATACATTAAAACAAGAAAACGTAAAAGCCACTTTTTTTGTTTTAGGTGATAGAGTAAATAGTATGCCAGAAACGGTCAAAAGAATATATGAAGAAGGTCATTATATAGCCAATCATGGATATACCCATTCCTATTCTGCTATTTATGCTTCGCCACAAGCAGTATTAGATGAATTTAACCAATGTAATGAAGCAGTAAAAAACGCAATCGGAGTACCAGAATACAACTCACATTTATTCCGATTTCCAGGAGGACTAACACGGAGGAAAATATGCACAAATAAAAATGGAAGCAAATGAATTGTTATTACAAAATAATATTTTACATATAGACTGGAATGCATTAACAGGAGATGCGGAAACTGCAAATCCAACCATTGAATTTGAAATGGAAAGAATGAAGAAAACTGTCAACAATAAAAGTAGTGTTGTTATCTTAATGCATGATGCACCAAGTAAAAAAGTTACTGCAGAAGCCCTACCACAAATCATTTCGTGGTTAAGAGAAAATGGATATGAATTTAAAAATTTTTATGAAATTATAAAATAGAAGGAGAGAGAACTTTGCCTAGCGAAATCGAGAAAAACATAAGTATGGAAGAAAAATTAGAATATTTAGGATTGAATTTAGGAAAGATACCAGTTGGTTTAAAAAAATTTGAACCATTAGAATTTAGAATCCCTAAATTTTACGAAGAAAAACAATGTAGACAATATCGTTATATTCCAGTAAAAGACATACAAATTTTATTATCACCAACAAATCGCCTAGATGAACTAGAAGAAAGATATAGAAAAGCAAGTCCTTTAGCAGACTATTTAGATAGTAAAACCGAAAAAAATATTTTAAAATATACCACATTTTTAAGCATGTTAAAAAAAGTAAAAATAGAAGAAATTGAACAAATAGAACAAGAACAAGAAAATCTGGCAAAGAAGATACCTTTCAAAGTAAAATTTGAAGGAAATTATTTATGGCAAATTTATTATGCACAAAATACAGACCAATATTTCATGCTAGTACCAACAGAAGATGTGAATTATTCAGCTTTCTTCTTTTTGTTGAAAAAACAATTAGAAAGAAAAAGAACAACCAAGATATTTGTACCAGTTATGAATGCAGAGTATAGCCGTGAATACTTAAAAAAGGCACAATTTGCAGATATAGAAAACTATTTATGGCTATTTACTAATAATTGGCCATATGTCTACGAAGTATATGATAAAAATGATGAATTAAGTATCCAAATTGTAGGAGAAACAGAAGTTTATGAAAAAATAAGAAGCCCTTATCGAATCAAGCTAAATAATAAAGAAGAAGTGAAGCGATTTTATAGATTATTAAAAGCGATGTTTATCTTACAAACTGAATTACCACACTATTTTACTTTTAAAACAGACATTGGAAAAAAGGGAGAAATTGAATTTTATATCGAAGATAGAAAAATAGAATATGATACCATTGCAGAATGGATTAATGATGAATGTAAACGAGGAAAAGGAAGAATACAAGAGGTAAAAGAACTGATTAAGATCAATAAAAAGAAACTAGAGCGTATAAAAGAAGAAATTGGGTTGCAAGAAATAGAATATCTTGCGAAAGAGAAACAAATTTCTACCTTTTTAGAATGTAAAAAATCTTTTTTTGGTAAATTCAAATATTATTTTAAATATAGTAAAAAGAAGAATAAAGAAGAAATACAATCAGAAGAACCAGAAGAAGCAGAAATAGAAGCAATAGAAGAAAATTCATCAGAGACGAAAGATGAGATGATGAGAAAAAGGAGAAGAAGAGAAGCACTAGATAAAGGAAATTATACTATTGAAGAATTAGTAGATATTTATAAAGAATTTGAAAAATTAGAGTATGTCATAAAAAATATCATGTTAGACTTAAATAGCTTAAAACTAAAAAAGAAAAACATGGAAAAGAAAATTGAAAATGCTACACGCTTTATTGAAGAAATTGATAGTCATAAGAAAAGCATATTTGAATTTTGGAAATATAGTAATAAAGATGCAATAGCTACCTTGCCAGAGGGAGAAGAAGAGGAAGTTAACATCATAAAAAAGATTACTAAAGTTTTTGACTATGAAGAAGATCTTGAAAAATTTGGTATTGCAATGGATAAAATACAAAGAAAGGCACTATCACAACAAGAAACTGATAGTGTATTCATAGCTACGACTAATTTAATAGACATTATGAATCGTGTCAAGAATAATAAAGTAGTACCAAAAGATATAACTGCTAGTTTAAGAGAACTAAAAAAAGAAGCATTAGAAGAAGAAGCATTAATAGAAAATGAAGAATTTGATATTTTTGGAGGCATTACACAAGATAAATCTAAATTATCGAAAATCAAAAATAAAAGACATAGAGAAATACCGAAAGATAAATTTGTTATTTTAGATATTACAAAATCAATGAAACAAATTGGTTATAAATTATCTTTAGAAAACGTGATAGAAAATATAAAAATTGCATTGAAGAAGGTAACATTATGTGATGATGTACCAGTCTATAAAGCGATACAAGATGAATTATTGGATGAAAAACAAATCAATGTATTTGATATGAATCCAGAAGCAGAAATAAAAGAAACTATTAATAAAGGAAAAGATATTATTAATTTTTATAAAATAAATCTAAAACGTGGAGTAAATGCTATCAGTTTTACGAATAGTATATTTTATGATAATCAAAATGGAACTTTGCCAATTGGTCAAGACTTATCAACTAAAATGATAGTTGATATTAGTAAAATAAATATGGAGTTGAAGAAAAAGGATTTCTTTCAAATAGTGGATTTGGAAAAAGGAAATGATTTTTCTGATGTAACCATTAAAACCATTCAAGTTTATGAATATGAAGCAGAATTGAACTAAATAATAAAAGAAACCAAAAAAATCTCTTTTGCATATAATGGATAAAATGATAGATAAAGGAGGTTTTTTTGTATGAAAAAAATAAAACGAATATTAGTTGTTTTTATCATTTTAACCTTTCTATTTTTTGCTGATATTAATATGACCTATGCCATAACACCAAGTTCTAATCCGCAATATCAAGGGATAGATGTCAGTAACTGGCAAGGATACATAGATTATGAGCAAGTTCGAGAAAGTGGAATTCAAGTAGTGTACATAAAGGCAAGCCAAGGCAGTAATATCAAAGATGCTTATTTTGATATCAATTATGAAAATGCAAAAGCTGAAGGGTTAAAAGTGGGATTTTATCATTTTTTAACGGCAACCAATACAGAAGAAGCAGAACAAGAAGCAAGATTTTTTGCATCTGTAATAGCTGGTAAACAACCAGACTGTAAATTAGTGATGGATTATGAAGTGTTTGGAGGAGTAAGTGTAGAAGAGTTAAATAACATAGCACAAGTTTTTTTAGAAAGTGTCAAAAGACTAACTAATAAAGAAGTTATTGTTTATAGTGATTTATCGAATGCACAAGATAGATTTGGCAGAGAAATAGCAGACAATTATGAATTGTGGATTGCTTATTATGGTGATTACAATAACTTAAGATATGTAGAAACTAGTTGGGAAAGATGGATTGGAGTTCAATATACCGATAGAGGAAATGTAGCAGGCATCAGAGGAAATGTAGATAGAGATTTATATACAGAAAATATATTTTTATCAGATACAAGTGAAATACCAAATACAGAAAATCCAAATGATACAATTAACACAGAAACTGTTTTCTATACTGTGCAAAGTGGAGATACGTTAGCTACGATTGCTAACCGATATGGTACTACAGTACAAGAGTTAGTAGACATTAATCAGATAGCAAATCCAAACTTAATCTATCCAGGAGAGACCATAAGAGTTGCTACAAACTCAAGCATACATGGTTCAGAAACAAGAGGAACTGGAAGTATTATTTATACGGTGCAAAGAGGAAACACCTTATCACAAATAGCTAGTAGTTACGGTGTGAGTGTTAATCATATAGTAGAAATGAATAACATACAAAATCCAAATTTAATTTATCCAGGAGAAAAATTAAGAATTACAGAAAGCAATAATACCAATTTAAATCCAGTGATACAAAACAATTTTTATACTGTACAAAGCGGAGATACATTGTCTAGCATTGCCAGAAGATATGGAGTTTCTGTTTCTTATTTAGTTAATTTAAATGGGATTCGTAATCCTAATTTGATTTATGCTGGTCAAATGCTAAAAGTTTCATAGATTGGAAGAATTTTCAAAAAAATCTAGACAAGGGAAAAAATATGTGCTAATATATATTAGTACATATTTTTTTATATACAGATAACTTATTAGTACAGTCAAAAATGCCGATGTGGCGGAATTGGTAGACGCACTGGATTCAAAATCCAGCGGGAAACCATGTGGGTTCGAGTCCCACCATCGGTACCAAGTAAAAGATTTAATTACTTAAAAAATGCATAATTCTTGATAGAATAATGAAAAATAAAATTAAGGAGGAAAGAAAAGAATGGAATTAAAAGGAAGTAAAACAGAACAAAATTTAATGGAGGCATTTGCAGGAGAATCACAAGCAAGAAACAAATATACTTATTTTGCAAGCAAAGCAAAAAAAGATGGATATGAGCAAATAGCAGCAATATTTCAAGAAACAGCAGACAATGAAATGGCACATGCAAAAATTTGGTTTAAACTATTACAAGGTGGGGACATTAAAACAACAGCAGAAAACTTAAAAGCAGCAGCAGAAGGAGAAAACTATGAATGGACAGATATGTATGACAGAATGGCAAAAGAAGCAAAAGAAGAAGGATTTGACCATATTGCTTATCTTTTTGCAGAAGTTGCAAAAATAGAAAAAGAGCATGAAGAAAGATACAAAAAATTATTAGAGAATGTTGAAGATGGACTAGTATTTAGCCGTGATGGAGATAAAATTTGGAAATGTAGAAATTGTGGACATATTGTAATTGGAAAACAAGCACCAGAAATTTGTCCAGTATGTAGCCATCCAAAAGCATATTTTGAAATTAAAGCAGAGAATTATTAATAAGATAAAAAAAGCTCTATTCAAAAATGAATAGGGTTTTTATTTTGACACAAAATAAAAGGATTTGAAGAAGAAAACCTTATTATATTTATAAAAATCACTTGAAAATAGAGGTAAAAAATCATATAATAAGAAACAACAAAAAACGGAATAACAATTAAAATAGTAAGATGAAGTAGAAGGCTAAAAATAGCCAATAAAGGAGAAGAAAATGCCTAAATTTTTTGTAGATAATCAAAACATACAAAATAACGAAATAAGAATTATAGGAGAAGATGTAAACCATATAAAAAACGTATTAAGAAAGAGAATAGGAGAAAAAATAGTCTTATGTAACATTGATACTTCAAAAGATTATTCATGTGAGATTACTAAATTAGAAGAAACTGCAATAACTTGTAATATAGTAAAAGAATTAGAAACAAATTCAGAATCTAATATAAAAGTAACAATTTTACAAGGTTTGCCGAAAGCAGATAAAATGGAACTAATTATTCAGAAGTCAGTAGAACTTGGAGTTTATAATATTGTACCAATTGAAATGAAACGATGCGTTGTTAAATTAAATGACAAAGAGAAAAGCAAAAAAATAGAAAGGTGGCAAAAGATAGCAGAAGTAGCAGCCAAACAAAGTGGAAGAAATAGAATTCCTGAAATAAAAAAAATAGAATCTATCAAAAATATTTGTCATTTGTGCCAAGAATATGATATAGTATTAGTGGCTTATGAAAAAGAAATGGAAAATAAATTAAGATATGAATTAGAAAAATTAAAAATAGCTAAAAATCATGATTTGAAAATTGCTGTTTTGATTGGTACAGAAGGTGGAATCGAAAGTTCAGAAATTGAAATATTAAAAGAAAATGGTGCAAAAATAGTAACATTGGGAAATAGAATTTTGAGAACAGAAACAGTAGCATTAAATGTATTAAGTATTATTATGTATGAACTTGATGAAATAGGATAAAGGAAAAGAAAGTACCTAAAAATAAAAGAGGTGAAAGGAAATGGCGAAACATATAAAAACAAAAGAAGATAAGAAGAAAGAGAAAAAAGAAGAGAAAAAGAAAGAAGTTCCAAAAGAAATTTCACAAGAAATTTTGAAGAAAATATTTGGAAACCTATTAAGAGCAGTAGGGATAATGGCTTATTTTATCTTATTAAATTTAGCTCATTCTACAATGCGACAAGAAAGACTAGTAGGAGACATTGAAGTATTTGCAGGGACATTTTTAATAGTAGGAATTATATTTCTAGAAAAAGCTTATCACAGAGATAATACTAGTATAGGAATAATAGGAATTGAATTTTTATTTTTGTCTTTACATAGTTTATCAATTATGCATGTAATTACTTTATTTAAATATGATTTTAGGATTTATTTATTAACTTCTTCTTATCTATTTGCTATTTATTATGTTTTAAAAGCAATCATATTATATACTAAAGGAAGAAAAGATTATTTAGATAGTTTAAGCGATATCTCTGAAATTGTAAAAAAAGAAGAACCAATAAAAAAAGAAGCGAAAAAGAGAAAAGAAGAAATAAGAGAAAACATAGATGAAGAAGAGGAGAAAAAAGAAGAAATATTAGAAACTGAAATTGAAAAGACAATCGAAAAAGTGGAGCAAAGTGAATTTCAACAAGTAAATAAAGGGAAGAGATTAAAAAAGAATAGAAACAAAAGGGGAAAAAAGAAAAAGAGATAAGGAATGGGATTAAGATGATTAAAAGTATGACAGGATATGGCAAAGCCAATCTAGTTAAAAAGGAAAGAGAATATCAAATTGAAATAAAAAGTGTGAATCATAGATATTTAGATATATCTGTAAAAATGCCAAGAGTTTTAACCTATTTGGAAGAAGAAGTAAAAAAAGAAATTGCCACTAAAATAAAAAGAGGAAAAATCGATGTGTTTGTTACTTTTCAAAACAATTCTACAGAAGGAAAAGAGATAAAAATAAATAGTGAAATTGCTAAAATTTATATTGATGAACTAAAGAAACTTGCAAAACAAGAAGAAATTTTAGCCAATATTGAAGTTACAGAAATATCTAAATTGCCAGATGTTTTGAGCATTCAAAACAAACAAGAAGATGAAACAATAAAAAATGAATTGTTAGAAGTAGTCAAAGATGCAACTGAAAGTTTAGTACAGATGAGAAGTATAGAAGGTAGTAAAATAGCAGAGGACTTAATAACAAGAGTAAAAGCAATTCAAAAGAAAGTAAAAGAAATATCTTTACTTTCTACTGGACTTATTGAAGAATATGTAGTAAAATTAGAGGGTAGAATAAAGGAAATACTAAAAAATCAAGAAGTAGATGAATCTCGACTAGCACAAGAAGTAGTTATATATGCAGATAAATGTTCAGTAGAGGAAGAAGTTACAAGGTTAAATAGTCATATAGCACAATTTGAAAAACTTTTGTGTTCAGAAGAGGCTGTTGGAAAAAAATTGGATTTTATAATTCAAGAAATGAACCGAGAGACAAATACGATTGGCTCAAAAGCTAATAATTTAGAGATTACCAATGATGTAATTGATGTGAAAACAGAGTTGGAGAATATACGTGAGCAGATTCAAAACATCGAATAAATTTTGAAGATAATTGTATTTGAGGTCGTTAAACTTCGCTTTTAATTTAATCAACGTGCCAACGCACGCCTCACAAATTAAAACCTTGTTTGCCTACTCAAATAACAATTCTTTTCAAAATTATGAATATAGAAATAATAGAGAAAGGGAGGAATGAAAATGCAATTAGTAAATATAGGTTTTGGAAATATTGTATCATCAGAAAGAATTGTTGCAATTGTAAGCCCAGAATCAGCACCTATCAAAAGAATGGTGCAAGAAGCAAAAGATAATAAAACAGCAGTAGATGCAACCTATGGAAGAAGAACAAGGGCTGTATTAATTATGGATTCAGGGCATATTATATTATCAGCTGTTCAACCTGAAACAGTTGGGGGGAGAATTGATAAATCAATTTCTCAAGAATTTGAAAGATAATTATCATTTTGCTAAAGCTGTTTGAACGAAGTGAGTTACAGATTTAGTATGCAGTTTGCATAGCAAACTGTATTCATTAGGAATAGCCTAGCCAAATAACAATTCTTTTTCAAATTAATCTGAAATAAAAGAAAGGGAGAATTAAAATGATAGTAAAACCAACCGTAGGTCAATTATTGACCAAAGCACAAAACAGATATGAATTAGTAATCGCAACAGCGAGAAGAGCAAGACAAATCGCAGCAGGAGATGAAGCAAAAACAAAGGCAAAAGAAGAATCACCAGTAACTTTAGCTGCCAATGAAATAGCGGAGGGGAAGGTAACAATATGTTAGTCATACTATCTGGAGTAGCAGGAGCAGGAAAAGATACCATAAAAAAAGAACTAATCAAAAGGATGGAAAATGTAGAATCACTTCCATCTTTTACTTCTAGACCAATGAGAGAAGGCGATATAGAAGGACAAACTTATAATTTTGTAACCAGAGAAGAATTTGAAGAAATGATAAAAAACGAAGAGTTTTATGAATATGATATCCATCATAATCAATACTATGGAACTTCCAGAAAGCTATTAAACGAAAAAATTAAGAGTGGAAAAATTATCGTAAAAGATATTGATGTAAATGGAACCGAACATTTGAAAGAATTGTTGAAAGAAGATACTAGAGTAGTTACTATCTTTTTAAGAGTTCCGAAAGAGGAATTAAAAAAACGACTAGAAGCTAGAATAGACAAGCCTAGTCCAGCAGAAGTTATATTAAGATTAAATCGATTTGATTATGAAGAATCAAGAATTAATTTATATGATTATGTATTAAAAAATAATGATTTAGAAAAAACAGTAAAAATTATTGAAACAATTATAGAATGTGAACAAAGAATGGAAAAGGAGTAGCATAGTATATGGAAGAAAAATTTCTGCATACAATTATAAGAGAATTATGTTCTGAAATGAACATTAAAATGGAAAAATTATCTTATGATTGGATTTTACAACTTTCTAAAGAGGGAAAAGTAAGACATATTAAAGGCTACCATTTTGATAATAATTCACAAGCTACAGGCGAGATAGTAGATGATAAATATGCTACTTATGAAGTGTTAAAATCTCAAAACATACCAGTAATCGACCATACTATGATATTCAATCCTGCTATAAGAGGAAAATTTATTCCTAAAGAAGGTATTTGGAATACAGTTGTAACTGAATTTTCAAAACATGGAAAATTAGTAGTAAAGCCTAATAGCGAATATCAAGGTATGGGAATTGAACTTTGTCATACTTTAAGAGAAGCAGAAATTGCCATTCAAAAATTATTTAATCAAAATAACACTTCTGTAAGTATTTGTCCGTATTATGATATCCAAAAAGAGTATAGAACTTTTTATTTAAATGGAGAAGTACTTTTAATTTATGGCAAAACAAAACCTTTTGTAATGGGAGATGGAAAATCAACAATTAAAAAATTGGTAGAGGCATTGCACTTGCCTAATAAAGAGGGAGTACAAGATAATTTAAAATTGCTAGATATGACTTATGTGCCAAAAGAAGGAGAAAAAGTAGAAATCTCTTGGAAACATAATTTGAGTGGAGGAGCAAAACCTAGTATATTAGAAAAAGGAGAACTATATCAAAGAATTGAAGAATTAGCAATTAAGACAGGAAAAGCTATGAACATGAATTTTGCTACCATTGATATTATTCAAACGAAAGATAACAATTTATATGTGATGGAAATGAATTCAGGAGTTTGTGCCGATATTTTTGCTGGAACACTTGAAGGACGGTTATGATATGATTAAAGATATTTATAGAAAAGCTATAGAAAGTATGTTTGAATAGAAAACAGTAAAATAAAAGGATGAGATTTTCATCTTTTTTTATTGTATAGGAAAAATCGAAGATTTTGACTATACAAGAATAATAAATTAAAGACACAACAAATAAACCTTAAACTAAAAGGTGTCAAATGGAAATATATGTAAATAGCTAATTGCCATCGTAAGAATATTCAATTCCAGTATATCCGATGAAATATACTGGTTTCATTAAGCTACCACACTTTTCACAATCAAACATAGGAGGATAAAGAGGGTCACCAGGATCCATCATATCCATTTGTAAAACAATTTTAGTAGGAATTTTTTCACGGCACTTACATTGGGTGCAAATAAATTCTGTATATGTTGGTCTTTTAATTTTCAAACTAATCACCTCTAAGAAGTATTATACGATTTTTGAACAAGATAGTCAAAGTGAAAAGTGTGTCCGCAAGAACATTTAAGAGGGTCGTGATTGAAATATAATTCAATACGACAACGCCAATTCTTAAGTTGTTTTTTAAATATAGCGACATGTGGTTTAAGCATATAATTGAATTTATCAGAAAATTTATGTTTTTTAGCATAAAGACCATAGTAACGAACAACGTTGAAGTATTTATCATAAATGTGAATAATAAGTCTTTTAATGAAATCATAAGCATGTATAGTTTCTTCAACTCTTTTTCCATCTTCGTGTCTATCATACCAAAAAGTAACATATTGGCCATCGTAATTAATGATACGAGATTGAGCCATGGCAGGTTTACCAGAGTAACGAATAACATATTTAACAGTAGATTTAATATCACGAGATTTAATTTTAGGAGCATGGACATAAAAACCATTAGAAGAAGTTTTGTAAATATGGTTTTTAAGATATTTGAATTTTTGCTTACCAAAATGTTTTTCGAGAAGAGAAAGAAGAGTAGTTTGGAAACGATTACGTAGCATAACATAAGGGAAGACTTCAAATTTTTTCCAAGGAGTAAAATTACCAGAAGCCCCTTCAGTAATTAAAACATGAATATGCGGATTCCACTTAAGGTCACGACCGAAAGTATGAAGAGTGGAAATAAAGCCTAGGGGTAAAGTTTTCTTTATGATTTTGTGAATAGAACCAAGATAGGATAGTAGAAGAGACGGCGTTAAAAAGTAAATTAAGTAAAGACCTATCTTTTTGAAATAAAGGCCATAAATCACGATGAATAGTAAAACTAATATGTCTGTGAGGACAATTAATAGATTTTCTAGCAATGGTATCAGCTCTATCCAAAGTATATTTAGTACCACAAGAGCAACAGAAACGAGATTTGCAAGTGAAAGGTACATAAAGATAGTTGTTGCAATGTTCACAGGTATAAACAGCATAGCCGTTAGAAAGAGAACCACATCCCATCATTTTTTCGACTTCTTCATGAACAACAGGTCTAATATTAATGTTAGGGTTATCTTCTAAAAAAGAGTACCAATGGTCATTAAAAATATCTTTAATTTTAAATTTAGTCTTACAATTATCAGGTTTGTAAGTATGTTTAACTTCTTCATCTAAAAAATCTAAAAATTCCATAAAACAATTATAACATTTAGAGAAGAAAAATAAAAGGCACTAATTTATAGTTAGTGCCAGCGTGAAAATTTTAATTTTCACTTTTCTTGTTAAAACCTCGACAAAAAAGAAATAAAGTGATAAGATAATAATATGAAAAATATTGGGGTATCGCCAAGCGGTAAGGCATCGGACTCTGACTCCGACATTCCTAGGTTCGAATCCTAGTACCCCAGCCAAAAACTTACATTATACGAACAATAATTGTTCTAATGTGGGCAATAATGTTTAATCGGAAAAATTATGTAAATATAGTGTTTTTATCTATACAGAATGATTTTAAGAGAAGAAAAAGGTTTTTGAAAGGCAAAAAGACTAAAGGAGGTAACAAATGAGAAACGAAAAAGGAATTACCATGATAACATTAGTTATTACAATAATGGTATTAGTAGTATTAGCTTCTGTAGCAACCTATAGTGGAATTACTGTAATTCAAACAGCTAAATTAACAGCATTTACAACAGAACTAAAAATAATACAAACAGAAGTAAATGCTATATATGAAAAAGAAAGCAAAGAAAAATATAATAACTATGGAAAAGAGATTCAAGGAGATATACTAAATCGAGCAAAGGAAGTATTTGGAGAATCTGGAATTACTAACCAAGAAGGATATAGATATTGGGATAATGATACAATTAAACTGTTAGGAATAGAAGGAGTTGAACATACTTTCTTTGTTAATATAGAAAAAAGAAGTGTAGTTAGTTATGAAGGATTAGAATATGATGGAAAGACATGTTATACACTAAATCAATTACCAGAGGGATTATATAATGTAGAATACAATGGATCCAATATAACGCAAGAACCAAGTTTCGAGATAAATTATGAATATAGGGGAGTCAATAAATGGGAGATTTCTATCTCTAATATTCAATATGATAACGATTATAGTAGTTATATTGATAAATGGCAAGTAAAATATAAGCTAGAGGAAAAAGATGATTGGAATACAAGTGAAGATTTAAGTTTTATAGTGAAAGAAGTTGGAGTATATCAAATTAAATTACAAAATGGTAATGTCCAATCAAGAGAAAAAGAAATTGAGATTAGAAATATAGTGAAAGCAGTTGATATTGCTAACAATCCTCAAGAGAATTATGGGAAAATTGTAACAGAATATAGATGTACCAATAGTAAGGCAATAGAGAATTGGAAAATATTTTATGCAGATGAGAGCAATATTTATTTAATAGCAGATGATTATATAGCTTCTGATTATGTACCAAAAGGAAAAAATGGAAGTTCTATTAATACAAATGGTAGCTATAAAATGTATTTTACTAATGTATTAAAAGATTATGTTGGGACATCAGATATAACAAATTCAAAAGTAAGGGCATTAGATAGTAATTATTATATTTCTAGAAATTATTCAAGTACCAATAATAATATGAAGGCAGTAGCATATATGTTAGATACCAATGTATGGAGTGTTTTTCAAGGCGATAAAGCATCTTATGCAATTGCAGGACCAACACTAGAAATTTTTCTAAAGTCTTACAATCAAAAGTATAATACAAATTATCAAGCACGAGCAAAAAGTAATGTGGGATATGAGATAAGTAAAGATGGAGGAACTAGTTGGGCAAATTATTATGGTGGCATGATAGATACAAGTGATAATTTATATATAAAAAGTAGCACACAATCTATGTGGCTTGCATCTCCTTCTGCTAATAATTCCGATAGTATCATGCTTGTAAATTATGGAGGGGTTACTGCCACGGGATATACTGGTAATGTTCTAGGGTTTCGTCCATTGGTTTGTCTAAAATCTAATGTTGAATTAGAAAAACAAGAAGATGGAAGCTATAAAATAATGAATTAATGAACCAGAAACCCTTGAATTAAACAAATATTATGGTAAAATATGGAAAGTATTTTATCTTTACAATTATTAGAAGAGCAAGTTAGAATGAATCAAGAATTTAAAAAACATCTAAAAGATTCAAACATAAAGTATAAAAAATTAGATTATCGAATAACTTTAGCAGAGGCATAAAAAAACAATTAAAGATAAAATACAAAATCCCAAAAACAAAACACTATATTTCAAACAAAAATGTTAAATTTTTATAAATGAAATATAGTGTTTTTTCTATGCAAAACTTTACTTTTACCAAATTTTACTATATAATATACAAAAATACGAAGTTAAGATTTTCTAAACGATATAATCGTTAGAAAATCTAACCTTCGCATAGTTTATTTCTATGTCAAGTGCTATACAGCACTTTCCTAGAACTAAAATAAAAAAAAGAGGAGAGATTTTTAAATGCAAGAAAATAACAATCAAAACAATGAAGTAGAAGAATTAGACATAAACCATTTAATGCAAATCAGAAGAGATAAATTAGCAGAATTACAACAAGAAGGAAAAGATCCTTATGAAATAACAAAATTTAATAGAACCAATACAGCAGGAGAAATTAAAGAAAATTATGAAAAATTTGAACAAAAAGATGTAACAGTTGCTGGAAGAATTGTAGCTAAAAGAATTATGGGAAAAGCATCTTTTTGTACCATTCAAGATAGCGATGAAAAAATCCAAAGTTATGTAAGTATCAATGATTTAGGAGAAGAAAGTTATAAAGCTTTCAAAACGTGGGATATTGGAGATATTATTGGTATTACTGGATTTGTATTTAAAACCAGAACAGAAGAAATTTCAATTCATGCCAAAGAAGTAACCTTACTATCTAAATCATTAAGACCACTACCAGAAAAATTTCATGGATTAAAAGATGTAGATTTACGTTATCGCCAAAGATATGTGGATTTAATTATGAATCCAGAAGTAAAGAAAACATTTGAAATGAGAAGTAAAATTATCACAGAAATTAGAAGAATATTAGATGAAAAGGGATATTTAGAAGTAGATACCCCTATGTTAAATACCATATCAGGAGGAGCAACTGCCAAGCCATTTATTACCCATCATAATGCCCTAAATATCGATATGTATTTAAGAATTGCAACAGAATTAAACTTAAAAAGGCTAATCGTAGGTGGATATGACAAAGTATATGAAATGGGAAGAATTTTTAGAAATGAAGGAATGGACATTCGTCATAATCCAGAATTTACCACAATTGAATTATATGAAGCATATGCTGATTATCACGATATGATGGATATGGTAGAAGAAATCTTTTCAAAATGCGCCATGAAAGTACAAGGGACTACAAAAGTGACTTATCAAGGACAAGAAATTGATTTGACTCCAGGATGGAAAAGAATTACTATGATTGATTCTATCAAAGAAGCATGTGGGGTAGACTTTAATGAAATTAAAACAGATGAAGAAGCAGTAGCATTAGCAAAAGAAAGAAACATTGACATACCAGATAAAACCAAAGAAACCAGAGGAGATGTTATTAGCTTATTCTTTGATGAATATGTAGAAAAAACATTAGTACAACCAACTTTTATTTATGATTATCCAATTGAAATATCACCATTAGCGAAGAAAAAGAAAGAGGACTCTCGTTTAACAGAAAGATTTGAAGTGTTTATTGGTGGACGTGAATATGGAAATGCTTTTTCTGAACTAAATGACCCAATTGACCAATATGAGAGATTCAAAAAACAAGTAGAAGCAAGAGAAGCAGGAGATGAAGAAGCTGGAATGATGGATGAAGACTTTATTCAAGCTTTAGAAATTGGAATGCCTCCAACAGGTGGATTAGGTATCGGAATTGATAGATTAATTATGTTATTGACAGATAGTGCTTCTATTAGAGATGTATTACTATTTCCAACCATGAAGCCACTTTCTGAACATTAATACGAGTACATTTAAAAAATTCGATTGAGAATCGTTAAAATAAGCACTTTTTTAACTTGAAAAATGCTTAAAATACTAAAAAAGTATATAAAATAGCAACTAATTATGAGATAAGTGTTTTTGAAAAGAAAAGGGGATACAAAGGAGATTTCAATGTTTAATTTTTCATTTGATAAAAGAATTGTTTATGTTATAATTGCCATTATGGTGTTATCAACTGTAACAGAATACGTTGCCAATCCAGGAGCATTATATGATTTATTAGTAAGTATACCAGGAGTATTGTTAGCAATTACTTTTCATGAATTTGCCCATGGATTTGCAGCTTACAAATTAGGAGATAATACAGCCAAAAACGAAGGTAGATTAAGTCTAAATCCATTGGATCATTTAGACCCTATTGGAACATTAATGTTATTATTAGCAGGATTTGGATGGGGAAAACCAGTACATGTCAATTCCACCAATTATACAAGAAAAATATCAATGGAAAAGGGAGAGGCTATTGTATCATCTGCTGGACCTTTAACTAATATCGTATTAGCATTTCTATTAGCAATTGTTTATGGAGCGATTATCAAATTTGCAAGTGTAGGATTTATTTTCTCAACGGTTGGAAAGATTATTTTGCAAATTTTAGGAGCAGCAATTGGGATTAATATTGGACTAGGGGTATTTAATCTAATACCATTACCACCATTAGATGGTTCTAAAATTATTATGCCATTTCTACCTTATAATGCAAAACAATGGTTTAGAAATAATGAGCAAATATTTTACATTGTATTTGTAGTAATATGGATAACGGGAATAGCAAGTATCATTATATCTCCAGCTATTACGGGGATTACATCAGGAATTATGACAGTAACCCAAATGATTTTTGGCATCTAATTAGTATTGGTTAATGAAAGGAGAAATGTAATAATATAAATGAAAAAGGATGTACTGACACTAGGAATTGAATCAAGTTGTGATGAAACCTCTGTAGCTATTGTAAAAAATGGTAGAGAGGTTCTTTCGAATATTATCGATACGCAAATACCAATTCATGAAAAATATGGAGGAGTTGTACCAGAGATAGCTTCTCGAAATCATATTGAGGCAATTTCAAGAGTTACCAAAAAAGCATTAGAAGAAGCAAAAGTAAGTTTGGCAGATATAGATGCCATTACACCAACTTATGGACCAGGATTAGTAGGGGCTTTATTAGTAGGACTTTCTTATGCAAAAGCTTTAGCATTTGCCAATGGAATTCCTTTAGTAGGAGTAAATCATATTCAAGGGCATATTGCAGCCAATTATATTACATACAAAGAATTAGAACCACCATTTTTATGTATTATGATGTCAGGTGGAAATACGCAGATTATACAAGTAAAATCATACACAGAGTTTGAAGTATTAGGAAAAACCAGAGATGATGCAATTGGTGAAGCATTCGATAAAGTAGCTAGAGTAGTAGGTCTTGGCTATCCAGGAGGACCAAAAGTAGATAAACTTGCTAAAGAACGGACAAGCCAACATAGAATTGCCAAAAACACATTTTGATGATGATACACTAGACTTTAGTTTTAGTGGAATAAAAACAGCAGTTATTAATTTAAATCATAAATTACCTAATATCAATAAAGCAGATTTGTGTGCTAGTTTTCAAAAAACAGTAACAGAAACATTAATGGAAAATGTAGAAAAAGCAATCCAAAAAACGAAATTAAAAACAATTGCACTAGCAGGGGGAGTATCTAGTAATTCTTACATGAGAAAAGAATTTTTAGAACTTGAAAAAAATGGAATAAAGGTATATATGCCAGAATTAAAGTTATGTACAGACAATGCGGCCATGATAGCATCAGCAGGATTTTATAATTATATGGCAGGAAATAGAGATAATTTAGATTTAAATGCAATACCAAATTTGAAATTATAGTTAAAGGTAAATTTAATAAGACAAAAAATGAAGAAAAGAATCAAAAAAGAATGGAGATATCAATGTCGATTTATACCATAGGAGATCTTCATTTGTCCTTTCATGAAAATAAGCCAATGAGTATATTTGGGGAGAATTGGAAAGGACATGAAGAAAAAATAAAAACAGATTGGATAGAAAAAGTAAAAGAAAATGATTTAGTAGTAATACCAGGAGATTTTTCGTGGTCAACCTACTTAAAAGATACCGAAAAGGACTTTGCTTATTTAAATGATTTACCAGGAAAAAAACTAATACTAAAAGGAAATCATGATTATTGGTGGACAACATTAACTAGTATGAGAAAATTTTTACAAGAAAAAAAATTTGAAAACATAGGCTTTATCTACAATACAGCTTACGAATTTGAAGATTATATCATAGCAGGAACAAGAGGATGGGGGCAAAATGAAGAAGGAGAGAACCAAAAACTACTAAAAAGAGAAGTGGCAAGATTAGAACTATCATTAGAAGAGGCCATTAAACTAAACAAAGAGAAAGAAAAAGAAATTATTGTGTTTTTGCACTATCCGCCAATTATCAATAGTAATATTATCCAGAATGAAATGAGTGAATTTATAAAAGTTATGAAAAAATATGAAATAAAAAGATGTTACTATGGGCATTTGCATAGCACATCGATTCGAGAAGCTGTAGAAGGTGAATATTATGGAATCGATTTTAAATTAGTTAGTGCAGATGGTTTAAATTTTAAACTATGGAAAATTTAGAATTTTTCCAGATTTTCCCCACTGATTCCGGGTTTAATTGGGGAAATTTGCCCCACTAGTTCCGGGTTTAATTGGGGCAAATTTTATTAAGAGGAGAAGTAAATGGACTTAAATAAAGATGTAAAATATATAAAAGGAGTAGGTCCTAATCGAGTTCAATTATTAAACAAATTAGGAATATTTACATTAAAAGATTTAATTACATACTATCCAAGAACTTATGAAGATAGAAGTAAACCGAAAAATATTGCAGAATGTATCAATGGTCAAGAGGTTCTTATTGAAGCAATTGCTTGTGGGAAAGTTTCTGATGTTCGACTAAAAGGAAAAACCATGCAACGATTATTGGTTAGAGATGAAACAGGAAGCTGTACCATTACTTGGTTTAACCAAGCTTATCTTAAAAATAAATTTGAAGTAGGGAAAAAATATAAATTTTATGGAAAAATAACGAACAACTTTGGGAAAATAACAATGACTTCTCCTGTATTTGATGAGAATGAAAAGAATTTTAATACAGGAAAAATTATTCCATTATATCCTTTAACCTATCAATTATCACAGAATGTTTTAAGAAGAATCATGGAGGGTGGTTTAGCAGAAGTAGAAGGGAATTTGCCAGAAACCTTACCAGATTACTTATTAAAAGAGTACCATTTAGAAGGCATTAATGAAGCAAGTAAATATATACATTTTCCAAAGGAACTAGAAGATTTTGAAAGAGCAAGGAAAAGATTGGTTTTTGAAGAACTATTATCTACACAATTAGCTTTATTGAAATTAAAAAATAGTTATAGAAATGAAGAAAAAGGGATTCAATTTGACAAAAATGTAAAAATGTCAGATGTCATAAATAAATTACCATTCCAATTAACCAAAGCACAAATTAGAGTATTAGAAGAAATTGATAATAATATGGAAGCTAATAATTCTATGAATCGTTTATTACAAGGAGATGTCGGATCAGGAAAAACAGTAGTTGCTATATGTGTAGCTTATAAAGCAGTAAAATCTGGATATCAAGCAGCTATTATGGCACCAACAGCAATACTAGCAACACAACATTTAGAAAATTTTCAAAATATTTTAAAAGAATTAGATATTAGATGTGAATTACTAATTTCAGGTATATCGAAAAAGAAAAAGGAAGAATTATTAGAAAGATTAGCAAATGGAGAAATTGATATTCTAATTGGAACCCATGCAATAATAGAAGAAAACGTAGTATTTCATAATCTAGGGCTAGTAGTAACAGATGAGCAACATCGATTTGGTGTCAAACAAAGAACTAAAATAGCAGAAAAGGGGAAAAATCCAGATGTATTAGTAATGACTGCTACACCAATACCAAGAACATTGGCTTTAATCTTATATGGTGATTTGGATATTTCTATTATAGATGAATTACCGCCAAATAGAAAGAAAATAGAGACTTTTGCTGTTAATAAAAAAATGACAGAAAGAGTAAATGGATTTATAGAAAAACAGATACAAGAAGGGAGACAAGCTTATATTGTTTGCCCATTAGTAGAAGAAAATGAAGAATTAGATTTAAAATCTGTGGAAACTCTTTATGAGACTTATCAAAAAGAAGTTTTTCCACAATATAAGGTAGAATACATTCATGGAAAAATGAGACCAAAACAAAAAGATGAGATTATGGAAAGATTTAAATTAGGAGAAATAGACATTTTAATATCTACAACCGTAATTGAAGTTGGTGTTGATGTACCAAATAGCAATATTATGGTAATTGAAAATGCGGAGAGATTTGGTCTAGCACAATTACATCAATTAAGAGGAAGAGTAGGAAGAGGAGATTATCAATCCTATTGTATATTAAAATATGAAGGAAAAGGCGAGACAGTAAAAGAAAGAATGAAGGTAATGTGCAATACAAATGATGGCTTTATCATATCAGAAAAAGATTTAGAGTTAAGAGGTTCAGGAGACTTTTTTGGAACGATGCAACATGGTTTACCTGAATTTAAAATTGCTAACTTATTTGAAGATATGGCAATTCTAAAATCGGTGCAAGGAATTGCTATGAAAATATTAGAAGAAGATAGCAAATTAGAAAAGGAAAAAAATATTTTGCTTAAAAATTTAGTCAAAGATAAATTTATGAAGAGAATCGAGATTTAATCCCTTATGTTAATATAAGGGATTGTCTTGACTTTTTCTTTAGAAAATAGTATGATGAAAAGGTAAAAAGAAAAAGGATGTTGATAAAATGTTACAAGTGATAATCAAATTAGTTGGCGTAATATTAGTATTATTAGGCGTTATTTTCATATATGATGCACGAATCATAACAAAGAGATTTTTTTGTTTTGGCGATCAAAATGAAGCAACTCGGACGGGTTAAAAATATTGGGATTTATTATTGCAATGATAGGCGGATTAATTGTATATTTTATATAATTTTGCTTGACAAATTAGATAAAAATATGCTAATATAAATATTGCAAATATAAGTAGATATGTTGGAACTTGCTGGAGATTGTTAGAGCTTTGCTCGTTATAATGACAGTATGTATAGCCAAAAATCTATTATTTTCTATTTTTAATATATGCGGATGTGGCGGAACTGGTAGACGCGCTGGTCTTAGGAACCAGTGTCAACGACGTGGGGGTTCGAGTCCCTTCATCCGCACCATAAACAATTTTCGTCGAACTTTTTGAAAGTCTTGGTATAACGTAATTTTAAGACTATAAAAATTTTGATGAACACAAAAATCTTATTCCAACTCTTATGAGTTGGAACTTTTTTTGACTAAAACTATTGAAAAAAGGAGGTTTTTGTGATATTATGTTACATATTATAAAAAAACAAATCAATATGAGTGATGAATTACACTCTAAAATCAAGTGGGCGTGTCGTATAAACTCCATTAAACAACAAGCCGAAATAATAACTGGGTGTTTAAGAATAATTGAACATACGAATTTAGCGTATGTAGAGCCCCATAGAGTAATTATTAAAGATAGCTTGTACCTATTCTTTAATGAACACGATTATTTCTATGTAAATGATTTAAGTACAAAATATCCGTTA
>JAAWAX010000032.1 GCA_022792395.1 Clostridia bacterium
ATAACACAGCAATTAGCAAAAAATATATATTTTACACAAGACAAGAAATTTGAAAGAAAAATAGCAGAAGTATTTATGGCATTTAAAATAGAAAACAAATGTGAAAAAGATGAAATATTAGAATTATACTTAAATACAAGCTATTTTGGAGATGGATATTATACTGTAAAGG
The DNA here is from genome assembly GCA_022792395.1 of Clostridia bacterium. Lineage (GTDB taxonomy): Bacteria > Bacillota > Clostridia > TANB77 > CAG-508 > CAG-269. Next base: position 173 of record JAAWAX010000032.1, read on the forward strand.
AAGCAAGTTTAGGATATTTTGGAAAAGAACCAAATCAGATGACAGAATATGAAGCGATTATGCTTGCAGGAATACCAAATGCACCATCAGTATATGCTCCAACAAAAAATCCAGAATTAGCGAAACAAAGACAAAAACAAGTAATAAACAAAATGATAGAATATAAATATCTTACACAAAGCGAAGCAGATAAAATATTGAAACAGGAATAATAGAAGTGCTAATTGTAGAACAAGCAATTAGCACAAACATCCCCTTTTATTTTCAAGGAGAACTACTTGTAAAAGGTAGTTCTCACAAGATTATTAAATAGTAATTAGTTAAAAAAAATATACTAATTAAATAACACAAAGATTTAATAATCAATGTGGTAAAAATGCACAATGAATAATTAATGTTAATAGAACGAAAGGAGTAGTGAATATGAGCATTTTAGGTAATATATTATGGTTTATCTTTGGAGGTTTTTTAAGTGGGATTTCTTGGTGTATATCAGGTCTTATCTGGTGTATTACGATAATAGGAATCCCTTATGGAAAACAATGTTTTAAATTTGCAGCTTTATCATTTGCGCCATTTGGAAAAGATGTTGAATATGGTGGAGGAATACCATCAGTGATTGCAAATGTAATCTGGATTATATTTTTTGGTATTCCAATGGCACTTGAAAACTTATTATTTGGCTGTATATGGAGCATAACAATAGTAGGTATTCCATTTGGACTTCAATTCTTTAAAATTGCAAAATTGTCTTTAGCACCTTTTGGAGCGAGAGTAGAATAGTAAACAGTTTGAATTTAATGTTAATTATAAATTGTGCATTTTATAAGAGGGCAGTTTTGCTCTCTTTTTAAAGTACGATAGGCATGTCGTTTAACTAATCGGTGAAAGTCCGTAGTGGAGGTATTATTGCCAACCACATAGAGAAATCATTAGAGCAACTAGGAGTAGATACAGAATTAGCACACAATATAGCCTATACTAGAAAGGGATATTATCAAAATACTTATTTAACCATTGATAGAGATGAAACTTTTGGAGAATGGATTTATAAAGGAGCTTGTTTAAAAGGTGGAACAGTAAATAGAGAATATGAATTTGAAGTATTTGATATGAATTATATAAATTTAGGTATTTATGATGAAGAAGATTTTCTGGGAGCATTAGATTTAGAAAATATAGAAGAAGAACAAATGCAATGAGTAATGTATTTGAACATGAGAATAATAAATTATTAGGAACTTGTAATTATGATTTAGAAGAGCAAAGGAATTTATTGAACAATTTAAAGATTTTATAGAGCAATTAGAAGCAAATAAAATTCAAGAAGAATGTTAAAAAAAATTGATACCGAGATTTAATAAATGAAATTAAATCAATGGAATGTGGAGCAGATAATTGTTTCTTAATATTAAAAGACTTAAATGCTTATGGATGGATAAGTGAAGATTATATAGAAAATGATAAACAAAGAGAAAAAATTATTAATAAAATAGCAGAAGAAATAGAAGAGGAAAAACAAAAAAATACTGAAAAAGAAATGATATAAAATTGGTTACTTTAGTTTACAAAATAAATCAAAAATGATATAAATATATTGGGCGAAAAAAACCATCTATTAGAAAAAAATAATAATACTAAAAAAGTTTGAAAAATGATATTAGCTTGTTACTAACCGATAAAATTTTAAGGAATTCATACAACTTAAAACACATATGTTTCTTTATAAGAAACCAGTAAAAACCTTAAAATAAGATAATTACAGAGTTTTGCTGATTTGGTGGACTTTTTAGGCTATATATGATATACTTTGAAAAACAAAGAGAAAAGGGAGGAATAAAAGTGACACAAGCAGATAAGCATTTCATTGAAACTTGTAAGGAAATAATAGAAAATGGATATTCTTCAGAGGGAACCAATGTAAGAACAAGATGGGAAGATGGAACAGAAGCTAATTACCTATCAATTGTAGGAGTATCTAATAAATATGATGTCGGAAAAGAATTTCCAATGATTACCTTAAGAAACAATAGTGGAGCTATCAAAAGAGCCATAGATGAAGTATTATGGATATGGCAAAAAAAATCCAATAATATAAAAGACTTAAATTCGCATATTTGGGATCAGTGGGCAGATAGTGAAGGAAGTATTCGGAAAAGCGTATGGTTATCAAATGGGAAAAAAATATCAATTTAAAACCAAAGAAGGAATCCAAGAAATGGATCAAGTAGATTATGTTTTATATCTATTAAAAAAGGACCCATCTAGTCGTAGAATTGTGACTAACATATTTAATCATGAAGAATTAAAAGATATGGGATTAGAACCATGTTTGTTTAGTACACAATGGCTTGTAAAACAAGGGAAATTGCATTTGATTTTAAACCAACGCTCACAAGACATGTTAGCAGCAAATCGGATGGAATGTAATGCAATATGCGGCATTGCAATATATGTTTGCACAAGTAAGTGGATTAGAAGTAGGAACACTAACACACAATATTGGAGATTGTCATATTTATGATAGACATATACCACTAGTCGAAAAATTGATTGAAGCAGAAAGTATGGAAGCACATCCAAAACTAATTATCCATAATCTAACTAAAAATTTTTACGATTTTAAAGTAGAAGATTTTGAAATAGAAGGATATGATTACAACAAAAATATTAAATTAGGAAAGATTCCAGTAGCAGAATAAAAAAGTAAAGAGGATGAATTCTTTTGATGTGAATTTAAGATATATTATAATCAATGAAATAGAGGAGAGGAAGTAAAAATGTTAAGTATAGTAGTAGCTAAAGCAAAAAATAATATAATAGGAAGAGAAAACAAATTAGTATGGAACATACCAGCAGATATGAAACATTTCAAAGAATTAACCACAGGACACACCATTATAATGGGAAGAAAGACTTTTGAGTCTATTCGGAAGAGTTTTGCCAAATAGAAAACATATCGTATTTAGTCAAAATCCTGATTTTAAGGTGAATGATGAAAATGTAAGAGTAGTACATTCTATGTTAGAAATACAAGAATACATAGAAAATGAAGAAGAAAACTTTGTAATTGGTGGAGCTATGATTTATAATCTATTAATGCCCTATGTAACCAAAATGTATGTAACAGAAATCAATGAAGAATTTGAAGGAGATAGCTTCTTCCCTAAAATTAATACAGAAGTTTGGAAAGAGATTAGTAGAGAAAAAGGAACAAAAGATGATAAAAATAATTTAGATTTTGACTTTGTAACTTACGAAAAATAATCAGATAAAAGGAGAATAACGTGAAAATAATAGGCATAACTGGAAAATCAGGGAGTGGAAAGTCAACTTTAGCATCTTGGTTAGCAGAAGAATTAAAATGCGAAAGTGTCAATATCGACAAAATAGGACATAAAGCAACTAGTGATGAGAAAATTGTAAAGAAATTATGTGAGATTTTCGGTAGCAAAATATTAAATTGTGAAGGTAAAATTGAGAGAAAAAAACTAGGAAATATTGTGTTTTCAAGTAAAGAAAAAATGGAAAATTTAACTGAAATTACTTGGGGGTATATGCAAGAAATATTAGATGACATCTTAAAAAAACAACCAGAAATAATTCTGTTAGAATGGGCATTATTACCAATCGATAATAAGTATTGGGAAAAATGTGATATTAAAATATTAATGCAATCAGATGATATACAAAGAAAAAATAAGGTGATAGAAAGAGATGGTATATCCGAAGAGTATTTTTTAAAGAGAGAAGCAGGAAGCATGGATTATACTAAATTTGATTTTGATTATGTCTTTGAAAATGATTATAAACCAGAAACCATGGAAAAAATAGTAAAAATAATAGAAAAGGAAATATAGGAAATTAAGTTATAAATATACGAAAAACAATAAGAAAGATAAATAAGAATAGAAAAAAAGCTTTTGGTTAGAATAAATTTATCAATGGAGGATAAAAATGTTCAAGCCAAAAGCTATTTATTTTGAAAAAGAAATTTTAAACTATCCATTAGGAAAAGAGTTAATGGACAAGTATCAAGAAATACCCAAAATAGAAATCGAAAATCATAATAATATAGAAGAAATGAGAAAAAAGTCAAACAAAGAATTTGCTAATATGAAAAGAAACCTAATTATAGGTGTTAGGAAAACACATAAATTTGTGGAGAATCATAAAACATCAGACTATTTAGTACCATATACTTCATCTGGTTGTACAGCAGCATGCATGTATTGCTATTTAGTATGCAATTACAATAAATGTGCGTATTTGAGATTATTTGTGAATCGTGAGATGATGTTAGATAAAATAATAAAAACAGCAGAAAAAGAGTTGACTTTTGAAATTGGAAGTAATAGTGATTTGATTTTAGAAAATACGATTACGAATAATTTAGTTTGGACAATTGAAAATTTTCAGAATGCTAGGAAAGGAAAATTAACATTTCCAACTAAATTTGATATGGTAGATTCAATTTTGCCACTTAACCATCAAGGTAGAGTTATTATAAGAATGAGTGTTAATCCAGAAGAAATTATCAACAAAGTGGAATTTGGTACATCTAGATTAAAAGGAAGAATAGAAGCTATTAACAAATTGAAGGAAGCGGGATATCCAATTGGAATCTTGATTGCGCCAGTTATTTTGGTAGAAAATTGGAAGGAATTATATTTAAAATTAATACAAACATTGTATAAGGAATTATCGGATAAAGTGAAGAAAGATGTGTTTTTTGAGATTATTTTTATGACATATAGTTATATTCATACTAAAATAAATGAAGAAGCTTTTCCCAATAGTATTTCATTGTATGATAAAGAAATAATGACTGGGAGAGGGCGTGGAAAATATTGTTATAAAAATGATATAAGAATGGAGGCAGAAGTATTTTTACGAGAACAAATGAAAAAGTTTTTTCCTAATAATAAAATTGAATATATTGTTTAGATTCTTAAAAACATAGAGAAATGTAAAATTTTTGTGTTTTTTATATTGAGATTTAGTAAATTTATAATAGAAGTAATTGACAATAAATGTAAAATAAGATAGGATTCCTATGATTTTATTCTTTTTCTAAATGTAATTCTTGCATTTGGATTCCCAAAAGTATTGAAAAATAGAGAAAAAATGCTATAGTAAAGGAGGATGATAAGTTGCCAATTATTTCACAATTTTATGGAATTATTATTCAGATGTTTTTTGATGAAAATGGAGGAATATCAATGTATATAGTACCAAAACTTATATTATGATAGTATAATAGTAAAAGAATAAAAAGGATATACATGAATAGAATAAAATGATTAAGTAAAAAAGTAAATTCTAGTTTTAATTAAAATCTAGAATTTACTTTTGCAATTAAATGCAATTAAATAATAGAATAAAATTAGTGGAAAACACTTGTAAAATATTAGAAAATATGTTAAAATATAGAATAGTTAAGTAGATTAAAAACCAATTAAAAAGCAAAGTAAATATATTAAAACATAAGGTTAGAGAAGATGACCAGAGGCTGAAAGTCATCACTTATTGAATATATTGAAATTTCACTTTTTAGGTCTTTTTCCGAAATAGAATGAAATGGAACTTGGAGTAAGAAAAAGCGGTCGAACCGTTAAAACGATAAAGAGGTTAGTAAAACTAATAAATTTAGGTGGTACCACGGAATTTAAGTAGCCATTTCGTCCTAAAAAATAGGGGGAAGTGGCTTTTGTTATAGGAAGAATGGAGAGAACTAGACCAAAGGGTATCCATCCAATTAAGGAATAGGGGAGAAAGAGAATGAAAGAAAAAATTGCAAAAATTAAAGAAAACTCAATCAAGGAAATCAATCAATGTAACGATGAAAAAGCGTTAAATGAAATACGAGTAAAATATTTAGGAAAAAAAGGAGAATTGACAGCCATTTTAAGAGGAATGGGAAGTTTAACAGCAGAAGAAAGACCTATCATAGGAGGATTGGTAAATGAAGTAAGAGATGAATTAGAAGCTTTCATTCAGAAAAAAGAAAAAGAATTTAAAAGAAAAGAATTAGAAACTAGATTAAAAACAGAAAACATTGATGTAACAGAGCCTAGTAAAAAAGTAACATTAGGTTCATTGCATCCAATTACACAAATTATTGAAGAGGTAGAAGAAATCTTTTTGGGAATGGGATACCAAATAGCGGATGGACCAGAAGTAGAAAAAGCAATTTATAATTTTGATAAGTTAAATACTCCAGTTGATCACCCAGCAAGAGATTTGCAAGACACCTTTTACATCACAGATGATATTGTATTAAGAAGTCAAACTTCACCTGTTCAAGCAAGAGTAATGGAAAAACAAAAACCACCAATCAAGATTATCTGTCCGGGAACGGTATATCGTTCTGATAGTGTAGATGCTACCCATTCACCAGTATTTCATCAAATAGAGGGGTTAGTAGTGGATAAAAACATAGCTATGACAGATTTAAAAGGAACGTTAGAAATGTTTGCTAAAAAATGTTTAGGAGAAAATACAAAAATTAGATTTCGACCTCATCACTTCCCATTTACAGAGCCAAGTGCAGAAGCAGATGTATCATGCTTTGTATGTGGAGGAAAAGGTTGTAGAGTGTGTAAGGGAGAAGGTTGGATAGAACTATTAGGTTGTGGAATGGTACATCCCAATGTATTAACCTATTGTGGAATTGACCCAGAGGAGTATTCTGGATTTGCCTTTGGATTTGGAGTGGAAAGAATTGCTATGGCAAAATTTGGAATTGAAGATATGAGATTACTGTTTGAAAACGATGTGAGATTTTTAAAACAATTTTAATCATGAAGATAGAGATAGAAAAGGATGCTTTTTATAAAAAGTATAAAAAATCAATTAATTAAAAATTTAGTTAATTAAGGAGTGTTGAAATATGGGATTATTTAATAATGACAAAAAATTAAATGTAGGAAAATTGATTACATTAAAGCAAGCAATAAAATATGAAAAAGATGAACGATATCAAGCATTTATTTTTCCAATAGAACAAACGGAAGATGGAGAAATGATGTGTAGAATACAACGAAAAACAGAAGTAATTGTTGTAGATAAGCAAGAAGAAAAGAGAAGAAAAAGAAATGAAAAGTTAGTACATATATATGATGGGGGAAAATATAGAGGAATTGGTCAAAATGTTAGTGCAAGACAAAAACAAATACAAAGTAGAGCAAATGAAGAAAAAATGTATAATAGATGGAAAGATGCAAAAAGATATCATGAAGAAGATTATCAAAGATAAAGAAGGCAAGGAGATACTTTAGGGAGAAGTATCTTAAGCCTATAAAAAAGGAGAAAAATTATGAAAGCAAGTATAGAATGGTTAAAAGAATATAGTGATATAGATATAGAGGCTACCAAATTAGGAGACATCCTAACCATGACAGGTTCAAAAGTAGAAACCATAGACCAATTAGGAAATGACATAGAAAATGTGGTTGTCGGAAAAATTTTAGAAATCGAAAAACACCCAGATGCAGATAAATTAGTAGTAACAAAAGTAGATGTGGGAACAGAGAAACTACAAATTGTAACTGGTGCTAACAATATCAAAGTAGAAGATATGGTACCAATCGCTAAAGATGGAGCAAAATTACCAAATGGAGTAAAAATAAAGACAGGAATGTTAAGAGGTATAGAATCGCAAGGTATGATGTGTTCCATAGGAGAACTAAATCTTACATTAGCAGATTATCCTAATCAAATAGAACATGGTATTATGATACTAGACAAAAAACTAGAAAAAGATTTAGGAAAAAATATTGTCGAAGTATTGAATTTAAAAGAAGACATCATTGATTTTGAAATTACATCCAATCGACCAGATTGTTTATCCATAGAAGGATTGGGAAGAGAAACAGCCGTGTCTTTAAAACAGCCATTTAAAAATCCAAGAAAAAATATCGATGAAATGAAAGTGGAAACGAAATCAGAACTAGAAGGATTAAAAGTAGATATCGAAGCACCAGATTTATGCTACAGATATGTAGCAAGAATGGTTAAAAATGTAAAAATTGCACCATCTCCAGATTGGATGGTAAGAAGATTAAAGGCTTGTGGAGTAAGAAGTATTAACAATATTGTAGATATTACGAACTATGTTATGCTAGAAATGGGACAGCCAATGCATGCTTTTGATATTAATTCCATTGAAGGCAAACATATAACAGTAAGGCGTGCAAAAAAAGATGAAAAGATTATAACATTAGATGAACAAGAAAGAGAATTAGATGAAAATAATTTAGTGATAGCAGATGAGAAGAAAGCAGTAGCTATAGCTGGTGTTATGGGAGGATTAAATTCCGAAATAGAAGAAGATACCAAAACAGTTGTATTTGAATCAGCTGTATTTTATGGAGGAAGTGTTAGAAAAACAGCTAAAAAAGTGGGATTAAGAACTGAAAGTTCTTCTCGTTTTGAAAAAGGATTATCAGCAGAAAATGCTTTAAGAGCAGCCAATAGAGCTGTAGAATTAGTAGCATTATTAGGAGTTGGAGAAGTAGTAGAAGGAAAAATAGATGTTTATCCAACGAAGCAAAAAACAAACCAAATTCCATTCGATGTCCCAAAAATAAATAGCTTGCTAGGAACGAATTTATCGAAACAAGAAATGATAGATATTTTAGAACAATTAGAAATTAAAGTAGAAAATGACATAGCAATTGCACCATATTTTAGGATGGATTTAGAATTTGTAGCAGATATAGCAGAAGAAATAGGGCGTTTTTATGGTTATGACAAACTAGATACCACCCTAATCAAAGCCGATACTACTTTAGGAATTAGAAATAAAGAACAAAACATTCAAAAGAAGGTAAAAGAAGTATTAGTAAATAGTGGTTTTTCTGAAATTTATACATATGGTTTTGTAAGTGAAAAAGATTTAGAGAAATCTAATATAAAAGAAGAAATCAAAAAATATGCCATTGTTTTGCAAAATCCATTAAGCGATGAATATAAATTGATGCGACCAACTACCATACCAAGTATGATGCAAACATTAGCGATTAACAATAACAAGAAAAACAAACAAGTAAAATTGTTTGATTTGTCAAGAAGTTATAAAAATGAAAAACAAGAAGTAGAACAAGGAGAGGTACCATTACAAGAAGAAATCTTAACCATTGGCATGTATGGTGAAGATGTGGATTTTTATAGTTTAAAAGGAATCCTTGAAAATATTTTAGAAGCCATTCATATTAACCATTATGATGTAGAAAAAGAAATCAATAATGCTTCTTATCATCCAGGAAGATGTGCAAATCTAAAAGTAGGAATGGATAGGATTGCAACGATTCGGAGAAGTACATCCAGAAGTATTAGATAATTATGAAATCTCTAAAAGAGTGTATTTAGCAGAAGTGAATATTACAAAACTTGTAAAATATGCAAAAGCCAATAAAAAATATGAGGAAGTGCCAAAATTCCCAGCAGTAGAAAGAGATATTGCGGTAACAGTAGAGGAAAGTGTGGAAGCCCGGACAGATTGAAAAAATTATTACTAAAAAGGCGAAAAAGTTATTAGAAAGTATGCAGTTATTTGATATTTATCGCAATGAAAAGTTAGGAGACAATAAGAAAAGTGTTGCTTATTCTCTAATTTTTAGAGATAAAAATAAGACATTAAGTGATGAGGAAATTAACCATATCATGGGAAGTATTGTTTCTGAATTGGAGAAAACATTAGGAGCAGAATTAAGAAAGTAAAGATGAAATTGTTTTCTAGTTTTGCAAATAAAAGGAAATAGAAGTATAAAAAATTGCGAAAGCGCATTGAAAGTAATTGAATTAGAAATTCTGAATTGATTTTATGGAAATAGTTCACTCTTGATGTGAAAGGGTGCCATAAAATCAATTCAGAATTTCTATGAAAATTAGCTTGAACGAGCATTTCGCAATTTTTTATACTTTTATTTTCTTTTCTTTTTTGTAAAAAAATGACAAACATATTAAGTTTTTGTTACAATCATGAAAAATGTAGACAAAAGAAAAAAAGTATATTATGATTATGACATAATAAAGAATCTACAAAGGAGGAAGCAAAAATGGGAGAAGAAGTAGAAGTAAAGAAAAAGAGATTATCTCCAGAAGCAACTGTATTATTAACAGTAGCAGCATCTGCACTAGCTGTTGTAGTATATGGAATTGTACGTTTTATTCTTGCTAGATAATTAATAAAAAACCACCAATGATGAGGTGGCTTTTTGTTACTGTATAGAAAATAATAGTAGGAATGGGTATCTATAAATATATAAGATATAAAAACTTAAGTAAATATATAAAATAAAGAGTAAATTCCAAATATTAAATGTGATTGATATTTGGAATTTTTTTGCCAAAACCTTGACAAAACAGAAAAAATAGTGTAAAGTATATTAGCATTACAAAATAAAAAAGAGGTAGAAACTATGGAAAAAAACGTAAAAATTAGTATGTTAAATCAAATTTACGGAAAACTATTAACCAAAAAACAATATGAAATCATAGATAACTACTATAATCAAGACTTATCTTTATCAGAAATAGCAGAGAATAATAAAATAACAAGGCAAGCTGTTAGAGACATCTTGAAAAAAGGAGAAAATAAACTCTTTGAGTACGAAAAAAACTTAATGTTTATGGAAAAAACGGTAAAACAAGAAAAGAAAATAAAAAAAGTTTTAGAAGAATTAATTGAGATTCAAAAAAATGAATCTAACCAGAGAAACATCGAAACATTAGAGAATATAAAAAAACAATGCAAAGATTTTATCTCATAGATTGGAGATAAATGCTTAAGGCAAGAAAGGAATGTGATAAAATGGCTTTTGAAGGATTATCTTCTAGATTACAAGAAATAACCAGAAAAATCAGAGGAAAAGCAAGAATAACAGAATCTGATTTAAAAGAAATGTTAAGAGAAGTAAAACTTGCGCTTTTAGAAGCTGATGTAAACTATAAAATTGTAAAAGATTTTATCGCAACCATTCAAGAAAAAGCATTAGGTCAAGATGTGTTAAAATCCTTAACACCAGGACAACAAGTTATCAAAATTGTAAAAGATGAATTAGTGGAATTACTTCGGAGGAACGGAGAGCAAAATTAATTTCACCCCAAATCCACCAACTGTTATCATGTTAGTAGGTTTGCAAGGATCTGGTAAAACTACCACAACGGGGAAATTAGCTAATTTATTAAGGAAACAAGGGAAAAATCCATTACTAGTAGCTTGTGATGTTTACCGACCAGCAGCTATTAAACAATTACAAGTAGTAGGAAAGCAACTAAACATTCCAGTATTTGCGAATGAAAACTCAAAAGATGTCGTTCACATAGCAAAACAAGCAATGTCAACTGCTATATCCAAATTAAATGATGTCATTATACTAGATACAGCAGGGCGTTTACATATTGATGAAGCATTAATGGAAGAATTGAAAAATTTAAAAGTTCATGTGAAACCACATGAAATATTATTAGTGGTAGACAGTATGACAGGTCAAGATGCTGTTAATGTAGCTGAAAAATTTAATGAAGCAGTTCGGAATCGATGGAGTAGTATTAACCAAACTAGATGGTGATACCAGAGGCGGAGCAGCATTATCTGTTAAAAAAGTAACAGGAAGACCAATCAAATTTGCAGCGACTGGAGAAAAATTAAGCGATATAGAAGTGTTTCATCCAGAAAGAATGGCAGGAAGAATTCTAGGCATGGGAGATATTTTATCTGTCATAGAAAAAGCAGAAGAAGCTATTGATTTGGAAGAAGCAGAAAAGTTAGAAAAGCAATTAAAGAAAAAAGAATTAGATTTAGATGATTATTTAGCACAATTAAGACAAGTAAAAAAGATGGGGTCCTTTTCTTCTTTATTAAAAATGATACCAGGAATGAATCAAATCAAAGACTTAAAAGTAGATGATAAGGAATTTGAAAAAATAGAAGCTATTATTTGTTCTATGACCAAAAAAGAAAAAAGAGATACCAGAATTTTAAATGCAAGCCGAAGACAACGTATCGCAAAGGGAAGTGGAACAACAGTACAAGATATTAACAAATTTATCAAATCTTTTGAAATGACACAAAAGATGATGAAGCAGATGAAAAGCAATAAAGGTGGCATGAAAAAATTATTAAATGGAATGGATGCAAATGCCTTAAAGAACTTTAAAATTTAATTAATTATGTTATTAAACTTTTAAGTTAGCTGTAAAAAAAGCAAAGTAGTACAGATAACTTAAGGTAAAATATAAATCAATAGAAAAGAAAAAATTCGGAGGTGAAAAAAATGGTAAAAATCAGATTACAAAGACAAGGAAAGAAAAGAGCACCATTTTATCATATTGTAGTAGCGGACTCAAGAAGTCCAAGAGATGGTAAAATAATCGAACAATTAGGAACTTATGACCCAATGACAGAACCAGCAACGATTAAGTTAGACAAAGAAAAAGTAGAAAAATGGATTAAAAATGGAGCAAAACCAACAGATACTGTAAAAGCATTAATCGAAAAAGCATAATGGTTAAATTGAGATAAGTAACAATTAGCCATTAGTACTAACTAGCCTTATGAAGTGGAGGAACTTAAGAGATGAAAGATATTTTAGAAACTATTATTTTAAATTTAGTAGACAATAAAGAAGCTGTTGAAATCAAGGAACTAGAGGGAGAAAAATCCATTGTTTTTGAAGTGAAAGTTGCAGAAAGTGATATGGGAAAAATAATAGGAAAGCAAGGAAGACTTGCTAAATCAATTAGAACTGTAATGAAAGCTGTAGCCACAAAAGAACAAAAAAGAGTTTCTGTTGAATTTATTGGATAATTGGAGTTTTAAGTTTATGACAAAGTATCTTGAAATAGGTCAAATCGTAAATACATTCGGAATCAAAGGAATGATTAAAATCAAACCTTTCACCGATGATATAAAAAGATTTGATAAATTAGAAACCATATATATCGAAAATAAGAAAGCAAAAAAAGAATATGAAATCGAAGAAGTAAAATATCATAAAAATATGGTATTAATGAAACTAAAGCGGTATCAACACACTAGAAGAAGCCGAAGCTTTACGACAAAGTTATTTGCTAGTAGATAGAGAAAAAGAAGAGCCATTAGAAGAAGGCGTTTACTACATAGTAGATTTACTAGGATTAGAAGTTTATACCGATGAAGGTCAGTTATTAGGAAGAGTAGATGATATTTTTAATACAGGAAGTAATGATATATATGTTGTAAAAAATGAATTGGGAAAACAAATTCTTTTGCCAGGAATACCAGATGTTTTGAAAAATGTAAATTTGGAGGAAGGTAAAATAACCGTTCATTTAATAAAGGGTTTAATGTAAAAGTGTTTGGCAAATAATTGCTAAACTAGTAGGAAGAAAGGAAAAACTATGAAATTTGATGTTTTAACGCTTTTTCCAGAAATGTTTGAAACAGTTAAATCAAGCGTAATAGGAAAAGCAATTGAAAAGAAACTAATTGATATCAATCTAATTAACATTAGGGACTTTTCAGAAGATAAACACAAAAAAGTAGATGATACTCCTTATGGTGGTGGAGCAGGAATGATAATGAAGCCAGATGTAGTTTATCGAGCCTATCAATCAATCGGGGATAAGAAGGCAAAAGTCATTTATATGTCACCACAAGGAAAAACATTAAACCAACAAGTGGTCGAAAATTTAAGTAAAGAAAGTCATCTTATTATACTTTGTGGACACTATGAGGGGATTGACCAAAGAGTGTTAGACAAGATTGTGGATGAAGAAATATCAATAGGAGATTATGTATTAACAGGAGGAGAAATTCCAGCTATGGTGTTAATCGATAGTGTCAGCAGATATGTAGAAGGGGTTTTGAAGGAAGATTCGATTCAAGAAGAGAGTTTTTCCAATGGACTGCTAGAATATCCACAATATACGAGACCAGAAGTATTTGAAGGGGAATCAGTACCAAACATATTACTATCAGGTCATCATGAAAAGATAGAAAGATGGCGTAAAGAAAAATCGATAGAAGCGACTAAAAAGAAAAGACCAGACTTATTATAAAAGAAAAAAAGAAGGAGGGAATTCAAAATGGATATCATAAAATCTATTGAACACGAACAATTGAAAAATAAAATACCAGAATTAAAAGTTGGTAATACCGTAAAAGTACACGTAAGAATAAAAGAAGGAAACAAAGAGAGAATCCAAGTATTTGAAGGAATTATTATTAAAGTACAAGGGGGAGGAGTTAACCAAACATTTACCGTTAGAAAGATTTCTTATGGTGTAGGTGTTGAAAAAACTTTCTTAGTACATTCACCATTAGTTGAAAAAGTAGAATTAGTAAGAGTAGGTAAAGCAAGAAGAGCTAGATTATTCTACTTAAGAGACAGAATTGGTAAAGCTGCTAAAACAAAAGAGCAAGTAGGAGCAAGAATTGAAGATAAAGAAATTATTATAAAAGAAGAATTAACAGAAGAACCAGTAGCAGAAGTTACAGAAAATGTTGCTGAAACACCAGCAGTAGAAGAAACTACTGAAACTCCAGTTGTAGAACAAAAAGTAGAAGAAGCTAAAGTAGAGGCTGCTCCAGAAGAAGCTCCTGCTGTTGAAACAGAAAATGTTACTGTTCAAGAAACAGTAGATACGGTTAAGGAAGAAGTAGTTGAAGAAGTAAAAGCAGAACCAGTTGAAGAACAAAAAGAAGAGAAGAAAGATTAAATCATTAAAAAATTGCCCTTTGGCAATTTTTTTTGCTTTTCCTTAAGCTTTCCCCACTGGTTCCGGGTTTAAATGGGGACATTCATTTGAATGTCCCCATTTAAACCCGGAACCAGTGGGGACCAGTGGGAAAACCAGTGGGGAAATTTAAGTTGACAACAAAAGAATTAATGTATATAATAAACTCATAAAAGAGAAGGGAGCGATTTTTATGAAAGTAAAAATAATAGGAAAAGAACTAAAGATAACGGAAGCAATTCATGATTATGTAGAAAGAAAATTAGACAGAATAGATAAATATTTCGAAGAAGCAGAAGCAGAAGTTACTTTAAAAACAGAAAAAAATGAACAAATAGCAGAAATTTATGTAATAGCAAATGGAGAAAAATATAGAGCAGTAACAGAAGATAAAGATATGTATGCTTCTATTGACAAGGATATTGATATATTAGAAGGACAAATTAGAAAAGCGAAAACAAAAAAAGAAAAAATGATGAAAGATGCTTCTATCAAAATGATGGAAACAGATATTGACCCAATTGCAGAAATTAGAGATGAAATTGTAAAAACATCTTATTATGAAATTAAACCAATGTTACCAGAAGATGCTGTTTTAAAATTAAAAGAAAAGCCAAGCCATAACTTTTTAGTGTTTATTAATGTGGAAACGGGAAAAGTAAATGCTGTTCATAAATTAAAAGATGGAAAAAATTATGGTTTAGTAGAACCAGAAGCATAAAGAATGATAGATAAAAGCAAAATGCAAAAATAAAAAATGTAGAATAAAATATATTTAGGGGTGAATCAAAAAGAAAAGGCAGGAAATCAAATCCTGCCTTTATGTATTTTAAAAATAAAATAAATAAAAACAAAATTTAACTTCCTACCCAAATGAAGATTAGTAACTAACTAATAATGAACTACAACAATATAGCTTATTTCATTTGTTGTTCAGCTTGTTGTATCATTTTTCTTACCATGTTACCACCGATTCTACCAGCTTCTTTAGAAGTAAGATCTCCATTGTATCCGTCTTTTAAATTAACACCAACTTCACTAGCTACTTCATATTTGAACTTATCTAAAGCAGACATAGCTTCTGGAACTACTTTTTTTGAGTTTGCCATCGTTTTTTCACCTCCTGTAATATTACATATAGAAAAAACCTTTGCTTTTTCTAATACTAGAATGTGCTAAAAAAGAGAAAAATAAACAAGTAATTTTTTCCAAAAAAATTGGAAAAGAAATCTATTGCAAATTATCATTTAAAAAGTTATAATAAAAGTCGGGATTAAGGAGTGAAATCAAATATGTACAAATTAGTAGCAGTTGATTTAGATGGAACGATGTTGAACCAATATGGTATGGTAACAGAAAATACAAAGAGAGTTATAAAAAACACAATACAAAAAGGAATTGATGTTATCATAGCATCTGGAAGACCCATTGATTCCATAAAAACCATAGCCAAGGAAATTGGAAGCGAAAAATACTTTATTGCAGGAAATGGAGCACTTATTTATGATATCCAAAAAGATGAAATTATATATGATAAATTTTTGCCAAAGCAAAAAGTATTGGAAATTATAAAAATATGTGAAGAAAACAGTATTTCTTATAATGTATATACAGATCAAACAATACTAGCAACTGGTTTAAAATATAATGTTTTATATTATCAAAAAGAAAATTTAAAAAAAGAAGAAAGCAAACAAACTAAAATTAGTATTGTCGATAATTTATATGAATATGTGAGAGATAAAAAAGAAGATAAATTTTTAAAAATGACAATTTGTGATGATAACAAAACGGTATTTCAGTCTATTATAAGAAAGTTAAGACAAATAGAAGGAATTGAAGTATTAGATGTTTCACATATGTCTAGGAAAACGATTAAGCAAGGAACAGAAGAAGTAGTGATAGAATACTATTATACTGAAATAACGGTACAAAATGTAGACAAATGGTATGCTATCCAATATCTAATGGAAAAATTAAAGATAACAAAAGAAGAAGTAATAGCAATTGGAGATAATGTAAATGATAAAAAGATGATAGAAGAAGCTGGATTAGGTGTTGTTATGGAAGGAAGTACACCAGAAATAAATGGGATTGCCAATTATATAACAACTTCCAATAATGAAGAAGGAGTAGCCAAAACATTAGAAAAATTCTGTTAATTATTACAAAAACATTACAACAATATTAACTTTTTATAACAATAATTCAATTCATTGATTTTGATGCCTATTTGCGTTAAAATAAAATAGATGGATATTTTGTAAAAAAATATAGAGAAATAAATGTTAAGGGAGGAATTTGTCATGGCAACAAATCCAATGCAAAGAAAAGCAAGAAATTCATTTTTATTAGGTATGTTAGTAATGTTATTAATATCTGGAATTGTAATAGCATTATTATTTATGCAATTAATGAATAAAACAAAAAAAGAGAAAGAAGAATTACAAGCAAGTGTAAATGCTTATGTATTAAATCAAGATGTAAGTTCAGGGCAAATTATTACGACTGATATGTTAACATTACAAACGGTTAATAAGACTTTAGTACCAAGTAATGCAACAAGTGATATTAGTTTCATTGAAAACTATGCTCTGCAAGACAAAGAAGGAAATGATATTTATACTAAATATGATAAAGATAATAATCCAACACTCTATATCAGAAAAGATAACAGAGAATATCAAGTAAAAAAAGAAGAGGAAACAGACAATTACTATATTGAAAAAAATAACGAAAAAGAACATTTGGAATTAAATAGTTTACCATTAATCGCTAAAGTAACGATGAAGAAAAATACATTAATTACAACAGAATTATTGAGTAAAAGTGATAATCCTGTGCAAAATGATGTTAGAAAACAAGAATACAATATGTTAGTCTTACCAATGGATTTAGCAAAAGGAGATTATATTGATGTTAGAATCATGTTGCCATCTGGACAAGACTATATTGTAGTAGCTAAAAAAGAAGTAGATATACCAGAAATTAATGGAGTACCTTCAGAAAATACGATTTGGATGAATTTATCAGAAGATGAAATATTACATATGAGTTGTGCTATTATTGATGCTTATCAAATTAGAGGGGCTAAAATCTATGCTACGAAATATACAGAAGCAGGAATGCAAGATGCAGCGATACCAACTTATCCAATTAATGAAAGTACATCTCAATTATTAAGAAATGATCCAAACATCTTACAAAGAGCAATGACTGCTATTACAAGTCGATATAATAATACCAATGCTTCAGAATTAAGAAACAATTATATTAATCCAGCTATTACTGCTCAAGGAGATCAAGCACAATCTAATATTGAAACGAATATGCAAGAAAGTATAACAAATTCCCAAAATGATAGAAAAGAATATTTAGATTCTTTAAATGGATTGATTAATTAAAAAGGAGAGGAATACAGATGAAGAAAATAGGGTTTATAGGAGCCTATGATAAAACAGATTTAATGGTATATGTTGCAAAAATATTAACAACTTTGAAGAAAAAAATACTAGTAATTGATGCAACTATCAATCAAAAAGCGAGATACATTGTGCCAGCGATAAACCCTACTACTACATACATTACAGATTTTGAAGATATTGATATAGCAGTAGGATTTTCAAATATAGAAGATATAAAAAATTATTTAGGTGTATCAGATGGACAAGAAATGGAATATGACATTGCCTTAATTGACACTGATAATTTAGAAGGATTTAAAAGATTTGGATTAGAAACAGCACAAAAAAATTATTTTGTAACTTCATTTGATAATTACTCATTAAAAAAAGGTTTAGAAATTTTAATTGGCTTGCAAGAGGTAGTAAACTTAACAAAAGTTCTATTTTCAAAAGAAATGTTAAAAGAAGAAGATGACTATTTGAATTTTCTTTCTTTGGGACATAAAGTGGTTTGGAATGAAGATAGAATTTATTTCCCAATTGAAAATGGAGATTTAAGTGTTATTTATGAGAATCAAAGAATAGCCAAAATTAGATTTAAGAAGTTAAGTGTTCAATATAAAGATGGATTATCTTATATAGCACAAGAAATATTGGAAGATGCTAGTGGGTCAAATGTAAGAAGAGCGGTGAAACTAATTGAAAAAGGAATATAAATCGAAAGAATAATTATCATGGATAGGAAGGAATGAGAAAAAATGTCAATTGTAACTTTTTGGAATAACGGAAAAGAACAAACGGGAAAAACATTAGGTTTAGCAGCTATTTGTACCCATTTGGCTATCGAACATAATTATAAAATATTGGTTATTTCAACTGGATATCAAGATGATAATTTAGATAACTGCTTTTGGAGTCAGCAAAAACAGAAAGTTAAAAAAAATCTAGGATTATTTGGACCAAATACCAATTTAGCTATGGAGGAAGGCATATCTCGGATTAATTAGAATGATGAAAAGTAATAAACTATCTCCTAATCAAATTACCAATTACACAAAAATCATATTAAAAGATAGATTAGAAATATTACCAACTTTTAAAGGAGAGAAAAACGAATATAATAATGACATAAGAATCCATTATCCAGACATTATTAATTTAGCCAATAGTTATTATGATTTGGTATTTGTGGATTTAGATAAACAAGTACAAGATGATATAGCAGATGATATCATGGAAAGTTCAAATTTAATCGTAGCTAATTTAAGCCAAAGATTGACAAGCATTAATGCATTTATGGAATTGAGAGAAGAAAAAACAATTCTAAAATCGAAAAAAACATTATTATTAATTGGAAGATATGACAAATTTTCAAAATATAATATAAAAAATATTTCAAGATATTTAGGAGAAAAAAATAAAGTTTCTACGATTCCATATAGTACATTGTTTTTTGAAGCATGTGAAGAAGCTAAAGTACCAGACTTATTTTTAAGCCTAAAAAAAACAGGAGAAGATGATGACAGAAATAGTTTCTTTTTAGCAGAAGTAAAAAGAACAGTAGACAACATTATATATCGATTAGAAGATTTACGATAAATTAGAAAAAGCGAAGAAGGAGGGAAAACTAGATGACAATAACCAACATCATACTAATTATAGTAGTGCTAGCAATTGCGGGTTATGCAGTCTTTTATAGCATCCAAAAGAAAAGAACGGCAGAAGTAGAAGTACAAGTTGATGTAGATGATAAGACTTATACCATTGAAAAAATGATAGAGTTTGTAAAAAGAAGACTAGATGAAATTACAAAAATTAACTTGTATGACATAGGACTTTCAGAAGAAGAATTAAAAAGAAGAAAAAATAAAAAATATGAATTGAAAAAAGCTTTAAAAGGTTGTACATATGGTGATGTAAATGATAAAAAATATGTAAAAGAATTGATTTTTGATTTATTAGAAAAAGAATATGGTGTAACAGAAAGTAACATATCAAAAGCAATTTCATTCGATATTCCTTCTCTTCTAACAGCACAAGACAAATTTGATATTTTAATTTATAGCTATAAAAAAGAATTTGGTTATGAAGCATTGACAGAATTAATCAAAAAATATAATTTAGCAACTTTAAAATATGTAGAAGGAGAAACAAAACCTTCTTATGTGATAACAAGTAATGAGATAGAAGAAATATACGAAAAAGAAAATATTGTGTTGACTTTTTCTGATAAATTAGCTGTTGTAGTGCAAAGAATTTACCAACATTACAAAGGATATAGTAGTATAGATGAAGTAAGAGACATGAACATAGATGGTGTATCTGGTGGTGTATCGGGACTTCCAGAAAGCTTTTTAAGTCAAGTTGCACAAGCAGATGGTGACTATTTAGAACAAGTAACCGAACACAAAGTGCCAAGAGCATGTGATAGTATTTGGATATTCTTCCAAGGTAAG
This sequence comes from Clostridia bacterium, assembly GCA_022792395.1. Lineage (GTDB taxonomy): Bacteria > Bacillota > Clostridia > TANB77 > CAG-508 > CAG-269. The sequence goes on from JAAWAX010000032.1 coordinate 20,757, forward strand.
TCTATTCGTTTAGAATTCTTATCTTTTGGAACAGAAGCAGAACTAAAAAGAGTATGTCAAAACATTTATAAATACAACAATCCAGGACAATTATCAGATACCAATGGTTATAAAATCAATGAAATGAAAGATGGTTCTCGTGTTGTTGTTGTAAGACCAAGTTTCTCTGAAACATGGGCATTCTTTGTTAGAAAGTTTGATGTAAAACGTTCTACATTAGAGCAATGGTTTAAAGGAGAACCAGGAAGTGATGATTCCATTGAATTACTAAAATATTTAGTAAAAGGAGCTAGAATTATATCTATCACAGGTGAGCAAGGTTGTGGTAAGACAACGATGCTAATGGGAATGATAGAAAATATATACGAAACGATGAACATTCGTGTGCAAGAAACAGCATTCGAGCTTCACTTAAGAAAAATTTATCCAACGAGAAATATTTTAACTTTTAGAGAAACCGAAACCATATCTGGACAAGAAGGTTTGGATGTACAAAAGAAAACAGATGGTTCTGTAAACATTATTGGAGAGGTTGCAACAGACCCTGTAGCATCTTGGATGATACAAGCTGCCCAAGTTGCCTCTAAATTTACCTTGTTTACACACCATGCTAAAACTTTTCCAAATTTGGTAACAGCACTTAGAAACTCTATGTTAAGAGCAGGTGTTTTCAAAAATGAAAAAACGGCAGAAGAACAAGTTATACAAGTATTGAATTTCGATATTCACTTAACAAAAGACTTTAAAGGAAAAAGATATGTAGAAAGAATTACAGAATGTATTCCAGTAGAAGAAAAAAATGAATATACATTTGACCATAGAAAAGAAACAACATTAGAAGGTAAATTTGATAAATTCTTTGATAATGCAACTCGTTATTTTGAAAAAATAACAGATAGACAATTATATACCTATCGAAATATTTTGGAATATGTAGATGGAGAATATATTATTACTAACCCAATCTCACAAGAAAATTTAAGAGAAATGAGAGTCAATATGGATGAAGTTGATTTAGAAAAGTTTGATAAGTTTGTAGAGAAACATTGGGGAAATGGAGCCAAACAAACGGTTTCAGTAAGTAGTATGGCACTAGAAGAAAAACCAAGAAGACGTGGAAGAAAACCAAAAACAGATATCGAAGAATTGTAAATAAGCTATTGAGATGATAAACACTTATTTATAAAGAAGAGGGGGAATATCTTATTTTAAGTAGGAAGACTATGAGGAAACATATACCCCTGACAATAAAGGAAGAAAGAGGTGAGTAACAAGTGAGCAACAATTTAATATTTTATTTCATGGGTGGTTCAGCAACATTATTTGTTATCATAGTGATAGCCTACATAATTCTATCTAAAAAAATGCAAAAATCGGAATATAAAAAAATCCAAAAATTACAACAAGGAACCAAGCAAAATAAATTTTCAATGGAAGTATTATTCCAAAAGTTGTATTTAACCTATACAAAAATACCAGTTATCAAAAGATATGCCTTAAAAATAAGAAGAAGACTAGAAATTATTAACATAGATGATGAATATAGCACGAGAAAAGGAACTGCTAAAATATTAACCAGAGCACTTGTTATTATTGTACCAATCATTGTCATTACGATTATGATAACCTCTTCTAATCTTTTGCTAATGTGTATTTTACTTATTTTTGAACTATTTATGATAGATACTTTAATAGATGGTTCTGTTGATAAAATGGATAATAAAATTTTAAAAGAACAAATTGATTTCTTTTCAGAAATTAGGCATGCTTATCATGAATTTAACATGGTAGAAGAAGCTATTTATCAAGTATCACAAGATGAAGAAATGAGTGTATCAAGGCAAGGAGAAAAAATATACGAAATATTAATTTCAAATGACCCAGAAAATGAACTAGAAAAATATTATGATATTGCACCAAATAGCTTTCTAAAAGAATTTGCAGGAGTTTCTTATTTAACCAAAGAATTTGGTGATAGAAAAGTAGATGGAGCATCACTGTATTTAAAAAATGTTAACAATATAACACAAGAAATGCAATTAGAAATTTTAAAAAGAGATAAATTAAATTATGTATTTCAAAGTTTATCCATTATTTCGATTGCGCCAGTCTTATTATTAGAACCACTAAAAAGTTGGGCAATTAGTAATTTTAGTTTTACAGCAAGTTGGTATCAAGGGAAGCCAGGATTAATTGTACAAATTTTAGTTTTAATTTTAACATTTGCTTCTTATATATTAGTTAGAAAATTAAAAGACAATGGCTCAACGGGAGCACAAGTAAAAAACACAGAAAATCCATGGCAAGCTAAAATCTATAAAAAGAAACCAATGAAAAAAATAATAGACTTATTTATACCTAAAGTGGGTTCAAAAGAATATAGAAAAGTACAACAATATTTGAAAGATTCAGCCTCCCATTTAAAGATGGAATGGTTGTATATCAACAGAATTACCATGGCAATTGTAACTTGTATTGTATCTATCATTTTATTTTCACAAATGCATGTAATAGCTATTAATTATATCTATACAGAGCCAACTACAGATTATGATATTATAGGTAGTCTTTCTGAAAAAGATGAAAAAAAAGCAATGGAAGTTACAGAACAAGATAATAAAATATTAGAGCAATTTAGAGGAAAAACAAATACAACAACAGCACAAATAAAATTAGCCGTACAAAGATTACAATATTATAAAGATGCTGAAGAAAAGGAAATTAATAAAGTAGTAGAAAGAATTGAAGGAAAGTTAAAAATTATCAATACAGAATATATACAATGGTTTGAATTATTATTAGCTTTTGTATTTGCAATAATCGCTTACATGGCACCAATTTGGTTATTAATGTTCCAAGTAAAAATGAGACAACTAGAAATGGAAGATGAAGTGATGCAATTCCAGACCATTATCTTAATGCTTATGAGAATTGAGAGAGTAAATGTTGAAATTATATTAGAATGGTTAGAAAGATACTCCAATATCTTTAAAGCACCAATCACAAAATGTGTGAACAACTATGAAGCAGGAGCTTGGGAAGCATTAGAAACTATGAAGGAAGAAGTAAGTTATACACAATTTATTCGAATTATTGAAAGCTTACAAGCAGCTGTTGAAAAAATACCTATTACAGATGCCTTTGATGAACTAGATTCAGAAAGAGATTACTACCAAGAAAAAAGAAAAGAATCAAATGAAAGATTGATTAAAAGAAAAGGAATGATAGGAAAATTTATTGGATTTGTTCCTATGGTATCTATGTTTGTGTGTTACCTAATTGTTCCATTAGTGTTTATTGGATTGACCAGTATGTCATCATCTTTCAGTTCTATGACAGCAGTAAAATAGATAAGGAGGGGGAGTATTACTAAATGGAAAATGCATCAAAAGCCTTAATTATGGCAGGAAGTGTTTTGATTGCTTTGATGATAATCGGTGCTTTGCTATTAATGTTTAATAGTCTATCTAGTTATCAGCAAGTAGGTGAACAAAATACAAAAGAAGCCCAAGTGATTGCGTTTAATAATCAATTTGAGACCTATAACAGACAAGATGTAAGGGGTAGTGATTTATATTCTTTAATTAATAGTGTAGTAGATTACAATAGAAGAAAATCAACAGAAGGAATTGGAACTAACGATGAGGGGCAATATTTGGCGTATGAACCTATGAAAATAGAATTTACCATAAGTCCGATTACTGAATTAAGTGCAAATGGAAATAACCTATTAATAAAACAAACAAACTATACCATTGATAGTACTAAAAATACATTTGAAAGTGTATATAGTGGTGTTACGGAATTAGAAACTAATTATGGAAAACAAGTATTACAAAATTTATGTACAGCTAAAGACAAAATTTTTATTACAACTACTGATGGAAATGATAAAATTAAGGCGATTAATAATTTTAATAGTGCTTATGGTAAAAAAGAAATTACAATTACTGATATCGACAATGATAGTGCTATTGAAAAGGCATATAATGAGATGCTCGAAAAAAAAGATGATGTATATACTTATTATGAATATATTCAATTTAAAAGAGCAAGATTTGACTGTGTAGATAAAAAATACAATCAAAAAACAGGAAGAATTAACTATATGAGATTTGAATTCACTGGAAAATTTGAATAAAATGATAGGAGTAAAAAGATGGAGAATGCATCAAAAGCATTGATTATGGCAGCAGGTGTATTAATAGGCATATTAATATTATCATTAGCAGTATATTTATTTACATCATTTGGTAGTACATCCGCAGAAATATACAAAAAGAATCAAGAAACGCAATTAAATCAATTTAATACACAATTTACTTCTTATGTCGGAATGGAGTGTACCATTTATGATGTGATTACAGTAGCCAATTTAGCAACAGAAAATAATATATTTTATGAACTTTCTAGTTCAACCAATGGAAAGGATAATTATATATCAGTATCTTTGAAGGGTAACTCAATTGAGTATGGATATGGAACATCATCTACTAGTATAAATAATAAATATAATGAATTAATTCAGAATGATATTGATAAAATTCAAAATGATACACAAAATCAATTACCAAGATATACTTGTACAGTTGAAATAAGCCCAACGACACAAAGAGTTTATAAAGTAGAATTTAAGTAAAAAAGTAGTTGAAGTTTTTCTTAAAAAAATATATAATGAAAAGGATAGAAAATGAAAAAGTTAGCCATATTTTTCTTAATCGTAATTATCATTGTTGTAGGAATTTCTTATCTATACTTAAATTACAAAGCAAATTATTATACAGCAAAACGAGAAAATGAACAATTTGTAAGTTATGATGGACAAGAGATTTATGGAAATGAATTAACAACTATTATTAATAAAGCAGTTGATAATAATGAAAAAAATGAAATACAAAAAGACAATAAAGGGAAGTATATTAATAATGATAACAATTCCATTCAAATTGAAATAAAAATGTTAGACAATGATAAAATATATTCTATGGAAACCTTTTATGAGGGAGGAATGGACAAGTTTATACAGTATTATAGTGAAATTAAGTTTAAATGTACGAAAATAGAATATCACACGGTTACCAATAGGGTAAAATATATGTTATTCGAACAAATAACACAATAAAAATTGTTATTCATTTTACTAACTAAAGTTAGTGTTAAACATAAAATAAAACAGAAATTCAAAGGAGGAAATTATTATGGAGAATGCATCAAAAGCATTAATTGTAGCAGGAGCTATATTTTTATCAATTTTAATTATTTCATTAGGAATTTACATTTTTAACCAAGCATCAGAGGTTACTAAAAGTAGTAATTTATCAGAAATAGAAGTATTACAATTTAATGAAAAATATACAAGTTATGAAGGTGAAAATGTAAGAGGAAGTGAAGTTAATACACTATTAACAAGAATTGTACAAAATAATGTAGGAAATCAAGATGATAAAAGTAAACAAGTAAATGTTACAGTTCAAGTTAATGATGCTAACTGGCAATCAGGCACAAAGCCAAGTGGAGCAATTACTAGTCTATCATCAAAAGCTTTAACAGGAAAAACTTATAGAGTATCTTGTGATTTAGATGAAAAGACAGGGTTAGTTAGTAATATCACAATTGCTGATTAAGAATTAAAATGAAGGAGGTGATATGATGGAAAATGCAGCAGAAGCTTTAAAAATGGCAGCTTTTGTATTACTATTTGTTTTAGCATTATCCATTAGTATCAATGCCTTTGGAGAAGCAAGACAATCAGCAAAAATCATATTAGATAGCAATGATAGAGAATATGACTATTCTTATATAATGCCACTTACAGATGGAAATGGAGATATTATAAGAGAAAGAACAGTAAGAGGAGAAACTATAGTGCCAACTATTTATAAAGCCTATAAAGAAAACTACAAAATAGTAATTCTCGATGCAAATAGTCAACCTATAGAATTATATAAAAAAAATACTACACCAGTATCTTATATAGATTTAGAAAAAGAAGTGTTAGGAAGCAATGAACAGAAGGAAAAATTTATTAAATTGTTATTAAAAGGTACGAGAGGATTAACTGATACTAATAGTGAGGACTATAAAGCAAATGAAAATCTTAAACAAAATGGAATACAGTTGAGTAATGATGGACTTTATGATAAAATAAAAGGTGAAAGTTTTATTGAAAAGTTGGGGGTATATTATCAAGAAGAAATACAAGGAGAATCGAATACACCAGATGCTAATAAAACCATAAAGAAAGTGATAACCTATGTACAAATTTAAAAACTATTTTATGTAGTATAAAGGAGGAAGAAAATGAGTGATACATTAATAACAATAGTTGCAATTGCATTAGCAGCCATTCTAATGTTTGTATTTCCATTGATGACATTATCGGATCGAGCAGATGATTCTACTCAATTAGTAGTAGATAGTGCTACATCAGATTTAGTAAATACAATTAGAACAACTGGAAAGTTAACGCAAGAGCAATATGGCAAATTTATTGAGGATATTTCTTCTACTGGAATTGCTTATAATGTGGATGTAGAAATACAACAAAGAGATGAAACGGTAGGAAAGAAAAGAACACAAGTAACAGCTTCAGCGGCAGCAGATGCGAATGATGCCTATGTTACTAAATATATGTCACAAATAGAAGATGAATTATATGATAGTGGGGCAGTAGTTTTGAAAGAAGGAGATATTGTTAAGGTTAGAGTACAAAGCAATAGTACTACCATATCTCAACAATTAAAAAATTTCTTGTATTCTGTAACAGGAAATGATACTTATGCAATAGCAGCAGAACATGCTGGAATTGTTACTACAACTGGAAGCAAATAGAAATCAATGCTTGTAATATAAATTACAAGCTTATTTTTTAAATAGTATAAAGGAAAGAAAAAACGATGAAAATACAAAACTTGGCAGTCATTTTTATTATTATTATATTGCCAATTTCGCTGATTTTAAGTGAATATACACGGAAGTCAAATTCAAACTTTGAATTTGCAGATTTCCTATGACAATAAATTGAACAATGCTACTTATGATGCTTTAAAAACACTGCAATTAAATACGATTAATAGTGATACTTCCGATTTAGCGAATTCAAAGTTAAATGATATAGAAGCATCAATTAGTATATTTTTTAGGTCAATTGCAAATAATTTTAATATGGCTGGATATAATCAAGATGTCTTAAAAGAATATGTACCAGCATTAGTATATACCATGTATGATGGCTATTACATTTATTCTCCATATACGAATACATTAGATAATACAAATGAAAATGAGGTAATAGTAGGAGATGAACTAAAAACACTATCTGATGCAGAAATTCTTAATAGTAGTAATTTAGATGCAACTTATAAAGATGGAGATAAAATTTCAGGATTAAAGCCATATATTTTTTATAGTTGTCGATATAAAAGAAATAATGGGGATGATTTTATTATCACATATTCTTTAGACAATTATATTACGATACAAGGAATGATAGGCGGAGAATGGGTATTTGACCATGGGTATTTGTTAAATAATATTATGATTGACACAAATAATAATACAATAGAGTATAGAAATGTTAAAATTGATAACGATGAAAAATTACAAGAATTAGTATATGACCCATTAAATAATGAAATAAAAAAATGTACTTACATAAAAGTAAATGGTGTAAAATATTATAAAGATAAAGATGAAAATGATGATGAAGTATGGTTTTCAATCATAGGAGGGGAAAGATATAATCAACCAAAAAACTTTGATGAAAATAGTAAAGCAGGATATCTTTATTATCAAGAAGCAAAAGAATTTACGGACAGAGTGTTAGGAAATGGAATAGGACAATATAATTTAAGTGACTTAACGGGGGCTAATGCAGTAGATGAAAATGGAAAAACATTATGGGAGAAAGATGAGGATGGAAATGATATAAGTGGAACTTATAAATTAGGAAATTATAAAATATTTGAATCCACTAATAGTGTTAGCATAGAAGACCCAGAATCTAATTTTAATCAACAAAGATTAGCCGTTATTCGATATGCCATTGAAAAAAATCTATCCATAGCCATTAATAATTATAATAGTTATTCAACAGGAACAACTAACTTTCAAATGCCAAAACTAAAAGAAGATGAATGGGAAAAAATATTAAATAATATTTCTATCATAAGCTTTTTACAAGGTTTAAATATTGGAGGAAAAATATACAATGGATATTCGATTATTACAAATAATTTAAATCGAGAAGTTGTAAACGAAGATTCTATTTATATGGTAACAGATGATAATTACTATCATCGAGCAAATGATAAAGATTTAGGAAATAGTTCTAGCAATATTCAATATGGAGCATTGAATTTAGATTTTGAAATAAAATCCACAGAAGGAAGTGATAGTCAGTTAAAATATTTTATACCACAACGGAACAGCACCAAATGTGGATGGAGCCCCAATTTTAGGATGTTATTCAAGTATTGTAAGTCAATCCAATGTAGAAGCAACAGATAATTTTTATCAATACATGCAAAATAAAGCAACTCAAAATTTAACTTTAGCTTCCAAATATTTTACCGCATTAGGAAGAGAGCGATATAGCATGTATAGAACCAATAATGACCCAGAAAAATTGAAACAAAATTTTATAAAGCCATAACATAAGATAAAAAATTGTCAATGGAGACCAACTTTTTGACAATAACATGAAAATTGAATAAAAAAATTTTTTAAGTAAATACTAATCATAGCAAAAAATGTAAGGAGTCTTTTATGAAAAAAACAATAACAAAGCTATTATTAGTATTTTTTTTAATGGTAATCTATGCCTATACTTTAACTATTGAAAATATACCTAATCAATTAGTCATATTTGAAGGAGAAAATATTAATGTAAAAACCTTGTTGGGAATGCAAATTAAAATGGACACAGAAGTCATGGAAACAGCATCTAATTATAATGAGAATACAGTCAGCCCAAAATCGGGAAAAGCAACATTACAAGTGAGTCTATTTGATCAAATATCTTTAAAAGATGTTAATGTAGACATATTACCTAGAACGAAAGTAATACCAGTAGGAAACATAGCAGGAGTGAAATTGTATACGAGTGGAGTATTAGTGGTTGGAATGTCTGAAATAGAAGGAGAAGATAAGAAAAAATATAAACCATATGAAAACACAGGAATAAAAGAAGGAGATACTATCACAAAAGTGAACGATAAAGAAATTGCATCGACAGAAGAATTGATGAAAACCGTAAATGAGGCACAAGGGCAAGCCGTTCAAATAAAATATGTTCATTTGGAAGAAACGAAAGAATGTAGTATAGAGCCAGTAAAAACAAGTAGTAATGAATATAAACTGGGATTATGGGTAAGAGATAGTGCTGCTGGTGTTGGAACCGTTACTTTTTATGAGCCTTCCAGCAAAACCTTTGGAGCTTTAGGACATGGCATTACCGATATTGATACCGAAGAACTTATCAATATTGCATCTGGAGAATTTGTAACAACTAGGGTTTTAAACATTACCAAAGGAGAAAGTGGAGTACCAGGAAAAATACAAGGAACCGTGGAAAATCAAACCAATATAGGAACCATTTATAAAAATAGTAAATTTGGAATTTATGGAACAGTTGAAAATTTATCAAGTCTGGATATTGATACTTCGAAACAGATGGAGGTCGCTTTAAGAGATGAAATCCAATTAGGCAAAGCAACAATTCTATGTAGTTTAGATAATCAAAAAGTAGAAGAATATGAAATTGAAATCGAAAAGATTTATAAAGAAAATGACTATGATAATAAAAGTATGCAAATTAAAGTAACAGATGAGAGACTAATCGAAAAAACAGGGGGCATTATACAAGGAATGTCAGGTTCACCAGTGATTCAAAATGGAAAATTTGTAGGAGCGGTAACTCACGTTTTAGTCAATAATCCACAAGCTGGATATGCCGTTTTTGGCGATATTATGCTAAAACAGTCAAAAGAAGTGAATTAAAATAGGAATAGAATAAAACGAAAAAGGATATCATCTACGTTATGGATAAAGAAACATAAACAATCACAAAAATCTCCCAGAGATTTTCTCTTGGGAGATTTTTCATATTTTAATCATGCCACTGTTATTCTCATTTAGTTTTCTTCTAATAACATAGGACCGATATTGGTTACAGTACCAGCACCAAGAGTTAGAACAATATCATTCTCTTGTATATTATTTTTTATATAAGAAACACATTCTTTGAAATCGGGAATATATTTTGCTTCTTTACCAATGGAATGTAATTGATTTACCAAGTCTTTGGAAGTAATACCATAGGTATTTTTTTCTCTAGCAGCATAAATATCTAACACAATTACATGGTCAAAATGAAGTAGACTATTAGCAAAATCTTTTAGTAAGTTTTTGGTTCTGCTATAAGTATGTGGTTGAAAAACAACCCAAGAATGATTGAATTTTTTATGAGAAAGTGATTTTGCAGTTGCCAAAATTTCGGTAGGATGATGTCCATAATCATCATAAACACTTACTTTGTTGTCTATTTTACCTTTCAATTCAAATCTTCTATGAGCACCTGTAAACTTTAATAATGCAGATTGAATCGCACTTTTTTCAATTCCATATTTAGTACATAATGCGATACAAGATAAAGCATTTAAAACATTGTGAGTACCAGGCACAGAAAGCTTTATAGTAGTAAAAAATTCTTCTTTTTGATAAACATCAAAGGTAGCAAAGCCATCATTATCAAAGCTAATATTTTTAGCACAAAAATCAGCATTTTTGTTTTCAATACCATAAGTAATAGGGGGGATATTTGTATAATTGGCTAATGACAAACAATTAGCATCATCAGCATTTAATACTAAAACGCCATCATTTGGTAAAAGTTTTACATACTTAATAAATGCATTTTTGATATTTTCAAAAGTTTTAAAATAGTCTAAATGATCATTGTCAATATTTAAAATAACTTCTGCTTTGGGACTAAATTTTAAAAAACTTTCGACATATTCACAAGCCTCAATAATGAAGTGGTCACTATTGCCAACTAAATAATTTCCGCCAATTTGTTTTAAATAAGCACCAACTTGAATACTAGGGTCTTTTAACGCTTCTAAAAAGCATAGGGAAACCATAGAAGTAGTAGTAGTTTTTCCATGGGTACCAGAGATACAAATCGTATCTTTATAACAACGTGTTAATTCACCTAAAAAGTCAGCTCTTTCAATGGTAGGAATTTTTTGTTTTTTAGCTTCTGCCATTTCTGGGTCATCTTGTTTTACAGCAGCAGAATAAACAACAATATCCGATTTTGCTATATCTTCTAAATTATGACCAATGGTAACTTTAAATCCTTTTTCTCGTAAGGATTTTACATTTTCTGAATCCGAAGAATCAGAACCAGTAACATGAAAGTCCCAGTTTTTTAGAATAGCAGCAATACCACTCATGCTAACGCCACCAATTCCAATCATATGTATATTTTTATATTTTTTTATATTATCAATATTTGGCATTTGTAAACACTCCTTCAACGGATAAATTATATAATTATATAGGTAAAAATTCAATAGTTTAGTTGAAATTTAAAGAAAAAATTAAAACCTTGTATATTTTATTACTTATTGTAAAATATGGTTACTATTATTAGGATTTTATAAAATTTAATTTTTTTGTAAAAAAAAGAAGGAAAAACTTTTTTTATGAAGAAATATATAATTGTACATAAGATACAAGCTATATGTACAAAATAATATTATAAAACTTAAGGAAGGTAGGTGCTATTCAACAATGCAAATCACAGATGTACGTTTAAGAAAAGTAAATTCAGAGAACAGAATGAAAGCTGTTGCTTCTGTAA
>JAAWAX010000033.1 GCA_022792395.1 Clostridia bacterium
AACAAAATAACACTTGAATATTTACAAGTGCTACTCTTACTTTTCTAATTATGCATTTTCAGTTTCTTTTTTTGCTACTACTTCTTTACCATCATAATATCCACAATTTTTACAAACTCTATGTGGCATTACTGGTTCATGGCAATGTGGACAACTTGAAAATGTTGGATTTTCTTTTTTCCATGTTGATCTTTTTGAATGTGTTCTTGCTTTTGACCATCTTCTTTTTGGTTGTGCCATTCTAATTCCCCCCCTTGCTTAAAGATATATGTATATATCTGTTTCAATTTTTTTCATTATTTTAGTCACTATAAGATTATACAAGTATTTTCCTTTTTTGTCAATAGCGTTTAGTTTATTCTTCGCAATATTTTTTATATAATTGTTTTATATTTCTCTTAGTTAAAGTTTTATCAATACCTTGTTCAGCAACTTGTGTCATAACAACTGTTATAAAATCTTTCATTTTATTATTTATCTCTATTTTCCCTTTTTCCTCGTTCCAATATTCCAACTCATACTCTTTTGTCCATTTTTTACCTTGATATATAATTCCCGCTGCTAACTTATCACATATCATTTCTACTGCATATGGATATGGAATTATAGGTGTAACTTCTGGTGCTCTACGATCCACCCAATATTCTGCATGATGTTTATTTCTACCTTTATGGTGTAGCCAGGCTTCTGAATACCCCTTATCTTTTTTTGCTTCTGTAATTGGAGAATACTCTCCTACATAATACTTAGCACTTTCCCAAAACTCAGTTGGTGAATATTTTGAAAAATCATGTAAAAATCCCCTCCATGGTTCTCCTATTTTACAGCATAATTTAAAAACAACCCATTTATGATGGGTAATTAATTTGAAATGTTTTACTACATTTTTTAATTTCATTTTATCCTCCATCTAAATTTACTTTTACTTTATATATTTTCTTTTCATTTATTAGTCTACTATATTTTTTTTACAAAATCAATAAATTTTATAAGCTTTTTTGCATAGAATAATATAAAACTTAAATATTGGAGGTATTTGTATGTGCGGTTTTGTAGGATTTGTCGACTTTAATAAAGATGTTTCAAACAAAATAAATATATTAGAAAAAATGAATGAGACTCTTTCAAAAAGAGGTCCTGATGAAGAAGGATATTACATAAAGAAACACATTGCTTTAGGACATAAACGCCTAATAGTTATTGATCCTGAAGGTGGAAAGCAACCTATGATAGAAAAATATTCTTTTGGTGAATTTACCATAGTATATAATGGCCAAATTTATAACACAAAAGAACTAAAGAAAATATTAGAAGAAAATGGATTTATTATTAATAGTCATTGTGATACAGAGATTTTATTAAAAAGTTATATTCATTTTGGTAATGATATTATTAATCATTTAAATGGTATATTTTCTTTTGCAATTTGGAATTCAAAAAATGAAGAAGTATTTTTAGCCCGTGATCATTTTGGAATAAAACCATTATACTATTCTATTTATGATAATACATTAATTTTTAGTTCTGAAATAAAAGCAATTTTTAAATACCCTGGAGTAGAAAAGATTTTAGACAATCAAGGAATTTCAGAATTATTTGGTATTGGCCCTGCTCATACTCCTGGAACAACTATATTTAAAAATATATTTGAAATTAAACCAGCTCATTTTGCAATATTTAACAAATCTGGATTGCATATTAAGAGATATTGGAAACTAAAATCTAAAGAACATAAAGATAGTTTTGGTACTACTTGTGAAAAACTAAAATTCTTATTAAATGATTCAATTACTAGACAACTCGTATCAGATGTTCCCTTATGTACTTTTCTATCTGGAGGCTTAGATTCTAGTATAATAACGAAATTCGCTGCTGATTATTATAAAAAGAAAGGATTTCCTCCTTTAGATACTTATTCAATAGATTACGTAGATAACGATAAAAATTTCGTTAAAAGTGATTTTCAGCCTAATTCTGATAACTACTATATAAATTTAATGACACAAGATTTACACACAAATCATCATAATATTGTAATTGATACTCCAGAGCTTGCATCATATTTAGAAGATGCTATGATAGCAAGAGATATGCCAGGTATGGCTGATATAGATTCTTCTCTACTTCTATTTTGTAAAAATGTAAAAAAAGAAATGACAGTTGCATTAAGTGGTGAATGTGCTGATGAAATTTTTGGTGGATATCCTTGGTTTTTCCGTGAAGATGCATTAAATAGTAATACTTTTCCATGGTCAATTGCAATTACAGAAAGACAAGAACTCTTAAATCCAGAAATTAGCAAAAGGGTTGAATTAAAAGAATATATTGATTATAGATATAAAGAAAGTTTATCAGAAGTTGAAATTTTAGATACTGATTCAAAAGAAACAGCTGAAAAAAGAAAAATATCACATTTAACTCTAAACTGGTTTATGCAAACGCTTTTAGATAGGTCAGATAGAATGTCTATGTATAACGGACTTGAACTTAGAGTACCATTTTGTGACTATCGTTTAGCACAATATGTTTGGAATATTCCTTGGGAAATCAAAGCCTTAAATGGTAGAGAAAAAGGATTACTTAGATATATATCAAAAGACTTTTTACCTTCTGAAATAGTAGATAGAAAAAAATCTCCTTATCCAAAAACACATAACCCTACTTATTTGAATAAAGTTAAAGATATACTTGAAAATATTATGAAAGATAAAAATGCTCCTATTAATAATTTATTAAATAGACAATATATTTTAGATATTTTAGAAACTAATGGCAATTCATTCACTCGTCCTTGGTTTGGCCAATTGATGACTGGACCTCAGCTTATGGCGTACCTTTGCCAAGTAAATATGTGGCTTGAGAAATATCAGCCTAAGATTGAATTGTAATATTAGCACAGAGGTCGCAATGCGACCTCTATTTTTGCAATAATTTAATCACTTCGCTCCAAGGAATAAATATCAAGGCTAGTGTTATATCTACTTCCTCTCCTTCTGTTGCTTAATAAGGAGATTGTAAAAATTAATGTGTTAATATATTATCATAAATGCACTGTATTTTCAGTGTTTTCAATAAATTTTATATCTTACATTTTGTTAATTGCAAAACATTTCTTTCCTAAATCTTTTAATGATGCACCGACAATGATATAATTCTTTATTATCAATTACTATAAATCTATCATGGAATTTGTTACTTTTTGCTACTTTTAATGTTGGGTATTGTTTGTTAAATCTATTAATATCTAATTTACTTATTTTACTATTTTGAGATGTTAATACAACAACTTCTACATCTTTATTCTTCTTTGCTAACATTTTTAAAATGCTATCGTCTATGTAATTATCTATAATCAAAATCTTTTTATTAGCAGTTTTTATTATATCAATTATTAAACTATAACTATCATAAATTTGACCATCAAAGAATATTTTTCGGCCAAATTCTTCTTGTTCACTTTTTTGTAATGCATTAAATATTTCTTCAAAATTCTTTTCATGATTTGATAATTTTCTGTCTTGATCTAATAATTTACATTCAACATTTGATAATCTTTCAAATACTTGTCCATTCGTAACTAAAAATTTTCGCATTTCAACAAATGCATCCATAATATTTATACTCACTTTAATTGCTATTTCATTTCTCAGTAAGCCCGAAAGCATTGCAATACCTTGTTCTGTAAATACTGTTGGTAATTTTCTTCTTCCTCCATAGTTTCCTTTTTTTAAACTTGAAATCACAAATTGTGATTTCAAGTTTTCTACTTCATATTCTGTTAATTTAAAACAAAATCTTTCTGGAAATCTATCAATATTTCTTTTTACTGCTTGATTTATAATTCTAGTTTCACAGTGATACAACATTGCTACATCACTATCTAACATTACTTGTTTTCCTCTTATTGTATAAATTAAATTTTTAATATCTTCCACTTTATATTTTACTACATTTAATTCTTCATTTATTGGTACGATATTATTGTTTTCTTTTTCCATTAATATCACATCCTAATTTAGATTTGATATCATTTTAAAACATTTGTTCTTTTATATCAATACATTTTTAATAAAAATTCACCATATATTTTATCACTTTTTTACTACTTTTTTAAATAAATAATTACCCAAGTAAATATGTGGCTTGAGAGGTATCAACCTAAAATTGAATTGTAAAATATAACAAAAGGTCGCAAATTGCAACCTCAAATTCTTTAGCTTAAAAAAATTATTGCTAAAGCCCCTAATTCTAGGAATAATGCTATGTATGGATGTGTTTCTCGCACTATCCCGTCTTCTTTTGTTGCTAATTTGTATGAAATAACTGTAGCACATATCATTCCTAAAATCTTCAAAATAATTTCTGCCATTTTAATCCTCCTTTTGTTGACTAGTTAAATGTTTTTTTGATTAAAATATTTAGCTTTTGCTAATCAATGTCGTATTAACATAATTTAAATATGAAGTCAACTAAATGGTTCATTTTTTAGGTAATTTAGTATCATTTGCTATTTTTTTATTTTCTGATTTTACTCTTCTTTCTAACTTTTTCAAATCTTCTGCTGGCTTTAAATTTTCTGGCTTTATTCCTCTTTTATTTAACATTTTCCTTACACTCAAATTATTATCTATATGTTCATCTGTTATGCTTTCTTCTCCATACATATCTTTTTCAGTTACATTATAATTGGTCATTTCTGTTGCTAAATTTTTTGCTGCTATTGTAAGTGTTGGTAGAAAATCTGCAAGTGGTCTATTTTCTTTCACTCCATATTTTGCTTTCATTTGCATAGTATTTAATCCTCCAAATAAAGCTGAATCTCCTTTTGAGCGAATTCTTGCAAATCCTAAATCATCAACTCCTCTTTCATAGATATTTTTTGATAATTGCTTTTCTGATTCTTTTAGTTTTTCTCTTGCTTCTAATCGATTCATTAGTTTTATTCTGTCTTCTATTATTTCCTGTTTTCTTGTTTGGACTGCAAAATAAGTTTGTGCAAATGCTATTTCTTCTTTCTTTGAATCACTGTTTTGAACAATTAAATAACAAGCATATCTTGTAAGCATATAATCTTCTACTTGTCTTTTAGCTCCTTTTCCTATATCTATCATTTTTCTGACCTTAGCAAAATGATCAAACTCACTAATTCCAGAATTTTCACAAGATTCAATTGCTTTATTAATCACTTCTAAAAAGTTTCTCTATTGTGTATAACCTAATTGTATTTGTAAATCTCTAGCATACCAAAATTCTATATTTTCTTTTTCTTCTGTATTAATAATAGAATCAAATTTTTCTTTTAACTCTATTAGCTTTGTTTTTTCAAATTCCATAAATATCACTTCCATATAAAATACTCATAATAGCATATTAAGATTATCTTTTAGTTCGTTTATTGGTATATTTATTTTACTAATTTATATTATACTATTGTGATACCATTTTAAAACATTTGTTCTTTGAAGTCAATACATTTTTAATAAAATTTCGCCATATATTTTATTACTTTTTTACTACTTTTTTAAAAATAGGTAATTACACTTTTAAAAAATGCTTATTTTTCAGTACTTTCCACTCGTACCGTTTACTGACACTCTACGACAGGTCTACAACTTATAGCTTATCTTTGCCAGGTTAATATGTGGCTTGAAAGATATCAGCCAAAACTTGAATTTAAAGGTCGCAATTTGCGACCTTTTTGGATGTTTATAATCTCATACATTTTCTTATGCACATTGAGAAACGCTCTTTTGTTATTTCCATCTAGCATTACTTGCTGTCCTCGAATTGTATAAATTAAATTTTTAATATTGTCTATATCATATTTTATTACATCCAATTCTTTATTTACGGACATTATATTTTCGATGTTCTATCTTTACTATTAGAAAAAAGTAGATAAAATCTACTTTATTCATCATCTTCATCTATTACTTTTTTTGGTCTTGAAACAATTCCAATATGTTCTCTTTTAGCACTCTCTGGTTTTGTACTAATTATATTACTTTCATTTGTCAATTCTGAATATTTTTCTAAACTCATCATAACCATAGATCCATATCCATTTTTCGTTAAGTATATTGTTTGATCATTTTCTAAAACTGATTTTTCAATCGAATTATAGTCATTTTGTAAATCTGGTATTGGTCTAATTTGTATCATAATATTTTACCATTCCTTTCTAAAATATTACTAATATTATATACAATTTTTTCAAAATTACTCATCGATATGATATTTTATATAATTTCAGATGAATTTGTAAAATTTACTAGACAATTTGAAACTTTTTGTGTTATTATATTAAAGAAACAAAAGAATCAACCAATTTAGGTTTAATGGAGGGAAATAACGATGAAAACAAAAAAAATATTTTTTATTTTAACAATTAGTATAATTGCTATGCTATTTTACTTTAATTTTTGTTATGCAGTTGATTTAAATATGTCAGATGATTTAACAGATGATGCCGACTTAACAACTAATTCTTCAGTCAATACAAGAACTAATACTAACGCTATGAATACTAATAGCATTCAAAATACCAATACCGTTAACACTGATGCAGATAATGATTTTGAGGATGATTCTATTCAAAATAATACTAATACTTCAACAACCAATACAACTAGTAACTATGGAACACCAACTACAATAAGTGATGTAAATTCAACTTCAAGTTCTACTATACAATTATCAACCATTCTTAATATCTTACTAATTGTTATTGGTATACTTCTAATATTATTATCTATCGCTATCTTAATTCGATTAAAAAAATAAGTTTTAAAAACTCTCAATTTTGAGAGTTTTTAGTTTTATCAAAAAAATTTCATCTTGTTATCCTCTAACAAAACCTCTGATTCCATATAAGATTTTAAATTTATTTTTTGAAATTTTTGTATGTATATTTTTTCTCATATTTTAAATACTAATATTAGTATTTAATTTTCATATTTTATATGAAAACTAATAAACTTCATTCGAAATTTTAAATAGGAGGATAATTTTATGTACAAAAAATTATTAATTAGTATTGGTATTCTTATCGTTGGAATTTTCTCGTTTTCAGTATGTTTTGCTAACAATGGATTACAAGATGCTGCTGATGGTGTTAGAAATGTAGTTGGTGATGCTGAAAATTCAGTAGAAGATGCAGCAAGAGATATTTCTAATGCTTCTAAAGATGCTACTGGTAAAGTAGAAGAAGGTGCTAATAATGTTGGAAATGCTGTTATGAATAATGATAATAGAGATACTTTAACAAGTACTACCAACAATAATTATACAGCTACTAGAACTTCTACAACCGATAATACTTTTATGGGTATGAGTGCTACTGCTTGGACTTGGCTTATTATTGGTATTGCCGCTATCGCTATTGTAGCTTTAGTTTGGTATTACTCAATGCAAATTCGTTCTTCAAATTATAATGGAAGAGATTAATTTTTAAGTTGTTAAAGGGTTCTCCTTTTAACAACTTTTCTTTTTCTAAATTGTATGTTATAATAAGTAAAATTAAAATCGAGGTATAAAATAAAATGAATACAAAATTAATTGCTAAAAATCCAACTGCTCATCATAATTATAATATTGAAGAAAAAATAGAAACAGGAATTGTTTTATCTGGTACAGAAATCAAGTCAATTCGAAGTGGAAAAGTCAATTTAAAAGATTCTTATGCTTACATAAGAAATGGCGAAGTTTTTATTTGTGGCATGCATATTAGTCCTTATGAACATGGTAATATTTTTAATAAAGATCCTTTACGAGACAGAAAATTATTATTACACAAAAAAGAAATTCATAAATTAATGGGATTAACAAAACAAAAAGGATATAGTCTTGTTCCTATTAGTCTCTATTTTAAAGGAAGCCATGTTAAAGTGGATTTAGGTATTGGTAAAGGGAAAAAATTTTATGATAAACGCCAAGATTTAGCTAAAAAGGATGCTCAAAGGCAAATAGCTATTAATCTAAAAAATAATCAATATTGATAAAAAGTTTCATGATTTTCTTCTCTATTCTAAAATCATGAAACTTTTTTAATACTAAATTTTATTGCTTGAACCAAAAACTTCTGTCATTTTGTGTTTTACAGTTTCTTTAATTAATTCTCTTGCAGGTTTTAAATATTTTCTTGGATCAAAAGCATTTGGTTCTTCTGCTAATACTTTTCTAATTCCTCCAGTCATTGCTAAACGTAAATCAGTATCTACATTTATTTTTGAGACACCAGACATACTTGCTTCATGCAATATTTCATCTGGTACTCCTTTTGCTCCTGGTATATCTCCCCCATATTGATTACACATCTCTACTAGTTCTGGAATAACAGTTGAAGCACCATGTAATACAATTGGTGTGTTTGGTATTTTTTCTTTAATTTCTTTTAAAATGTCAAATCTTAATTTAGCTTCTCCTTTAAATTTATAAGCACCATGACTTGTTCCAATAGCAATTGCTAATGAATCACATCCAGTCCTTTCTACAAATTCTTGTGCTTGTGCAGGATCTGTATACATAGCATCTGCTTCTGATACGTTAACATCATCTTCAATTCCTGCTAATTTTCCAAGTTCTGCTTCTACTACCACTCCCTTACTATGAGCATAGTCAACTACTTTTTTAGTTAAAGCTACATTTTCTTCAAAATCATATTTTGAACCATCTATCATGACAGAAGTGAAACCATTATCGATACACATTTTTGCTGTTTCAAAATCTGGTCCATGATCTAAATGAATTGCAATAGGAACTTCTGGATGTTCTTCTACTGCTGCCTCTACCATTTTCATTAAATAATTAATTCTTGCATATTGAATAGCACCAGATGATGCTTGTAGAATAACTGGCGATTTACTTTCCGCTGCTGCATCCACAATAGCTTGTATGATTTCCATATTGTTAACATTAAATGCTCCGAATAGCATACCCTTCTTTCATAGATTTTTCAAACATTTTTTTTGTTGTTACTAACATATTTTTTCCTCCCTTTATTTTTTCGCTTTTTTGTTATTGTATTTCTATTTTTTTAATCTGTCAACCCTTTCTTAAAGAACAAATCCGAAAACCTTAATATTTTGCGCTATATTAACTTTACTCTTTGGCTTTCCGTGAATTTGTTCGCGTGCCAAATTTATGAAATAAATTTGTGTACAATGTATTTTATATAATAGAAAGTCAGCATGACTTTCTTATTATATGAAAAACACTAAATATAAACCTAAATTAATATTTAGTGTTTTAAAGTGTATCAATGCTATTAATGTTTTGCTTTATTCTTGTTCAAATTTATAACTTGCACACATTGATTCATCTGCAGCTTCTGTATTCATATTATCAATTGGTGCTACATGTATAGATTCTAATGTGCATTTTGCCTTTTCTTGATTGTTATATTTGCACGTTGAAACTGTGCAATTAATTTTTTGATTTGCTTCCATTTTATACCTCCTAAGGTTTATATATTTAGTATGCACATTTTTAATAAAATTATTTTGAATCTTCTAATTTATTGCAATTTTCTTGATTTTCCATACATTTTTCTGGTGATTCTTTAAAACTTAAATACCAAGTAATTCCATTTCTATTTTTTTCAATTTCTTCATTTCTTTCTTGTAATTCTTGGAATGTTTTTGGAGGTGGAATAATTACTGGTTGACCTGGCATCCAATTAGCAGCTGTTGATCCTTTGCTACAATCTGCCATTTGTAAAGCTTGCACTGTTCTTATAATTTCTGGAATAAAACGTCCTACATTGAGTGGATAAATTAATATAGTTCTTATGATTCCTTTATCATCAATAATAAAGACATTTCTTACTGTTTCTGTATTGCTAATATCATTGGCAATCATTCCATATTTTCTGGCAATTTGACCATTTCTGTCAGCAACTATTGGGAATGATATTTTAATTCCTGTTTTGCAATAAATATCGTACATCCAAGCCAAATGTGATGCATTGCTTTTGTTACCAATTTTATTTCAACTATGCACTTTCGATAAAATTTATATTATTTAATTGTTCTTTCACAATGTTTAATTCTGAAAAATTAAAATATATGTATATGTTTTTGAATTCATCTAATTCTATTCTATCTATCAATTCAAATAATATCCTTTTACTTGGATTTTCAAACTTCAAAAATTCTTCAATTACTTTGTCAGCTTTTTCTTTATCTTGATTTATTTGAATGTTATTTTGCAATATTTTTATCTTGTCTTGTATATCGTTTTTACTCTTTATCAATTTTTCTCTTTGCGCTATAAAATCTCTTGAATATCTAAAGTAATCATCATTTGTAATAATTCCATTTAAGTTATCCATATACATTTTATCTAACTTTTTTGATACACCTTCTATTTTATTTTTAATATTTAATAATTTTTCTTCTTCTACTTTGATGAGTGTAGAATAACTATCTTTATTTTTTTCATATATCAATTTTAAAGCATTTTTATCGCAAAATATATTAACTATATCTTTTATATTGTTAAGTACTTTACTTTCGAATTTATTATAATTATAGTTACAGGTTTTACATTTTTTATCTTTTCCTCTCGCTAAACTACAATCTATATAACCTATCTTTTTAGTCTTTCCTCTGTAACAAATTCTAAGCTGTCTACCACAATTATGACAAAAGATTAATCCTTTTAGTAGTTCATTATGTTTTGGTGTTGATAAACTTTTTTTGCTTTTTAGAATTTCTTGTACTTTCACAAATGTATTTTTTTCAATGATAGGTGTATGTGTATTTTCTACTCGTATATATTCACTTTCATTTTTAGGTTTTCGCTTTTTTACTTTATAGGAAACAGAAACACATTTATTTTGAACAGTATTTCCAATATATACTTCATTTATAAGCATTGCTCTTATAGATTTAGGATTCCATGTTGTCCTTTGATGTTTTAGATTAAGATACTTACTTGGTGGATCAATTCTTTCTTTATCCAAAATATTTGATATTTTTTGTAATCCGTTTCCTTGTAAATATAGTTCGAATATTTTTTCTACTACATATGCTACATTTTTATCTATCTCTAGCTTATTTTTGTATATTGCACTTTTCTTATACCCATAGGGAGCAATACTTCCTAAATATTCTCCTTTTAATTCTTTTTCTCGCAAAACTCCTTTGATTTTTTTTGAAATATCTTTTGCATACATATCATTTATGATTGCTTTAAATGGTGTTACATCATTGTTTGTGCTATCTAAAAAAGTATCTATACCATCTAATATTGAAACATATCTTACATTGTTTTCTGGAAAATAGTTCTCTATATAGTAACCTGTTTTTATATAGTCTCTTCCAAGTCTTGATAAATCTTTTGTAATAACCATATTAATTTTCTTGTTTTCAATATCTGATATCATTCTGTTAAAATCAGGTCTATCAAAAGTTGTTCCGAGATACTCCATCATCTTTGTATTCATCTACTAATATTAATTGATTTTCTTTTATATATCTTTGTAAAATATCTCTTTGATTTGAAATACTGTCACTTTCTAACTTGTCTCCATCCTCACGAGATAAACGTATATATATTCCTACTTTAAATGCTTTATTTATGGCGTTTTGATTGCTAAAACTCATTTGCACCTCCTGTCTCTATACAATACAGTTTTCTGTATTGTTATTCGGATTAAGAAAATGCAATTCGCTTATACTCATACATTTTCTAAAACCTCCTGTTATTCTAGCAATCACCTGCTAGAAAGATTATATAGCTATTTATCTAAATCTTCAAGGCTCTTATCTTTAACTAAATTTTTTAAATATACAATAAAACTTTTTTCTATTTGCTTATTTATATCTTCTTTTTTATTATTAAATATACAAAAAAATTGTTCTTTTTTCTTTTTATCATTTTCACTCATTAATTACTCACCTTCGTAAATTTTATTAAAACTAATTTTGAAAAATGACTAGTTTTTAACTTGAATTTATGAATACATTAACATATAATTTTTAATTTAAATTAAAATAGGTACAGAAAAAGAAAAAAGGGTACAAAAAAAGAACGAATATTGAGGATCATTTTTAATGCCCAATATTCGCTAGCTTGGTGTTTTGACACCGTTTTCGCTGTTTAGGAAGATTTCCTAAAACCTTTTTTACTCTCCGAGAGATGATTTTTTGTATATATTTTTGAGAAAAACAGAACACATTTTGTTCTGTTTTAGTTTTAAATTTTATCTATAATTTTAATAATTTTTATTTCATTAATTTCTTTATTTCTTTATCAATAAATTCCTTTATTATAGGTATATCATTTATTGCTGTATCAAAAATAATGCTATAGTCCATATCATAATATCCATGTGCAAAACGATTTCTCATTCCTCTTATTTCATTCCAATTTATATCATTCTGTGTTGCTACAATATAGTCTTCTGTTAAATGGTTAACAAGTTCTCCTATTTGAAATATAGGCATAGAAATTGCATTTCTAAATATAACATTAATATTAAAATCTTCTATATTTTTTCCAAACATACCAAATGTTTTTTCTATTTGTTCGCAATATTCTTTCATATGTAATAATACTGTTAAATCTCTATTTAAATTACTCATATATATTCAACCTTTCATTCTTTACTTCGTTATAAAATATATTTTTAGCAAGTTTTATTGTTTCACTATCATATTGTATATCTTTAGTGTATGTTTCTTCTACTACAATATCAATTTGTTTTTTTAAAATTTGTTCTATTTCATAAGCAAGAGCAGATAATTGTAAAAGTGTTTTTAAATTCCCTTTTTTTATCATAATATCAACATCAGATTGTTGATTTGCTTCACCTCTTGCATACGAACCGAATATATATGCTTTTTCAATTCCATATTTTTTTAATATATCATATATCATTTCTTTTATTTCTTCAATTGTATATACTTTTTCACTCATAGATTAACCTCCTTTTTCATAGGTAATATAAATATATCTATATATTATCATTTCTTTAATATCTTTTCAAGTGCTAGTAATAAATTTGCTATTTTACATAAAATATGTTATAATTTTGTTATATAAGAGTAATTCTCTTCGAAACAATAAAAATTCGGAGGGAAGCCTCCGACACAAATAAAAAGGAGGTATTTTATATGTCAAATTACAAATGGGTCAAAGAAAGCGAACGATATATTGACTTACGGTCAGAAGATTTTATATCAACTAGTTTCTTTTCTGTACCTTCAGCACTAATGAATCCATTACTGCGACATGAACTTGATGATAATGGTGTTGACTGTTGTATTGATGGAGAATCTTGTGAACTGACTGCCATAGACAGAAGAATTGTTGAAATCACAGCACCTTTGTATCAATTCAATATTTATACAGGTAACTTTGATTTGTTACAAGATGCATACACAGATGACACAATTGACCCTCTTCAAAGAGAGTGGGTAAAAGAAATCTATTTAAGTTGTATGAAGAAAGTTGCTATTGAGCAATCAAAAGTTTTTGAAGAAATGTTTAAAGAAAATTCTCTTGATGAAGGAATTTCTTCAGTAGTAACAATTTCTTCAGACCCTTACGAAGAACCAAATTATTTTTATCAACAATACGTACCAAAAAACTATATTAAAGTTTGTGAAAGAAATTGCCCCTGGTCACGTGGCTACAAGCATGATGTTGTATTCATTAAAAAGATGGATGCCAAAGGACAAGCCATTACAATTAAAGTTAAAGATTTATATAAAGGACTTGTTATCGGCAAAGGCGGAGAGAACATCAAGAAAATTGCGAAAATGATTAATGCAAGAAGAATTAATGTAATTTGATAAGAATTTAGGAGTCTCTATAGGCTCCTTTTTTTTTCACTATGATATTAATTAGCTTTTAACAGGTGATTGCTTGTTTTTTATTTTGTTGGTAACTTTCGCCGTGCAAGATGAGAACTATTACTATCTACACTTAATCCTAACAATTCTGTGTTCAACTCCTTAAAATATGGATTAGCTCTTGTAAAAGCTATCATTTCTGTTGTACATACGGGGGTAAAATCTTACAATGTGGGGAGGATTATATTAACTTTTCGATATCGACTTTTAAATCGAATTTTACGCTTTTATCACTATAAATCCATATTTTATCTAGTATATTTTCTAAAACATACCTGCTTGGTATTTCACTTAAAATTATTTCATCGAAATACTCTATTGCAGTTTTTAACTTTTTAATTTTTTCTTTTGAAATTTCTTGTTCTTCTTTGTTTAGTATTTCTTGTAATTTTTCTATTTTGTTTGTTTTATCCAGTTCTAATTCTTTATATGTATTTTCTATCATTTGTTTTTGATATTCATTTGTACTTGATGCTAAATCTTTTATTTTTTGGTTTAATAAAACTTTATATTCCGCTTTTAGAGTTTCAAGTTCATATTTAATTTTTTCTTTATTAGTTTGCATATTAGTAGTTTTCATCTCAATTTCTATTTTAGTTATTTCATCAATATATTGTTGTCTTGTAAATCTTAGAAATTCCCTTAAATGAATAATCATATCAGATTCTTTTATCTCATGACATTTACATCTTGTTTTCCCATAAGTTCTATACTGGGAACATTCATATCCTTTTTGCTTTTGTTTTCGATTCATGGTTATACCGACTTACTCCAAATCCACAATCACCACATTTAACTAATCCAGAAAAAGCATAGTTTCTTTTTCTTGTCCCGACAAGTACTTTTTGAATTTGCTTTTCTTTTTCTAATTTCTTGTGCTAATTCAAATGTTTCTTTTGAAATGATTGCTTCATGATGATTTTCAAATACAAAATGTTCTTCTTCTGGAAGTTTAATTGCTCTGCCTCTTATAGAAATAGTTTTCTTTTTATGAGTTCTAAGTGTTCCTGTATATACATCATTATTTAAAATATTACTTATCATATAGGTAGACCATAATTTTTGTACAGGATGTTTGTATATTCTTCCTCTTTCTAAATGCTTTTGTTGATAATATACAGAAGGAGTAGGGTAGTCATATTTGCTATTCAAAATATCACAAATTTTCTTTCTACCTAAACCATCTTCAATATATAGTTTATATATTAATTCTATAACAGGTCGTATTTCTTCATCTACATATAACTTTGTAACATCTTCTGTATCTTTTACATACCCATAATAATTTCCCATTATTAATCTTCCCGATTTTTGTTTAGAATACATATGATCTCTTGTCTTTCTTGAACAGTCTTTTACATATCTTTCGTTAAACCATGTTGTAATTCCAATTGTATCATCTCTGTCATTTAAAACATCATAAGTTCCTCCCATTTCTGAAACTAGAATTAAATTTTTTTGCATATTTTTGAATTCATCAATAAGTACTAAAACTTTTCCATTGTTTCTTCCAATTCTTGATAAATCTTTTGCTATTACAACATCAATTTTTCCTCCTTTTACTTTTTCAATCATTTTTGAAAATTCAGGTCTATTAAAGGTATATCCCGAAACATTGTCATCTATGTAGAAGTCTTTGTCTTCGATAATCCA
>JAAWAX010000034.1 GCA_022792395.1 Clostridia bacterium
ACCAGGACAACATGGTCAAAAAAGAGCAAAACTTTCTGAATACGGAACACAATTAAGAGAAAAACAAAAAACAAAAGCATATTATGGAGTAGGAGAAAAGCAATTTAGAAAATACTTTGAAATGGCTTCTAATAAAAAAGGAGTAACAGGTGAAAACTTATTACAAATATTAGAAAGCAGATTGGATAATGTTGTTTATCGATTAGGATTTGGAACATCTAGAGCCCAAGCAAGACAATTTGTAAACCATGCACAATTTGAAGTAAATGGTAAAAAGGTTGATATCCCATCTTATTTAGTAAAAGCAGGAGATGTTATTACAGTAAGAGAAAGTAAAAAAGATAATGCTACTATCAAAATAAATGTAGAAGAATCAAGTAAAAGACCAATGCCAGCATGGTTAGAAAAAGACAATGAAAAATTAACTGGTAAAGTCGTTAGATTAGCAACTAGAGAAGACATTGATATTCCAATTGAAGAACATTTAATAGTAGAGCTTTACTCAAAATAATAATAAATAAAAGTAAATATTATAAAGGTTTAATCAAAACTTTAAAAATTTTACTTATAAACCATAAGAAGGTTTTAAAAAGTTTGGGAAAACGTATTCCTAAAATTTAGGAGGTAAGAATGATAGAATTTGAAAAGCCAAATATTGAATGTCTAGAGGTAGATGATACAAATAATTATGCAAAATTCGTATGCGAACCATTAGAAAGAGGTTATGGAGTAACAATAGGAAATTCTTTAAGAAGAATTTTACTTTCATCACTTCCAGGGTGTAGCATAACAGGCGTAAAAATAGATGGAGTATTACATGAATTTTCTACAATACCAAACGTAGTAGAAGATGTGCCTGAAATCATTGTTAACTTGAAAAATGTCAGATTAAAATTTGATGGAAATGAAGAAAAGATTTTAAGAATTGATGTTAAGGGAGAAGGAGAAGTAACAGCAGCAGACATTATTACAGATGGAACTGCCGAAGTTTTGAATCCAGAATTACATATAGCTACCATTTCTGAAGGTGGAAGCCTAAAAATGGAAATGACAGCAGATAGAGGAAGAGGATATAACTCTGCTGAAAAAAATAAAAAAACAAATCAAGATATATCTGTACTTCCAATCGATTCTATCTATACACCAGTAAGAAAAGTCAACTATCAAGTGGAAAATACTAGAGTAGGGCAAATGGTAGATTATGATAAATTAATTATTGAAGTATGGACAGATGGAAGTTTAAAAGCTTATGAAGCTTTAAGTTTAGCAGCAAAAGTAATGACAGGACATTTAGAATTATTTATTGATTTATCAGAAGCTACAAAAAATACTCAAGTTATGATTGAAAAAGAAGAATCTAAAAAAGAAAAAGTATTAGAAATGTCAATCGAAGAATTAGAATTATCTGTAAGATCTTTCAATTGTCTAAAAAGAGCTGGAATTGCTACAGTTGAAGATTTAACTAATAAATCTGAAACAGATATGATGAAAGTAAGAAATCTAGGTAAAAAATCATTTGATGAAGTGACTGCAAAATTACATTCATTAGGACTAGATTTCGCTTCAGAAGATGACTAAAAATAAAAATATAAAAAAGGGAATTAGTAATTCATAAGGAGAAGGGATGTATTTTATCCCTTAAGGAAAAAACTAAATAGAAATTTGTCCCTTGACATTATAAAAAGAAAAAGGAAGGTGAAAGAATTGGCTACCAATAGAAAGTTAGGAAGAACAACTGATATAAGAATGGCAATGTTAAAAACTTTAACAACTGATTTAATTATGCATGGAAAAGTAGAAACAACACTTGCTAGAGCAAAAGAAGTAAAAGCCATTGCAGACAGCATAATATCACTTGCAATCAAAGAAAAAGATAATTTTGAAACAGTAGATGTTAAAGTAATAAAAGCAAAATTAGATGCCAAAGGAAATAAAGAAACAGAATTAGTAAAAAGCAAAAATGGAAAAGAATATTTAAAAGTAGTAAAAGAAGAGACAACTGAAAAGAGACAAAAAGATATGCCAAGCAGATTAAATGCTAGAAGAAAAATTATGAGAAAAATAAATAAAGTAAAAGATAGCGAAGGAAATAATGTTGATTTACCATCAAAATTATTTAACGAAATAGCTCCAAAATATGCTGGTAAAAACGTAGGAGGATATACACGTATTATCAAAGCAGGACCAAGACGTGGAGATGGAGCAGAAGTTGCTATATTACAACTTATCTAATTTAAATCAAAAAGATATAAAAAGTGAAAAACCACTAAATTTTAGGTGGTTTTTTTGTTTTGGCTAAAGTGGGACAGGCACAGGTTGACCATTTTTGTATTTATGAGAAGGTTAAGAAGAAATAATCACAAATAAAGTAAATGAACATATAATAAAAGGGTGGAGGCTTAAAAATGATAGAATTTATTTTAAATACTATTTTTTGGACACTTGCTATTTATGGATTTTTTGAAATTATAAAAAATATCATAAATATATTTACCTATACAAATCTTCAATCAGATGGAATCTATTTAATTATAGCAGTCAAAAATCAAGAAGAAAAAATAGAAGGTTTTTTAAGGTCAAGTTTATTTAAGATACTTTATGGAAAAGAAGATTACTTAAAAAATATTATAGTAGCAGATTTGAAATCAGAAGATAGAACAAAAGAAATAGCCAAAAAAATGGAAATAGAATATGATTGTTTAAGAGTGACCAATTGGAAAGAATGTAAAGACATCATAGATAATGTAAATGAAACTTAATTTAAGTCTAGCTATAGCCCAAATGAAACACTTGAATAAATGATAAAGATGTGATAAACTTGTATCTACAAAAAGGAGAGATAAATGGAAATTACAGGACAGATACAAGGAATTATTTATAAAAATGAAATCAATAGTTATACAATAGCAGAATTTGAAACAGAAGAAGAAGCTACTACAGTAGTAGGATATTTACCATTCATAAATGAAGGAGATAGTCTTAAATTAGTTGGAAGATTTGTAGAACACAAAGAATATGGAAGACAATTTAAAATAGATACATTTGAAAAAATGATGCCACAAACAATAGAAGCATTAGAAAGATATTTATCCAATGGAAATATTAAAGGAATTGGAGATGCTTTAGCCAAAAGAATTGTTAAAAAATTTGGAGAAGAAACCATCCATGTTTTTAAATATGAACCTAAAAGATTAGCAGAAGTGAAGGGGATTTCAGAAAACAGAGCAATGGAAATGGCAGAAGATTTTATACAAAATTGGGAAGTTTGGCAAATTGTAGGTTTTTTAGAACGATTTGGAATTGGTGCTGAACATGCTAAAAAAGTATTTGATTTATTTGGTGTAAATGCAATTGAACAAATTGAAGCAAATCCTTATATTTTAATTGATATAGCAAGAGGGGTGGATTTTAAACAAATTGATAAAATGGCACTAGATTTAGGAATGGATTATGACAATCAAACACGAATTACGAGTGGTATTAAATATGGACTAATTAGAAGTTCTTATAATGGACATACTTGTGTACTAAAAGCGAATCTTATGGAATTTGTTATGAATCTTTTAGGAGTAACTAGTGAAAGTATAGAGGATGGATTGATTGACTTAAATGTGAAAAATGAAATTGTAATAGAAGATAGGGATGGTACAGAATATGTTTATTTAAACAACTTCTTTAATACAGAAGCAGAAATAGCGATTCGAATTAATCGATTACAAAAAGCTAAAAATATTAAAAAGGTACCTAAAATTGAAAACGAACTAAATCAAGTAGAAGAAAATTCAAAATTAGAATTGTCAGAAAAACAAAAAGAAGCAGTAAAATTAATCAATGATAATAATGTAGCAATTGTTACTGGAGGACCAGGTACAGGGAAAACGACTATTATCAAAACGATTATTGACATTTACGAGGGACAAGGAAAAAAAGTAGTTCTTTGTGCTCCAACAGGAAGAGCTGCTAAAAGAATGACAGAAACAACAGGTAAAGAGGCTTCTACGTTACATAGATTATTAGAAATTGGAAAGATTGATGAAGATAGTTTATATAAAAATAATTCGAATTATGAAGGGGCACCAATTGATGGTGATTTAATTATAGTAGATGAAATGTCAATGGTGGACATGTTCTTAATGAATTATTTGTTAAAATGTATTTATCAAGGTAGTAAATTGATATTAGTGGGAGATGAAGATCAATTAGCTTCTGTTGGACCAGGTAGTGTACTAAAGGATTTAATTCATTCTGAACAAATTGCAACCATTCATTTAGACAAAATCTTCAGACAAGCAGCCAAAAGTAAAATAGTCTTAAATGCCCATAGAGTTAATCAAGGAGAAGGTTTTTTGAAGAAAAGTGAAGAGGATTTTGAGGAAATGAAAGATGATTTCTTTTTTATTAAAGGAACCGAACAAGAAAGAATGCTAGCAGAAGTTATTTCTCTATGTACAGGAAGATTACAAAATTATGGCGATTATGATTTCTTTCAAAATATACAAGTATTATCACCAACGAAAAAAGGTATGCTAGGAACAAAAGAACTGAATAAAGCATTACAAGAAAAATTAAATCCCAATAGCAATCATCTACCAGAAAAAGCAAGTATGGGAGCTATCTTTAGAGTAGGGGACAGAGTGATGCAAATTAAAAATAATTATGATATGTATTGGGAAAAAGAAACAGCTGAAAAGAAAGAAATGGGAAGCGGAGTATTTAATGGAGAGATTGGGACAATTACGGAAATTAGTGAAAGAGAAAAGCAAGTAGAGATTCGATTCGATGATGAAAAAATAGCTTGGTATGAATTTTCGGATTTAGATCAAATTGAGCATAGTTATGCGATAACCATTCATAAATCACAACGGAAGTGAATTTGATGTTGTTATTATGGTGATTCCACCAGCTTCACCAATGTTAATTACTAGAAATTTACTTTATACAGGAATTACAAGAGCTAAAAAATTATTAGTAATTGTAGGAATGGATAAAGTGGTTGAATACATGATACAAAATGTAGAAGTAAAAAAACGAAATACTGGATTGGAATATAAAATGAGGGTAATAAAAGAAGACTAGAAATACTTCTAACAAGGAAAAGTCAATGTTATTACTTCAAAGATAATAACATTGACTAGCATTTTGATATCAAAGAAATTGATATCGTATCTATTTTAATGTAAGAAAATGATTTTAAAATTATCAATTAATTCAAATAAATTAGTCAAAAGGAGAGAGCAAAATTTTAAAGCAATTATTAAATCTAATATATCCACCAACATGTGGGATTTGTGGAAAAATGAATACGAACTATTTATGTAACAAATGTCAAAAACAATTAGAAAGATTAGCAGAATTTCAAGTTGAGAAAAATCAAAATATCAATTATTATTTTCAAGAACATTTATATATCTTTTCCTATCAAGAAAGAATCAGAAAACTCATTTTAAACTATAAATTTAATGGAAAATCCTATTTATATAAAACCATTGTGAATTTTTTGTTAAAAAATGAAAAATTCTTTCAAATTTTAAAATCTTATGATACAATAATACCAGTTCCAATAAGTCAAAAAAGAAGGAAAGAAAGAGGCTATAACCAAAGTGAACTAATTGCTAGGGAAATTGCCAAAAACATGGAAATAAACTATGTTAATCAATGCCTTTTTAAAACAAAAAATATTGTGGAGCAAAGTAGATTGAACAAAGAAGAAAGACAAAAAAACATACAAGGTGTATATCAATTATATAAACCAGAAATAATAACCAATAGAAAAATAATGTTAGTAGATGATATCTATACAACAGGAAGTACCGTAAACGAATGCAGTAAAATATTAAGCGGAGCGAAGCCTAAAAAGATAGGCGTATTTACAATAGCCAAAGATTAAAGGTGCAAAAAGAACATCCTCAATTGCACATAAGGAGGAAAAGATAGAATGGAAGATTTAGTAGAAAGTATATTAGACTATGTAAGGTCAGATTATACAGATTATGCTATTATGATAAATGGTGAATGGGGTTCAGGAAAGACCCATTTTTGGAATAATAAAATTAGAAAAAAAATTGAATCTTTGCAATTAAATGGGAAAAGATATACAACTATTTATATGTCTTTATATGGAATTTCGAATCTAGAAGAAATTAGTAAAAAAATATTTATCGAAACCACACAATTAATGGATAAAAATTTAAGAAAATTTATGGAATCAAATGGTCAAACTACCATTCCAGAATATGCCAAAACAGGAATTGATATGGCAAACTTTTTTGGTGTAACACAAAATGGGGATAAAGTAGATTATGGTGAATTTTTTTCAACAGATGATAAAGTATTGTGTTTTGATGACCTAGAAAGAGCCAATGTAGATGTTATTGATATTTTAGGATATATCAATAATTTTGTAGAGCATGATCATATCAAAACCATCATTATTTGTAATGAAAAAGAACTTTCTACGAAATTAAAAAGTTCTAATCTTGAAATGAAAACCTTTATAGCGACTTATTTGTTAGATAAACAAGATGAATTGAATAAAACAGATAAACCAATGGTTGAAAAAATTCAAGACAAAATAGAACACGTTTTTGATAAAGCTAATGACTATGAAAGAATTAAAGAAAAACTAATTGGAGAAACTTTTGAATATGCACCTAAATTTGATTATATTATAAATGGGATTTTGATGCGATATGAAAATAATCCAGACTTAATTAGATTTTTAAGGGAAAATACAGGGTTAATTATCTCTACTTTCAACAAAAGTGGAACGAGAAACTTAAGAATTTTGAAACATGCTTTAAATGATTTTAAAAAGATATATGAAATGGTAAATCGTTCTTATCCCAATACAAATCACAGAGTCATGCAAACGATGTTGATATTTACGATAGCGGTTTCTTTTGAGATAAAAGCAGGTAAGATAACAAAAGATAAATTTGTTAATATTAAAGATAATGAAGAATATAAATCAATTTTAGTATCTTCCAGAATACTGATGGATAATCGACAATTCTATATCAAAGAATTTGATAACAATTATTATTATAACTTTAAATCAGAATATCGTTTCTTTAAATTTATAGAATACTATATCAGAACACGTATATTTGATATGAAATTATTTAAAGACAATATGGAAACAATTAGAAATACAGTAGATACAGAGAATTTACCAGGATATAAAAGGTTACTTACGGAAGAATATTGGAAAATTTCAGATGATCAATTTGATTCTGTTATTCAAGAAGTGTTAGATGATGTTAAAGAAGGAAATATAAGCTTAATTGATACTGTAAAATTATATGCTTATTTTAGTTATTTTTCAAGAAAAGGATTAATTGATTATGATTTGAAAATTCTAAAATGTCTTTTCTTCAATGGAATGAATATTGCTTCTTTAGGTTCTGAATATTGTCCGAATCCAGAAGAAGAATTAGGAAAGATTGCAATTGAAGAAGTAGAAGAAGACATGGAAGAAATTTTAAAACATTTTAATACGCTAAATGATCAATTGTTAGACAAGATGTATAAAGAGAAAGCAGAGGATGTAATGAAATGTATTCCTATGAGAATGGAACAATTTTATGAGAAATTTGATAAAGAATGTATGGAAATTCCAATTTTCAAATATTATGACCCATTCCAGTTATTTCAAAGAATTTCTTGTGCAAGTAATGAAGATATCGTTTTAATTAAAGAAAAAATGATTGATAGAGCCAACCGATATCCAAAGCAAATTGAACCAGAAATGAAAAACATTAAACAATTGAAACAGATTATAGATGATTATTTGAATGGAAAAGAACCAAGCATTAAGATTGTTATGTTGAAGGAATTCTCAAAAGATATGGGATATATTTTAGATAAATACAAAATTAATTTTTCACCAAAAAAAGAAGATGAGATAGTAGAAACAGAAGAGTAAAGAAAATTTTCAAATTTTTATTTTGCATGCATAATTTTTTATCTTTTTGTCATAATAAAATTATAAACCAAAAAATGACAAGGAGGAAAATTATGAAAGCAACTGGAGTTGTAAGAAGAATAGATGATTTAGGAAGAGTGGTTATTCCAAAAGAAATAAGAAAAACATTAAGAATAAAAGAAGGAGATCCATTAGAGATATTTACAGATAGAGAAGGGCAAGTTATTTTAAAGAAATATTCTCCAATTGGTGAGCTTTCAGAATTTGCAGCAGGCTATGCAGAAACATTATCAAAAACCACAGGACATATTGCTTGTATTACAGATAAAGATACCATTATAGCTGTATCAGGAGGTTCTAAAAAAGAGTTTTTAGAGCAAGATGTCAGTAAAGAATTAGAACAATTAATGGAAGATAAAGAAATTTATACAAGCAAAGAGAATAGTGATATTGCCATGCCAATTACGAAAAATGATAATCAAGAAAGAAAAAGCAATGCACAAATTGTATACCCAATTGTCTCAAATGGTGATACAATTGGTACCGTTATTTTAATGGCAAAAGAACCAAATGGAAAGATGAATGATGTAGAAAAAAAGGTTGCTCAATCAGCAGCAACATTTCTAGGTAGTCAGATGGATATATAAGTAAGAGTAAAATAATAGGAAACAAGTTGATTTTTTGTATTTGAATGAAAAAACTAACTTGTTTTTTTATATTTTGGTAATACACCTCTTTTATCAGATAATCCTACTAAATATCGATAGAAGTGTTATAATATTTGGCTAAAGTAATTAAATGCTGAATCGGAATACTTCTTTTTCCACTCTCATATTCAGAATAATATTGTTGAGAAATACCTAATAAGTCTGCAATATCTTTTTGATATTTATCATTATCTTCTCTTAAGTCTTTCATTCTTTTAAACTTCATAATAATCTCCTATTACTTATAAGTATAAATAAAACTAATTATTTCAATTTTAACAAAAAAATAAGAAATGCTAAAAACATACATAAAAAATCATGTATTATTACAAAGATTTTACAAATTGATTACTTTTTTATGAAATGAAAGATATTCCTTGTCAAGAAAATATTAGTAAGTTATAATAAAAGTTATACATGATAAATTATGTATAAAAGGAGGAAATAAAATGAAGAGAGAAAAAAAAGGCAAATTAGAATATAGTAAAGGAATTACATTGATTGCACTAGTAATTACCATAATTGTTTTACTAATTTTAGCTGCAGTAAGTGTTAGCACATTAACAGGAGAGAATGGAATTTTAACAAAGGCAACCAAAGCAA
This sequence comes from Clostridia bacterium, assembly GCA_022792395.1. Taxonomy (GTDB): domain Bacteria; phylum Bacillota; class Clostridia; order TANB77; family CAG-508; genus CAG-269. The sequence goes on from JAAWAX010000034.1 coordinate 9,235, forward strand.
AAGAAGATACCCAAAAAGAAGCAACTAGAGAAAAAGTGCAAATGGCGGTGCTAGCAAGTTATAATCAAAATGGAGATGTAGATATTACTATTTTAAAGAAGGAATTGGAAAAAATAGGAGGAACGGTAACAGATACTAATGAAGAATTTCCAGTAACAGTAACAGTAGATGACTATACTTTTATAATAGATGAAAAAGGAAAAGTGACAGAGGGAAGCCAAGGAGGAAGTGAAATTGAAGAAGTTTATACACTTACAGAAGAATATTTAGACTTTGATGAGGAAACAGGTAGTATTGCTTTGAAAGAAGCGTATAGTTATTATGACTGGCATAATGGAACATTTCGAAACTGTGAGTTAGGAAAAACTAAAATTAAGATTCCTGCAACCTATAAGGGTAAAGAAGTAAAGAAGATTGGAATCATTTCTGGTAAAGGTGATTGGTCAACATATCAAGGCTTTGGAATTAAAGATGTAGAAGAAATAGTTTTACCAGATAAAGTAACGGCTATTGAAGGTGCAGCATTTATGGGATGTACAAATCTTTCGAGGATTTCTCTTCCTGACTCAATAGAAACAATACGGTAGTGTTTCTTTTAAGAATTGTTCAAATTTAAAAGCAATAAAGCTTCCTTCTTCTTTGATTTACATTGGTAGATGGGCATTTGCAAATAGTACTTGTTTAGAAAAAATTACAATTCCGAGTTCAGTAAGGACTATAGGCTATTCGGCATTTGCTTACTGGAGAGAGACACAAACGATTTATGTACCTTTTAAAGAAACAGAACAACCAAGTGGATGGGATAGTCAATGGAAAGAATATTGTTCTGCTAACATAGTCTATGCTCAATAGTATTATTTAGTGTAATTAAAAAGAAAATGGTAAAGAAAAAAGATTTTAGACATATATTATGTTTATTATCTTTTTTATATTTAAATGATACATAGAGAATAAATAAAAGTGAAATTGACTTTTATGTAAAACTATGGTGAAATACGAATTGGTATTTAAGTGTATATATATCAAAGGAAAATTGACTTTGATAGCCTAAAATGTATTTACACAAATACACACTATAGAAAGGAGATAAGAAACTATTGTTAGTCTAGTAAAACAGGAGGAACATTTATATGCAACTAGAAAGTTTTTTAAAATTGACACCAAAGAGATATCTTTGTCCTTATTGTGGGAAATGGCATGAGTGGGGACACTCTAACTATGAGATGGATTATTATAATTCAAAGAACTATCCAATTGAATTAAAATGTCCTATTATTTATCAGGGAAAAACCAGTTTTTATTTTAAAGATGGGTACTGTTATATAAAAACGGCACCTATATGCAGAGTAGCAAATTTAAAGATTGATGCTCGTATTCCTATTGGGGATATGAAAAAAGCTATTAACAATGAACCTAAAGTAACTTGGTCATTGCAATTTAAACTGGATGAGTGTGATAAGATTATTAATTGTCATTATTGTGAGCATGTACATAATTGCTCAATTTATAAATTGGTGACAGAAGAAGAATCCCCATATGTCACGATTGAGTTTGGATTAGAATTTGAAAATTTAGACTATAAAAATTTTGCTAATAGTGAAATACAGAAATCAAAAGCAGAAGATAATAAGGAAGAAGATTATCAGCAACCAGAAGCAGAAAACAATAAGGAGGCTTTAAAAATGGAAAAAACAACTATTTGGCAACAGCTTTATCAAAATTCGCCGAAGGAAAACTTTGAAACCGTAAAACAATTGGTAACAAAGTATAAAATCACTTTAAAATGGGCTATACCAGTCGCTACTATATTTGTAGCATATCGGATTTTAAATTCCAAAAATTCCGCACTTAATGTCGATAATATCGATAATGAATGCGAAAAAAAGCTGGGATTTCGGATCAGAGAACTGGGAAACAAAAAAGAACTTAAAGAACTAATGGCTTTTGGTGGAGTAGCTACTGTGGCTTATGCAACCATAAAGGCTATTTCTTCTTACAATAATGATGTAAGAGAATTGGAAGTGGAGAAAATTGAAGAAGGGTTGGAAAAGCTGGAGGGAAGCAGAAAAAAATTTGGTTGGATACAACCTAAAACGGAAAAATTATTGCCAATTGCTACTTCCGTTATAATTGTGTACATGATGACACAGAGACCAAAATGGTTTGAAACAATTAAAACAAAAGCTGCTAAAATGACTGGTGATTTTTCGGTGAAGTTAGGTTTATGCTTTGAAATGGCAAAACTTTTTGTTGAGGATAAATTTAACATTCAAAATGAAGAAGAACTACAAAAAACAAGAAAATTTATGCTTTTGGCAGCAATCGTTGGGATTTCTGTTCTGTTGTATGGAAAGAAAATTCTTAACAAAAAGAAGGAAGCAGAAGATAATAATGATGATGAAAAATCAATTGGGCGGATAAGGGATTTTGTATCTCAACTTATTCCTATAATGAAAAAGCTTATGCCGACCGCTTTTTCTGGAATTTTAACATTTCTGGTTACTAGAAAGTTGTTGAATCCTAATGATATTGATGATATTATTGATATGGATGAGATTTTGGAAGAGAATGACAAGGAATCAAACAACAGCGAGGAAGTAAGCAATGAAAACGAGGTCGACAATGCTAATGATACAAATGGCAGTGCTGACAAGAACGAAGTTGTTAAATAAAGAAGAAGGATTCATAATAAAAGTTTAAAAGAATAACAATTTTTATAGTTTCTATTTCTAATCGATTCCCCCAAGGTATTTACCTTGGGGGAATCTTTAATAAAACATTAATAATGAAAGCGATAACAATGAATTAATATTATACTTTGTGAGTAAAATAAAAATATATTAATAATCATAAAAGTATCAAAAATAAAAGATAATAGATAGAAAGCAAGTTTTATTCACTTGCTTTTTCTTTTGTAATGTAGTAGAATAATAGCATAAAAAAAGAGAAAAAATAGAGGTAGATTGAGAGGAGAAAATGATGAAAGCAATTGAAATTAGAAACAAATATTTAAACTTTTTTAAAAAACAGGGGCATACCATCATACCATCAGCACCATTAATTCCAGAAAATGATCCATCTGTATTATTTACAACTGCAGGAATGCAACCATTAGTACCTTATTTATTAGGAGAAGAACATCCAGAAGGAACCCGCCTTACGGATTATCAAAAATGTGTTAGAACCAATGACATAGAAGAAGTAGGAGACAATCGCCACTTAACCTATTTTGAAATGCTTGGAAACTGGTCATTAGGAGATTATTTCAAAGAAGAATCAATTAGTATGAGTTATGAATTTTTGACCAAAGAATTAGGAATTCCAGCAGAAAAACTATCTGTAACTTGTTTTGCTGGAGATGAAGATTGTCCAAGAGATACGGTTTCAGCAGATATATGGAAAAAAGTAGGAATACCAGAAGAAAGAATTTATTTTTATGGAAAAGATGATAACTGGTGGATTGCAGGAGAAGAAGGACCTTGTGGACCAGATACAGAGATGTTTTATGACACAGGAAAGCCAGCTTGTTCAGATGAGTGTCAACCATCTTGTGATTGTGGCAAATATGTTGAAATATGGAATAATGTATTTATGGAATATTTCAAAGACAAAAATGGTTATTCAAAATTAGAAAAGAAGAATGTAGACACAGGGCTAGGATTAGAAAGAATGACTATGTTATTACAAGGAAAAGAGACACCTTATGATACAGAAATTTTCAAACCAATTATGGAGAAATTAGAACAACTTCAAAAAGTAGATTACATAGAAAGTAGAAGGATTATCGCAGAGCATCTACGTTCTAGCATGATGATAATAGCAGATGGAGGAAGACCAAGTAATTTAGATAGAGGCTATGTTTTAAGAAGAGTAATTAGAAGAATGATAAGACATTTTAATAAATTACAGATTGAGTTAAAGGAACTATCTACATTAATAGAAATCAATGTGGAAAATTTAAAAGAGATGTATCCAGAATTAGAAAAAAATAAAACTCTTATAAAAAGTGTTATATTAGAAGAAAAAGATAAATTTGTAAAAACATTAGCACATGGAGAAAGAGAATTTGAAAAGGAGATAAAAAAGCTAGAAGAAATAGGAAACAAAAAAATTGAAGGAGAAATTGTATTTCGCTTATACGATACATTTGGTTTTCCACCAGAAGTTACAAAAGAATTAGCAGTAGAGAATGGATATCAAGTAGATTTACAAGAATTTGATGAATTATTTAAGAAACATCAAGAAAAATCAAGAATGGGAGCAGAACAAAAATTTAAAGGAGGGTTAGCAGAGCAAACAGAAGAAACGATTGCATATCATACAGCTACTCATTTACTAAATGCAGCACTAAAGCGAGTAATCGGAAAAGATGCTCATCAAAGAGGTTCGAACATAACAGTTGATAGAATGAGATTTGATTTTAACTGTGATCATAAATTGACAGAAGAAGAAAAGAAAGCAGTTGAAGATTTAGTAAACCAATGGATTGAAGAAGGATTGGAAGTAACCAAACAAGAAATGAAAAAAGAAGAAGCACTTGAATCTGGAGCAGAATGTATGTTTATTGAAAAATATCCAGATATTGTAACAGTATATACCATAGGAAATGTATCAAAAGAATTATGTGGAGGTCCACATGTGAAAAATACAAAAGAATTGGGAACTTTTAAAATTAAAAAAGAAGAATCTAGTTCATCTGGAATTAGAAGAATTAAAGCAGTTTTGATTAAATAATTTTTGACTATTTCCCACTGTTCCCCACTGGTTCCGGGTTTAATTGGGGACATGTCCCCAATTAAACCCGGAACCAGTGGGGAACAATGGGAAGTCTAGAAATTAATAGAAAGGAATTTTTAAAAATGAATGATTGTTTATTTTGCAAAATCATAAAAGGAGAAATACCATGTAATAAGGTATATGAAGATGAGGGGATTTTAGCATTTCATGACATCAACCCAGCAGCACCGATTCATATTTTAGTAATACCAAAAAAGCACATTACATCTTTAGCCCATTTAGAAAAAGAGGATGAAGTAATTGTTGGAAAAATTTATGGAGTTATCAATCAAATAGCAGAGGAGCAAGGATTCAAACAAGATGGATATCGTGTCATTGTTAATTGTGGAAAAAATGGAGGGCAAGAGGTCATGCATTTACATTTTCATATATTAGGAGGAAAACCGTTAGGAGAAAAAATTGTTTAAAAAGGTACACTTTTAACAAGATATATGGTATAATAAAAACAGAGGGATTAAATAGAGAAATACGGAGGTAAAAAATATGTTTGAGAGTAAATATAGTAAAGTATTAACCGCAATATTAGTAATAATAATTGTTGCTATCATTGGATTACTTGGTTTTTTGGGTTATGAATATTATCAAAATTATATGGTAACAAAAGATACATCAGAATTTGTGGATAATTTTCAAGGGGATGTAGCTGATGGAGAGCCAACAGATGATGAAACAGATAATATGAGTAATACAACAAATCCATTTGATCAAATAAAAGATGCAGAAACTAGTTCATCAGCCAATCAAAAGAAAACTTATAAAGGATTTGGCGTTTTAGGAACAATGGAAATACCAGCTACTAATTTTAAATATCCAATATTAGAAAAAGTAACCAAAAAATCAATTGAAACAGCAGTTGCTTTCTTATATGGAACAGGGATTAATGAATCTGGAAATAGTGTAATTATTGGACATAATTATAGAAATGGATTATTTTTTTCTAATAATAAAAAATTGAATGTTGGAGATAAAATATATATAACCGATAATAATGGAAAGAAAATGACATATACCATATACAATAAATTTGAAACAACACCAGAAGATACCTCTTTCTATCAAAGAGATACTGGAGGCAAGCCAGAAATTACGCTATCAACTTGTACAGATGATAGTAGTGCTAGATTAATTATCTGTGCAAGGGTAGAATAAGTACAGCCTTTAATAGACTATTTCGTTAGTTGTTAGAGTTATGCTTGTTACAGATAAATGAAGCAAAATGCTTTAGCATTCTGCTTCATAAAGGGATATAGTTTAGAAGATGAGAAAAAGTGGAAGGAATTTTGAAAATTCCTTTCTTTTTTTAGTAAAATTGTATATAATGGAAAAAATAATGTAAGAGGTGGGCAAAGTGGACAAAAAGCAAGCACAAAAAAGAATTGAAGAATTAAGAAAACAAGTAGAATATCATGCAAAAAAATATTACGATGATGATGAACCAGAAATATCTGACTTTGAATATGATATGTTAATGTTAGAATTAAAAAATTTAGAAAAAGAATTTCCAGAATTTCAATCGAAAGATTCTTTAACACAAAAAGTGGGAGGAAATGTAAAAGAAGGTTTTCAAAAAGTCAATCATGAAGTGCCATTACAAAGTCTGCAAGATGTATTTAGCATAGAAGATGTTAAAGACTATGTGATAAAAATAGAACAAAAAGCAGAGGAAAATAATATAGAGCAGGTTAAGTATGTAGTAGAAACCAAAATCGATGGATTATCCGCAGCTTTAGAATATAAAAATGGAAAATTCATAAGAGGGGCAACAAGAGGAAATGGAATGGTTGGAGAAGATGTTACAGAAAACTTAAAAACAGTAAAAACCATTCCTAAAGAATTGAAAGAGAAAATTGATATTACTGTTAGGGGAGAGGTTTTTATTGCCAAAGAAGATTTTGAAAAAATGAATCAAGAAAGAGAGGAAAGGGAAGAAGAATTATTTGCCAATAGCAGAAATGCAGCAGCTGGTTCATTAAGACAGTTAGATAGTACGATAACAGAAAAAAGACCACTAGATATATACATTTTTAATGTACAAAAAATAGAAGGAAAAGAATTTAACTCACACTATGAAGAGTTAGAATATTTAAGTAAGGTAGGATTCAATATCAATCCAGTACGAATCTATTGTAAAAACATGGAAGAAATAGAAAAAGCAATCCAAAAAATAGGAGAAGAGAGAGAAAAATTAACCTTTGGAATTGATGGAGCAGTTGTGAAAGTAGATGATTTAGAATTTAGAGAAATATTAGGAACTACTGCTAAAACACCTAGATGGGCAGTAGCCTATAAATATCCACCAGAAAAAAAAGAAACCAAATTAAAAGAAATTATATGTCAAGTAGGAAGAACAGGAGTTATTACCCCAATGGCAATATTAGAACCAGTTAAAGTAGCAGGTTCAACGATTTCTAAAACAACCTTACACAACGAAGATTTTATCAAAGAAAAAGAATTAAAAATTGGTGATACAGTTGTCATACAAAAAGCAGGAGATGTTATACCAGAGATTGTAGAAGTCAAAAAAGAAAAAAGAACTGGGGAAGAAATTGAATTTGAAATGCCAAGAATATGTCCAGTATGTGGTGCAAAAGCAGTTAGAGAGGAAGGAGAATCAGCAATTCGATGTACAGGAATAGAATGTCCAGCCAAATTATTTAGAAACCTAGTTCATTTTGTATCCAGAGAAGCTATGAATATTGATGGATTAGGAGAAAACATCATTGGACAATTGTTAGATAAGGGATTAATTGAAAACATAGCAGATATTTATACCTTACAATTAGAAGATATTGCTTCTCTAAAAAAGAACGGAAAAAAATTTGCACAAAACCTAATGGATAGCATAAACAAGAGTAAAGAAAACGATTTATATAGACTAATTACAGCATTGGGAATACGCCATGTAGGAACGAAAGCCTCTAAACTATTAGCTAGAAAATATAAAAATATGGATAATATTATGAAAGCAGAATTGGAAGACTTAAGTATGATAAATGACATCGGACCAATTGTAGCAAATAGTATTAGAGAATTTTTCAGCCAAGAACAAACGCAAGACTTAATTCAAAAATTAAAAGAAGCAGAAGTAAATATGATAACAAAAGAAGAAGAAAATGTTGACCAACGATTTGAAGGGAAAACATTTGTCTTAACAGGAACACTAGAAGCATATACAAGAGGAGAAGCCACCAATATAATTGAAAAATTTGGAGGAAAAACCGCAAGTACTGTATCGAAAAAAACAGACTATGTACTAGCAGGAGAAGAAGCGGGAAGTAAATTAACAAAAGCACAAAGTTTAGGAGTTACTGTTATAAGTGAAGCAGAATTTCAAGAAATGATTAATGGCTAAAGTGGGACAGGCACAGCTTAACCATTTGTGATTAAATTAAGTGAGGATAATTATCTGTAAGTGGTTAATCTGGGACAGGTACAGATTAACCATTGAGAGTGAAATTTGCCTAAATATAGGGACTTTTTTGAAATAGAGATTAAGAATTATTAATTTTTAATGGCTAATGGGTGCCTGTCCCACTTTAGCCAAAGGGAGGAACAATGGAAGATTATACGTTTGAAAAAATGTGGGAAGATTTGAGAAATGGATATCAAATTTATTATACTTATGTGGGAAACCGTTATTTACTTTTTAAAACAGCAGAAAATTGTTATACACAAAAATTGCTTTCTGACCATAAAAAAAATCCACAACCTAAAATGTTAATGTTGACTTTGAAAAGAGTAAAAGAGATGTTTCCTAATATGGAAGATATTGAGTATAAGATAGGAACATCTGAAATGTAAAACTTGTAAGTGCTGATTAGGAGAGAATATGAGAAAGATAACAATTGAAATGGCTTGTTCTATTAATGGAATAATTGCTACAGAAGATGGAAGTGAAGATTTTTTATCCTTTAGAGGCTGGGAGATAATGATAGAATTTTTAAAAGAATATGATGTACTAATATGGGGCAGAAAAACTTGGAAGAATATAATGTCTTGGGGAGATGACTATTTAAAGGATTTAAAAGATATAAATATAATGATATTAAGTGAAACAAGTAATCAACAAAATCAACTTCCAAATGTTACATATTGCAATTCAATAGAAGATTGTTTAAAAGTATGCGAAAAATTGAAATACGAAAAATTATTTATTTCTGGTGGTGCAACTATAAATAATGCTTTTATGGAAAAAGGTATCGTAGATAGTATAATTTTAAATTATAATCCATTTGTGTTAAATAAGGGAATACCACTATTTAAAGGGAATTATTTTGAAAATAAATTGAAACTAGAGAAAGTAGTAAAAGAAAAAGATGATATAGTACAAGTGCATTATAGTGTGATAAAGTGAAAGATAAAAATAAAGATAGATGGCTTTATAATAGATATATAGACTATAGTTGGAGGAAAGACAATGAACGAAATTACTAAAAAAATAAAACAAGAATTATTAGTTAGATGTGAAAAATCAAAAGAAAAAGATTGATATGATTTTTGGAATGAACACATAAAATATGTTGTTGAAAATGCAGTTAAGCTAGCAAAAGAATATGGAGCAGATATAGAAATAGTAGAATTGGGAGCATTATTACATGATATAGCAATGCCATCAGAGTATGGAGAAAGAGAACAACATCATATTTATGGCACAGAAATTACAGAGCAACTATTAACAGAATTAAACTATCCAAAGGAAAGAATAGAACATGTTAAAAATTGTGTGCTAAATCATAGAGGCAGTAAAGATAGACCACGAAATACAATTGAAGAACAATGTGTTGCAGATGCAGATGTAATAGCACACTTTGATTGTATACCATCACTATTTTCTTTAGTCTATAAGGAAATGAATTTGTCTATATCAGATGGAAAAGAATATGTAAGAAAGAAGTTAGAAAGAGATTACAATAAGTTAAGTCCAAGAACTAGAGAAATATTGGAAAATAGATATAATAATATAATAGATGTGTTATTTGTTAATTAGGAATATATATAGGTAAAATAAAGTGAATAAAATAATACTAAATAATGAAAGGAAATATCAAAAAATATTAGCCCCAAAAGCTCAAAAGATAAATAGTATAAATATAGATAAATTTAATAAAAATAAGAAAGGATTTGATAAATGATGAAAATTACAAAATTCCCACAATCATGTTTATTGATAGAAACGAAAGGAAAGAAAATACTAGTAGATCCAGGAACTTTAAAATACAAAGAAGAATATTTTGACATTTGGAATACAGTAGATATAATTTTAATAACACACAAACATCCAGACCATTGTAATACAGAGGTATTACAAAAACTAAATAAAAATATAACAATTTATTCAACGAAAGAAGTTCAAGATGTCAATGAAAATTTAAAAATAAATATTGTTAAAGAAAATGATATCATTGAATTAGATAATATAAAAATAGAAGTAGTACATGCAATACATGGATATCAGCCATTACTAAAAGGCGATAAAGAAGTTCACGAGAATGTAGGATATATTATTGATGATGGAGAAAATAGATTATATTCAACAAGTGATACTATTTGTTTCAAGAATGACTATAAAGCAAATATTCTATGTATGCCAGTAACTGGATATGGATTAACCATGTCAGCATTTGAAGCATCATTATATGCAAAAGAGGTTGGTGCTACTTTAGTAATTCCAATTCATATGGATAATCCAGCATTTCCACCAAACTTTGATTTTATAAAAGAAATGTTTGAAAAATATGAAGTGGAATATGAAATATTAGAAAATGATGAAAGTATTGAAATAGAGTGAAAATACAAGTGTGGAATCATAGAAAGAATACATAAATGAAAAAATATTTTAGGAGAAATTGACTATGAAATATATTAATTCGAAAAAAGTAGATGGCATAAAATTAATGAAAGGAAATTTTTATGTGCTAATGGATTTCGATAGAACTTTAACAAAAGGAGATAGTATAAGTTGCTGGAGAGTATTGTATTATTCAGATTTGTTAGGAGATGATTTTAAGCAAAGATATGATGAAATCCATGATAAACATAGTGAAACATGGGAAGATAGATTTAAAGAGTATATAAATTTGTTGCATGAGAAAAAATTAGATAATGAAATGATAAAAGGAGCAGTAAGAAAAACAAATTTGCAACTTCGTGATGGTGCAAAAGAGTTTTTGAAAAAAATGAATGACATGAATGTGCCAGTAATAATCATGTCTTGTAGTATAAGAAATGTAATAAAAGAATATCTTAAGGCTAATGATTGTGATTACAACAATATATATATATATTCTAATTATTGTGATATAGAGAGAAAAGGTGAAAGGGACATTTATTCAGTTACACCACATAGTAAAAATAGAATTACTTTTTCAAAAGAATTAAATGATATGATAGTGACAAAAGAGTACACATTGTTATTTGGAGATGTAGTAGATGATATCAATATGGCAACAAAAGAAAGGAAAGAAAATACTATAACAGTAGGATTTTTAGACAAAAAAATAGAAGAAAATTTAGCATTATATCAATCTGCTTTTGATATTGTATTAACTAATAATGCAAGTTTTAAAGAAGTAGAAGATATTATTAAGTGAGAGAACAATAAATACAGTATGAAGAAAGAAAAAACAATAGGAAAAAAGTAATGATGAAATGGAGATGACCATGAAAATAGGAATCGATTTAGATGGTGTAGTAATAGATAGTGAAACAACCTTTAGAACATACGAAGAAATATTTGATATTGATACCTTAAAAGGAAATCATTTAATCAATAAAGAAGAGCCAAAATTTCAAGCTAGATACAATTGGACAGAAGAGTGGCAAAAAGAATTCATTGAAAAATATTTTTTAACAGTATCAAAAGAAAGTAATCTAATGTCAGGATTTATAGGAGTATATAATTTACTAAAAAAACAAGGACACGAATTTGTAGTTATTACTGCTAGAGGTGGATTTATCAAAGAAATGAAAGAGGATGCCATAAGATTATTAGATGAGAATTATATTAAATTTGATAAATATTATTGGAAAGTTGAGGACAAGCTAGAAATTTGTAAAAATGAAAAGGTAGATATTATGATTGATGATGATTGGAAAATTATAAAGAAATTAGCAGACAATCATGTCAAAACTCTATATTTTAGAGATACAAATCTAGTGAAATTAGAAGAAAATGAGTACATAAAAGAAGTAAATAATTGGGGAGATATCTATAGAATTATAAAAAAAGAATATGAAAAACAAATATGCTAATAACTGTAATTTATATTGCAAAAGATATATTTTTGCTATATAATGGACAAAAGTTTGAAAGGAATGAGGGAAGAATGGCAACCATCATAGAAGGAAAAACATTAGCAAAAAAAATAAGAGAAAATTTAAAAATAGAGTGTGAAGAACTAAAAAAACAAGGAATTAAACCTAAATTAGCCGTTATTATGGTAGGAAATAATCCTGCCTCAAAAGTATATGTAAAAAATAAAAGTAAAGCATGTAATGAGATAGGAATTGAATATGAAGAGCATTTTTTGGAAGAAACCATAAGCCAACAAGAATTAAATGACTTAATTAAAAAGCTAAATAATGAGAAAGAAGTGAATGGTATTTTACTACAAAGTCCATTGCCAGAGCATTTAGATATTAATCAAGCATTTAAAGCTATTTCCTATCGAAAAGATGTAGATGGATTTACACCATCAAGTGTTGGAAAACTAGTTATGGGAGGAGATACTTTTATTTCTTGTACTCCTTATGGTGTTATGAAAATGTTTGAAGAATATAACATCGAGTTAACAGGAAAAGATGTTGTTATTATTGGAAGAAGCAATATCGTTGGAAAACCATTAGCACAATGTTGTTTAGCGAATAATGCAACGGTTACAATTTGTCATTCTCGAACGAAGGATTTAAAAAAACATACACAAAGAGCCGATATTTTGATAGCAGCTATTGGAAAGGCTAAATTTGTTACTAAAGATATGGTGAAAGAAGGAGCAGTTGTAGTTGATGTAGGTATCAATCGAAATGAAGAGGGAAAATTAGTAGGAGATGTAGATTTTGATGAAGTAGAGAAAGTAGCAAGTTATATTACACCAGTTCCAGGAGGAGTAGGTCCAATGACAATTGCTATGCTAATGAACAATGTTATCAAAGCTGCTAAAGAACAAAATAACGAAAATTCAACTTTTTAGACAAGAGTAGGACACAATTCTTTAATAGAATAAAATATAGATTTGGGGTATTATTGAAATAATGCCCTTTTTCTATTCAAGAAAAAACATAGATTGGACAGAAAGATGAAAAAATAATTTTTTGTAGTGAAAAAAGTAATAAAAAAATTTTGTGAATGATTCATACTAGAAGGAGAAAAAATGGAAGGATTAGAAAAAAAGAAATATTGGATATGGCTATCTTTAATACCACATTTAGGAAGCAAGAAAAAACAAGACTTATTGAAGCAATATAAAAATCCGCAAGTAATATATCATCTAAAAGAAAACGAATTATATAAAGTCAAAGGAATAGGGGAAAAAACAATTGAAAATATTTTAAATCAAGATATTAGGGATAGTGTAGCAAACCATATAGAATATATGCTAAAAAATGATATTGATATCATTTCAATTTATGATAAGGAATATCCTAATATTTTAAAACAAATTTATGATTTTCCAATGAGTTTATATTGTAAAGGAAATAGGAATATTTTAAATGACAAATCAATTGCTATTGTAGGATGCAGAGAAGTAAGTAAATATGGGGAAGGAGCTACTAAATACTTTTCGTATCATTTAATACAAAAAGGGATAAATGTTATTAGTGGACTGGCTAAAGGTGTGGATAGTTATGCACATAAAGGTGCTATTTGTGGACAAGTGGATAGTTATACACAAGGGCAAGATTGTGGGAAATGTGGAAAAACAATTGCTGTGGTAGGGAATGGTTTAGACATGGTATATCCAAAGGAAAATCAGTTATTAGCAGAAGAAATTGTTAAAAAAGGAGGAACTATCCTATCAGAATATCCACTTGGTACAAAGCCAGAAAGAATGAATTTTCCAGCTAGAAATAGAATCATTAGTGGAATGAGTCAGGGAGTTCTTGTGGTAGAGGCAAAAGAGAAAAGTGGTACATTGATTACTGTTGATTTTGCACTTGAACAAGGTAGAGAGGTGTTTGTTGTGCCAGGAAATATTAATTCGATAAATTCTGTTGGCACAAATCGACTGATTCAACAAGGGGCAAAACTAGTGACAAATTACCATGAAATTTTTTAAAAAAGTATTGACTTTTATTTTAAAATAGTTTATACTTTAATCTGTGCTAATAAAATCGAGCATGCTCCTTTAGCTCAGTTGGTCAGAGCAACCGGCTCATAACCGGTGGGTCCAAGGTTCGAATCCTTGAAGGAGCACCATACTAATTTAATATTTGGGTAGGTGGCCGAGTGGCTAAAGGCGGCAGACTGTAAATCTGTTCTCATTTGAGTACGAAGGTTCGAATCCTTCCCTGCCCACCATAAAATACGATGAAAGTCGTATTTTATTACACCTTATATACAAACATACGTTTTGAAAGAAAGGCGAATGAATTTTACCACTAATAAAGAAAAAAGAAATTCTGGTTTAGGAATAGCAATAGCATATTTTTCTGTAAATGGATATACAGTATCTATTCCACTAAACGATACACAAGATTATGATTTAGTAATTGAGAAATCTGGAAAACTTGAGAGTCTACAAGTAAAAGCAACTGGATGTAAAAGGAAGAATGGAAATTATCAAGTATCATTAAGAAGTTGTGGGGGAACAAAAGGAAGAGCATATAAAACACTTCTTGATACAAATGTGGACTATCTGTTTATTTTAAATCAAAATAAAGAAATTTATTTAATTCCTAAAAGTGAAATAAGGAATAGAAATACTTTAAATTTATGTAAAAAATATGAACAATATAGAATCTTTTTTTAGAATTATTGCAGAATAAGATAATTATAAAAATAGGGGAGAAAAAATTATGGAAAAAAACTATAATACATTAGAATACTATAATAAAAATGCAAAGCAGTATTGTGAACAAACTTTAGAGGGGAAGCTACAAGAAAATTATGATAAATTCTTAAAAGAACTTCCAGCTAATAGCTACATTTTAGACTTTGGATGTGGTTCTGGAAGAGATAGTAAACACTTTATAGAGAATGGATATAAAGTAAAAGCAATAGATGGTTCCATAGAGATGTGTAAATTAGCAAGTGAATATATCAATCAAGAAGTTGAATGTATGAAATTTGATGAATTAGATGATATTGATACTTATGATGAAATATGGGCATGTGCCTCTATTTTACATGTCGAAAAGGAAAATTTACCAATTATTCTTGATAAAATGATAAAAGCTTTAAAAATTAATGGGATAATTTATATCTCCTTTAAAATAGGAAAGGGGTATAAAATAAAGGAAGGAAAATATTATAATTATTTAAACAAAGAAGAAATGCAAGAAAATTTAGGTAAAGTAAATGCTAATGCTACATTAATAAACTATTTTGAAACGTTACCAAGCACAAAGAGAAAGGCAGAAAATATAATTTGGGGCAATTTTATAATAAAAAAGTTGGGGTAAGGAGGATAAAAAATGAAAATAATTTTAATAAGACATGGAAAAACAGAATGGAATACATTAGAAAAAGCAGCAGGACAAGTTGATATTCCTTTAAATGAAACACGGAAGAAAACAAGCAGAAGAAACAAGAGAAAAATTAACCAATATGCCAATTGATTTGATTATTTGTTCTCCTTTAATTCGTGCCAAAGAGACAGCTGACATTATTAATAAGGGAAGGAATATACCAATTGTAATTGATGAACGTGCGATAGAAAGAAATTTAGGAATATATGAAGGAATGCCAAATTCACAAGAAATTTTTAATGAAATTAGATATTATACAAAAAATGTTCCAGTACAAGATGGTGAAGATTGTCAGTCTTATACGAAGAGAGTATTTGAATTTTTAGATGATGTAATAAAGAAATATAAAGGAAAGTATGAAAATGTTTTAATCTGTTCACATGGTTTTTTCTTACGTTCTGCCAGTTGGTATTTTAATGGCATTCCAGGAGAAAATGAAGAAGTAGTCAGAATTAAAAATTGCCAAGTAGATGTATATGAGGTTTAGAAAAAATTTTTCTTTTCATAGGAATGGATAGAACATTGTGAAAAAAGAATATGAAATTGTTAGTTATTGGGAAATTTTTAGATGAGGTTTCTAGAAAATGAAGATATCATAAAAACACGCATACAAATGATAGTATGCGTGCAAAATAACTTTATAATGTCACAATTTTTTTAGTAAAATCTAAATTACTGGTAGATTCTTCTTCATAACCAAGTGTATAAATATTAGTAGCTAAAATATCTTTGTCTAGCATAGTTTGAAGATTTTTATTAGAATTTTTATCCGTAAAGCGTTTTACGGAAGTAATAATCTCAAGTTTAGGATTTTCTTTTGCAATTTCAGAGATAAGAAATTTACCTCTTTTATTCAAACCTAAAACTCTAATATAAGGTTGTGTTCTTTTAGACATCGTAATATCTTTTTTAGTAATTCCTAATAAAGCATAAATTAAAATACGTTGAAGTCGAGTAGTAGTATATCTTTTCGTTTTGATAATTTCAAAAAAGTCATTTAGAGTATTACAAGAATCAACTGCGTTTTTTATAGCAAATTCTAACCCTTCTGAAACATCTGGTAATCCAGCAATTTCAGAAGTAGTCATCTTTCTTAAAGCATAGATAATTTCTTTTTCAAATACAGTCAAATCAGGAACGATATGTCCGTGCTTTTGCATTTTTCATTAAAATTGAGTAACTAGAAGTTGGCATAAGGTTAGATAAAGCATTAAAGCCATCGTTTTTTATCATATTTCGAATAGCACTACTACTAGCAATATTTTTAGAGTAGTTTAAATCATGATAGCCTACTTCAGATCTTGGAACAACATAAGGTGTTAAAGTACTGTTCAATTTTTTCATAGCTTTTAGATATTCAATTCCTAAAATGTTATTAGGCGAAGAAAGGACATTGGCAAATCTTCGAATATCATTTAAATACATCATTAAGGCATTTTCTCTAGCTTTTGGATAAGAAACACCTTTTGATAATTCATGGGATAATAGTGTTTTATATTGTTTCGGTTCATGAAGCAAAACATCAGCACAAGTATCTAATATACTAATATCGGGGGTTTCAGCACCAAAAGAAATATAGTCAACAACACCTAAAGAATCAAGAATTTTAATAGCACCTTCTGCAAAATTTTCAGCACTTGAGGTGGCATATAAAACAGGAAGTTCTATGACTAAATCAACACCACTATTGATAGCAGCTTGTGCTTTAGACCATTTATCAATTAGAGATGTGCTTCCACGTTGAGTAAAGTTCCCACTCATAATGGCAACTGTATAATGAGAACCTGTATCTTCCTTTGTCTTTTCTAAATGGTATAAATGACCATTATGAAAAGGATTGTATTCAGCTACAATACCTAAAACTTTACTCATAAAAATCCCTTCTTGATTTCAATTTTTTATTTATGCTATAATAGTATCATAAAAAAATAAAAAATACAATGGAAAGGATAAATTTATGGAAAAAGTTGTTATTTATACAGATGGTGCTTGTTCAGGGAATCCAGGACCAGGAGGTTGGGGAGCAGTTTTAATGTATAAAGAAAATAAAAAAGAAATATCTGGTGGAAAAAAAGATACGACGAATAATGTTATGGAACTTACGGCTGTGATAGAAGGGTTAAAACTTTTGAAATATCCATGTGAAGTGGAATTATATAGTGATAGTGCTTATGTGGTAAATAGCTTTGAACAAGGTTGGATTTATAATTGGGTAAAAAACAACTGGAAAACGGCAGGAAAAGAACCTGTAAAAAATCAGGAACTTTGGCAAGAATTATATAATTTGACTAAAATACATAAAGTTAAGTTTAATAAAGTAAAAGGGCATAGTGATAACCAGTATAATAATCGATGTGATGAATTAGCTAGAAATGCCATTGAAAAAGTATAATAATGTTTGAAGTTATTTAAAATAAAAAGTTTATTCTATTTTTATTCGTAACTCCCAGCTACGCACAGTCTGTAATTGCATAACAGACTGTAAGCTTACTGGTCCCCCCGAAATGTTACATCATAAAAATAGAATAAACTTTTAAACTTAAATTAAATCATAGAAATTATTACATTTTTGTTACATAGAGAAAAAATATTGAAAAATTTTGTCAAATCCAGTATAATAAAAATGTAGAGGAGGAGACAGATGAATACCTTTGCAGATTATATATTAGAAGAAGAAGAATTAGATGCAAAAATGGAAATAACCTATTATTTATCCAAAAAAGCAAAAGTATTTTTTGATAAATCGGTAGTATTCAAAGTAGAAATAGCTAGATTATTTTTAAATTATT
Source organism: Clostridia bacterium (assembly GCA_022792395.1). Taxonomy (GTDB): domain Bacteria; phylum Bacillota; class Clostridia; order TANB77; family CAG-508; genus CAG-269. Next base: position 27,507 of record JAAWAX010000034.1, read on the forward strand.
CTAAAATTGATGTAGATAAAAATTTTGTATTGACAGCTTGTTTACTATGTAATTGTAAAAAAGTTAACAATGCGCAAGATATCAATCGAATTCATGGCTATGCCAAAGAAGGTTCTAAATATCTAGGTGAGATAGGTTTTAGCAAAAGATTTTGTAAAGTATGTGAAGAAGTCAATCGATATAGTAAAAGCAATCCAAGAGAAAGAGAAAGTGATATATTAGAATTAGTCGATCAATTTGGAGGAATGCTATTAGATAGACCAGAGAGAATTGGCTTTAAAGCAGATGAAGCTTTAGTATTATTAGAACATAGAAATTTAAAATCAGATTATAATCGATATTTGCAGAGTTTTATTGAATTTGTAAAATTTTTAGAAAAGATACAAATGAACGACATAGTGAATATGACAGCTTTCAGAAGACTTGTGAAAATATATAATGAAACAGAAGATTTAACCAAATTTATACAAAAGATTGTTTATGAATTTGAACCTAAAATAGATAAACTAATTGCTGAACAAAATGATGAAATAGCAGATGAGATGTTCCGTAAAGTAGAAGGAGCAAATAGACCATTGTTTAGCGAAGAAACAACAAGAAAAATTCTGGCACATATACAAAATAGTCCTAAAATAGGAGCGAATAGTAATGTAGAATAATGCCAAAAGGAGTAATCCTTTTTGGCAATTTTTTTAAAAGGAGAGAAATAGAAAATGTACGAAATATTTGCAGATTTACATGTACACATAGGAAGAAGTGAGAATGGGAAACCAATTAAAATAACAGCAGCAAGAAGTTTGAATTTTGCTAATATTGCAAAAGAATGTGCTGACAGAAAAGGAATCAATGTAGTTGGAATAATTGATTGTGCTTCCCCTTATGTAATAGAAGATATTGAAAAATTCTTAAAAACAGGTAAGGCTTATGAATTAGAAGATGGTGGGATTATCTATAAAGATAAAGTGTGTATCTTATTAGGAAGTGAAGTAGAAACTTCAGAAAGAGGAAGAAATGGGAAAAGTGGTAGTGCTCATAATATTTGTTTTTTTCCCCATCTAAAAGATATTAAAAGTTTTTCAGAAGAATTAAGTCATCACTTGAAAAATATTACCTTAAGTACACAAAGGTCAGATTTATCGGGATATGATTTAATTGATATGGTAGAAAAATATAATGGTATTTTGATACCAGCTCATGTCTTCACACCACACAAAAGTTATTATGGGAATTGTACAGATAGGATGAAGGATATATTTAAAGAAAAATTTGATAAGATATTTGCGGTAGAATTAGGATTAAGTTCAGATACCTATTTAGCAGATACCATTTCAGAATTGGAAGATAAAACTTTTGTAACAAATTCAGATGCTCATTCTTTGCCTAAAATTGCAAGAGAATACAATAAAATGCAAGTAGAAGATATTTCTTTTAAGGAAGTGGTTATGGCATTAAAAAATGAAGGAGGAAGAAAGATTCTTGGCAACTATGGATTAGATCCTAAACTAGGGAAATACCATAGAACCTATTGTGATGATTGCGAAAAGGCAATTGAGACAAAAGAACCAGTTGAAGCTTGTCCAATGTGTGGCGGAAAAAATGTAACCTTCGGCGTTTTTGATAGAATCGAATTAATAAAAGATAAAAAAGGAACAAAAAGTCCTAAACATAGACCACCTTATATTTATCAAGTACCACTTGGATTCATTCCAGGTGTAGGTGGAAAAACGATAGATAAATTATTAAATCATTTTGAAACAGAAATGAACATCTTGCATGAATTATCAAAAGATGATATAGAAGGGGTAGTAGGAGAAAAAGTAGCAAGATATATTGTAAATGCAAGAGAAGGTAAAATGCAAATCCATTCTGGTCGGTGGTGGAAACTACGGAAAAGTAGAAGGATGAGGTCAAAGAACCATCCCCAATTGGACAAAAAAATAGTTCTAAAAAACTCCTTATCGAATACACATTATGTATAAAGATAAGGAGAAATTTTATGAAGAGAAGCAAACGAGTAAAACTATTAGAAATTATAAAAGAGCATGTTATGAATAACAAAAAGGAATATATCCTAGTAGCATTATTATTTATCATAGGAATATTTCTTGGCGTTCTTTTTGTTAATAATGTACAAGAAGCACAAAAAACAGAAATTACAACCTATTTTAATAATTTCATAGAAAAAATGAAAAATATAGAAAGTTTAAATCCAATCGAATTGTTAAAAACGAGTTTGGGACAAAACATAATATTAGCCATTATTTTATGGTTTTTTGGAACAACAGTAATTGGGATACCCGTAGTTTTTGGTTTAGTAATCTATCGAGGATTTTGTCTGGGATATACAATTGCTGTATGTATCACAATAATGGGAATACCAAAGGGATTATGGTTTGTGCTGATTTTACTATTATTGCAAAATATTTTATTCATACCAGCTATCTTGGCATTGGCAGTTAGTGGATTTAAATTATATAAGTCTATTATAAAAGATAGAAATAAAGAAAACGTAAAAATAGAGATTTTAAGACATACTGTTTTTTCCTTTATTATGTTACTGGTATTAGTGCTATCATCAGTCGTTGAAATCTTTTTATCGACGAACATTTTAAAAGGATTAATAAAATATTTTTAAAAAATATTCAAAAATCTATTTACATTTTTGAAAATGTTTGATATAACATATAAAGTAATTTATGTTAATAGATTATTTTAAATTATAATAAGGGGTAGGGGAAATAAATGGAAAGACAGTTAAAGCGTTTTTTTGAATTTTTAGAAAATGATAAGAAATTATCAGAAAACACATTACAATCGTACAAAAGAGACTTAAAACAATTTAGAAGATATTTAGAAGCATGTGAACTTCATTACAACAAAGTAAAAGAAGATGACATTAAAGATTATATTAGAGAATTACAAGAAGAAGGAAAAAAAGCATCTAGTATTTCTAGAGGGATTGCATCCATTCGTTCTTTCTATCAATTTGTATTAAAGAATAAGAAAGTGAAAGTAGACCCAACAGAAAACATTCAATCACCAAAAATAGAAAAAAGAGTTCCAAGTGTATTAACATCAAAAGAAGTTGAATTATTATTAAATCAACCAAAAGATGTTGATTTAAAGGGTATTCGTGATAAAGCTATGCTTGAATTTGCTTATGCAACAGGAATGAGAGTAACAGAAATGATTTCTTTAAATATGGAAGATGTTAATTTAGAAGAAGGATATGTGGTTTGCAAAAATGGTAGCAAACAACGTAACATTCCATTAGGAAACATGTCATTAAAAGCATTGAAAGAATATGTAGAAGAAGCAAGAGATATTTTAGTAAAAACAGAAGGAGAACAAGCTTTATTTGTTAATATCAATGGTAGCAGACTAACAAGACAAGGATTCTGGAAAATTATTAAATTCTATAAAGAACAAGCACATATTACAAAGGAAATTACACCACATGTTTTAAGACATTCTTTTGCGACTCATCTTTTACAAAATGGAGCAGATTTGAAAGCAATTCAAACCATGCTAGGACATTCAGATATTTCTTCTACACAAGTATATATGCAATTTCAAGATGAAGGAATAAAAAATGTATATAAAAAAGCTCATCCAAGAGCATAAATTGTAATAAAGAAAATCCTACAATAAAATATTGTGGGATTTTTTATATTGTAGGAAAGGTTACTGATTAGGTGATTTCTTCAATAAAAGTTTCTATATTTTTTCTTTGTAACTCCCAACAAGCTTACCATCTGTAATTGCATAACAGATGGTAAGCTTGTTGGTCCTCCCCCCCGAATTGTTACTGCATAAAAAATATAGAAACTTTTTAAGTAAAAATATATTAAGTCTGAACAGTAACTAGGAAAGTCAAAAAATATAAAAACTTTAGCATAAAGAATGAAAAAAATAGAAAATAGTAGTATAATAGGAACAAGAATAGAAAGAAAAGATTAATATTTTTAGAATAAGATGGAGTAAAAAATGATATTTGAAAAAGAAGAAAAAGAAAGATTAGAATGTAGAAGCTTTAAAAGAACAAAAGTAATATATTTTATAATGGGACTAATTATTTTAGGGATAGCCATAACTTTTTTTATAAATAAAAATAATCCAAAAACGATAGAAAGTGCTAATTTAGATACAGCAGTAACAGAATTAGCATATATACCAGTTGAAGAAATAAAAGTGGATGAAGATGAAATAGAGATTTTAAAAAATGAAACCTATCAAATGCAAATCAAAATAGAACCTAGTAATGCAACAACTAAAATAATACATATAGATGATTTGGAAGAGGGAAGTATTATTCAGATTAAAGAGAATGCTGAAATAGAAGCGATTGAAGTAGGAACTATGGAATTTGAAATGGAAGCAGAAGAAGGAAAGGTAAAAAAGAAAATTAAAGTTACTGTAAAAGCCAAAGTAGAAGGAATAGAAATAGAATCTGAAAAAATAGAATTAATAGAGGGGGAAAATAAACAACTAGAAGCTAAAATTTTGCCAGAAGAAGTGGAAGAAAAGACATTAAACTATGAAAGTTCTGCTCCAGAAATCGCAAAAATAGATTCTGATGGAAAAATAGAAGCAATTCAAGAAGGAAATGCAATCATCACAATAACAACTAGTGCAGAACCAGTTCAAAAAAGAGAAATAGAGGTAATGGTGAAAAAAGAAGAAGTAGATAATGCACAAGTACAGACAAATAATAATCAAGTAAATGAAGCAATAATAGGGAATTATATACATGGAGTATTACTGGTTAATAAAAATTATTCACTACCAAGTAATTATGACCCAGGTATCAATCCAGAAGCACTACAAGCTTTTAACAATATGAGAGCTAGTGCAAGTAAAGAAGGAATTTCATTGAAAATCGTATCTGGATATAGATCTTATCAAACGCAACAAGCAATTTATCAAAGAAATGTACAATTATATGGAGAGACAGTAGCAAATACTTTTTCTGCTAAACCACGGACAATCTGAACATCAAACAGGTCTTGCCTTTGATATTAATAGTACAAGATGGGATTTTAAAGATACATTAGAAGCTAAATGGTTAGCTGGAAATTGTTATGATTATGGGTTTATTATTAGATATCCAGAAAACAAACAAGAAAAAATAGGATATGTTTATGAACCATGGCATATTCGTTATGTAGGAAATAGTATAGCAACAGAAATTAGAGATACAGGACTTTGCTTAGAAGAATATTTAGGAGTTTAAAAATTTTGCCCAAAAGGTGTATCCTTAAATGGCAGAATTTTTTTTAGTGATTGCTGGATTTTACTAGACATTAAGGTAAAAAAAAGATATAATAAACATGTTATAAAATGTGAACATAGAAGGTGCCAATAATGAAAAAGAAAGTATTATTTATTTCAAGTACAGGTGGACATTTAAACGAACTTATGCAGTTATCACCACTATTTGAAAAATATGACTATCATATCATAACAGAAAAAGATAAAGTAAATGAAAATTTAAAAGAAAAATATGGGGACAGATTATATTTTTTACCTTATGGAACGAGAGCAAAGCTAATTTCTTATATTTTTAAATACTGCTATCTTTGTTTAAAAACCATTTACTTATATTTTAAAATACATCCAAAAGTAATTGTAACAACAGGAACTCATACAGCAGGACCAATGTGTTATTTAGGTAAAATTTTGGGAAGTAAAATTATTTACATTGAAACATATGCGAATACTCATAAAAAGACAGCGACAGGCAAACTGATTTATCCAATAGCAGATTTATTTATTGTACAATGGGAAGAGATGCTTAAAATATATCCTAAAGCAGTATATGGAGGTTCGATTTATTAATGATTTTAGTATTATTAGGGACACAAAATAATAGTTTTCATCGATTATTAGAAGAAATTCATCGATTATTGAAAAAAGAAGAAATAAAAGATGAAGTAATCGTACAAGCTGGCTATACCAAATATCAATCAGAAAATGAAAAGATGAAAATTTTTGATTTTATAGAAAAACAAGAATTAGAAGAATTACAAAAAAAAGCAGACTTAATTATTACACATGGAGGAGTGGGTTCGATTTTACAATCCATCACAAAAGACAAAAAAGTAATTGCTATTCCTAGACTTCACCAATACCAAGAACATGTTAATGACCACCAAAAAGAAATTGTAGAACTTTTTAATGAAAAGGGATATATTATAGGAATACAAGGTGTAGAAGAATTACAAGGAGCAATGAAACAAGTAGAAAAATTTAGACCAAAGAAATATCAAAAAAACAATGAGAAAATGTTAAAGATAATAGAAGATTTTATTGAACAATGTTAAAGATTACAATCATTTTCGAAGTTTATCTACTAACTAATAAAATAACAAACAAGTCAAAAAGTAATAAAAGATATCAAGTAAATTTAGAAAACAATGGAGGCAATTTTTAATCAAAGGAGAGAAATTTGTGGCAAAAAAAGAAATCATAAACAAAGCATTTAATTCCATAGAATTCGTCGTTTTTATAGGAATCGTATTAACACTAAAAACATTTTTATTTTATCATAGCACGATAGCAATCAATGAAAGTTTAGGACTAGACACTATGATAGGAACGATTTCTTTTATCATAGTAATCATGTGCTTGATAAGTGTGTTACCCAATAGAGCAAGAGGAATTTCAGCAATAGCGATAGACTTTTTAATCAGCTTATTACTATTTGGTGACCATTTGTACTATGTGTATTCCAATAGCGTATTATCGGTAGCACAGATTAGTAATCTTCAATATGGTGGAGAGATAATGAGTACACTGCCAATGGTAATACAAGCTAGCCAAATTTTATACTTTTTCGATATTTTGATTGTACTAGCATTATGGCTAGGAAAAATTGTAAAACTAGAAAAGAAAGAAAAAAGTACCCAAAAACAAATCTTAATAAGAACTATGATAGGAATCGTTGGCATCCTTATTTTCTGTTTGATGGATATTAATTATATCAAAAAAGGAAAAGAAAAATCATATAATAAAGATTTTCAAATCCGTGAGGCTACTATTTTTGGTTATCATATATCCGATATTCAAAATGCTTTTACGATGCAAACGAAATATAAAAATTATGATGATATGATGGAAGATTATCATCAACTAAAAGAAAAATATGATACGAGATATGGACAAGAAAGGTATCCTTTGGAAGGAATTTTGAAAGACAAAAATGTTATTATTCTGCAACTGGAGTCGATTCAAGAATTTGTAGTAAATAAAGAAATTAATGGAAAACCAATTACACCGAATTTAAACCAATTTTTGAGCGAAAATATGGAATTTACCAATATGCACATGCAAAGTTATTCTACCACAGCAGATTCCGAACATACTACTATTACATCTATTTATCCAATGGAAAATGGAATGTCATTTAGTAAGTATTTTACGAATACGTATGATGATATATTTAAGCTATTTAATAATAAAAATTATCATACTTCTTATATACATGGAAACTATCCTTATTTTTGGAATCGAGGAAATGTATATGGAAGATTGAATTTAGATGAATTAGTTCTAAAAGAGCAATTTGATGATTTATCAGAAAATATCAATGGCGATTTATCAGATGAATTATTATATAGGCAAGCAGTACAAAAATTGAAAGGATATGATAATCCTTTTATGTCCTACATTGTAGCAGCATCTTCTCATACACCATTTTCATTAGAAGGACTACAAGATAGAAGTAAAATTAGTATTGATGTAGGAAAATATAAAGATACTTATTTTGGAAATTATTTAGAAGCAGTCAATTATGCAGATTATGCTTTTGGAATTTTGATACAAGAATTAAAAGAAGCTGGTTTGTATGAAGATACAGCTATTTTGGTTTTCGGAGACCATAATGGACTGAATATGTATAATGAAGAATTGCTTGATTTCTTAAGTTATACCAATTCAGAGGTAACAGAGGTAGATATAAAATTAAACTATACAAGAGTGGCTTGTGGATTTAAAATTCCAGGAATAGAACACAACATAGAAATAGAAAAACCAATCAACAAATTAGATATCAAACCTACTTTAGCCTATTTGTGTAATTTAGAAGATACCTTTTCATTAGGAACTAACTTTTTTGCTAATAAAGATTTTGTATGCCTAAATAATGGGAGAATTATAACTAGTAGATATTATTATGATGAAAATTGGTATGAGAGAAAAAATGGAGAAATGTTAATTTGGGAAGACCTAGAGGAAGATACCAAACAATTACTAGATGAATATTATCAAGATATGCAAACAGAACTAGACATATCCAATTCAGTTAGCATTCATAATTTATTAAAATAAGGAGAGTTTAATCAATGGAAGAAGAAAGAATCATGACACCAAGTTTAGAAGGACTAGGAGAAGAAAGATTTGAAAATTCTTTAAGACCAAAAGTATTGGATGAATATATTGGACAGAACAAAGTAAAAGAGAATATGAAAATATATATAGAAGCAGCCAAAAAAAGAGAGGAGCCATTAGATCATGTTTTACTATATGGACCTCCAGGGTTAGGGAAAACAACACTATCTAATATTATATCCAACGAAATGAATTCTAACATCAAAATAACTTCTGGTCCAGCGATAGAAAAACCAGGAGATTTAGCTTCTATCTTAACGAATCTATCAGAATTTGATGTGTTATTTATTGATGAAATTCATAGATTAAGTAAGAGTGTAGAAGAAATATTATATCCTGCATTAGAAGACTATACTTTGGATATTGTCATAGGAAAAGGTCCGAGTGCAAGGTCAATTCGATTAGACTTGCCAAAATTCACTTTAATTGGAGCAACGACAAAAGCAGGAGCATTATCGACACCATTAAGAGACCGATTTGGTATTGTGCATCGATTAGAATTATATTCAATAGAAGATTTAACAACCATAGTAAAAAGGTCAAGTAAGATTCTAGAAGTAGAAATCGAAGAAGAAGCGGCTATTGAAATAGCCAGAAGATCAAGAGGAACACCAAGAATTGCCAATCGATTACTAAAGAGAGTAAGAGACTATGCTATTGTATTAGGAGATGGAAATATTACTCTAAAAATAACCAAACATGCTTTAAATCAATTAGAAATAGATGAACTTGGTTTAGATGAAATCGATCGAAAAATATTAGAAACGATGATTGTACAATATGGAGGAAGGCCAGTAGGAATCGAAGCTTTAGCTGTAAGTGTAGGAGAAGAAATAGATACGATAGAAGATGTATATGAACCATATCTAATTCAAATTGGCTTTATAGCAAGAACCATAAGAGGTAGACAAGTATTACCAACAGCATATAAGCATTTGGGATACGAATGTCCTTAAGAGGATGGTTCTTTTTACTCATTTTAGTACAATGAGGGACACATCTTTAAAATGCGTTTGAGATGGAGGAAAAATCATGAAATTATTATTGCATACATGTTGTGCACCATGTAGTGTATATTGTATTGATAGCTTGAGAAAAGAAGGGATTGAACCAGTTGTATATTGGTTTAATCCAAACATACATCCTTATATGGAATATAAAGCAAGAAGGGATTGCTTAAAAGACTATACAGCTAATATAGGAATAGAAGCTATTTTTGAGGAAAATTACGGATTAAAGGATTTTTGTAAAAATGTAATAGGCGATTTAGATAAAAGATGTCAAGCATATTGCTATCCAGTTCGTTTGGAACAAACGGCAAAGTATGCGAAAGAAAATGGCTATGATAGTTTTTCAACAACCTTACTAGTTAGTCCTTATCAAAATCATGAGATGTTAATAAAAGTGGCAGAGCATAAGGCTAAAAAGTATGGGCTTAAGTTTTTATATCGTGATTTTAGGGTTGGCTTTCGAGAGGGGCAAGCAAAAGCAAGAGAACTAGGTTTATATATGCAAAAATATTGTGGTTGTGTTTTTTCAGAAGAAAGTAGATATAGTAATTACATAAAAAAGGACTTGGAAAATATGAAAAAAGATGGAGAAAATCTTTGTAGATAAATAGTAATTTGTCGTTTAGAGTGAAATGCTATAAAAGTAAATGATTTGTAATTTTGTCATTTATACTTTATCAAAATATGAAAAAAGGATTTGATAATATGAATAAAATAGTAAAAATAGGTATTGCTATTCTTTGTATAACAGTAAGTTTAACAGGAATAACATTTGCAGGAGTTACAATTTATAATTCATTTATAAAAAAAGATAAAATGGAAACAAGAGGCTTATTTGATGCTGGTAGAGGATATACAAATTATGAAACAGACCTAATGGTTAATTATATGACTTGGCAAAATGATGTAGGATTATATTATAGAACAATAACAAATTCTAATGATTACGAAAAATACAAATCAAGAATATTAACATTTCCAGAAGTTTCTGAAATTAATTTTGATAAAGATTTTATTGTAATTATTGCGAATGAAAATGTTAGAGATTTTGATGAAATTGATATGGGAATTTCAAATGTTTATGCTGATGAAACTACAACAAATATCATAATGAAACAAAAAGAGAATCCAAATATGAATGATACAACAAATGTATGGTATGCTATTGTTGATAATTCACAATTAAAAGATAATGTAAAAATAACAATAGAACACAAAAAGTTTGATAATGAGAATGTTATAGAAATTTCAAAATTACCTTTGGACTATTCTGTTAATACAGCAATAGAAGATGGTTGCTTTACACTAAAAAATAATAAAGTAGTATCTTCTAATGAAAAACAACTAGATGAGTTCATAGAAAAAACAGAAAAAGGAGAAAGAAGCTTTGTAAGAGTATATAGTAACTATGATGGAAATATCACTATAACAGATGTGAATTTTGAAGATGGAATATACTATGCTGATAGAGGTTGTCCTAATTGTGAGAAAAACTATCGTAATACATATAAAAAAATAGAAAAAAGGGAAGCTCCAAATGGTGATTATAAAGATATTGGATATGTATTTTATGAAGAAAAAAATTCTAGTGATGGAGTTCCTTTGGTAATTATTCAAAATTGGGTAGAAGATTATAAAAAGAATCATAAATAGAATATTATAGAGGAGAATAAAGATGAAGAAAGATAAGAAATTGTATTCAATTTTTATGGTTGCTATAATTACTATATTAGGTTATTTGATTTATAGTAATTATCAGTTACAACAAAAAGTTAGCAATTTAGAAAAAGATATACCTAAAATTGAAGATAGATTATCTCAACAAAATATACAGTTTGAAGATGTAAATGAAAAAGTTTCTAATATGATTGAAAAAGAAAAAAACGAACAATATTATGAAAATCTCACACAAGAAGAAAAATCAAAACATCCAACTTGGGTTGGAGATGATTATTATTTTGACAATTCTAGTATAGAAGGTAAAACTCCAATTACAAAGGACAAAGCAATTGAGATATGGAATGAATACAGAAAGAACATTATATTGAATGATTTAGATGAGTATAAAGTAAAAAAAGTAACAACCGGAAAAGTAAATCCTACAAATAATTTGACCGCAGGAACTGGATGGAATGTAAAAAAAGCAGATTATGAAAGAGATGCCTATATTATTCAGTGCAGTGATACTGATATCTTATCGAGCATAACTGGATATGTTGATATGTATACTGGCAAAGTCATTGGTGGATATTATGGTGGTGGAGTATATTAGACAATGCTGGATATCCTATTATACAAATGTTATTTACATTAACATTTAGTGTATTATATAGAAATAGTAAAAAACATAAAAGGGTGATTTTTATGGATAAGAACAAAAGTAAAATTGGAAAAGTTGTTTTGATTATATTAGTAATTGTAGTATTGATAATTATTGTAATGATGTTCATTGTAGGTAAAAAAATTAAAATTTTAAAAGATTTAGATAACAAAGTATCAAGTTTAGAAGATAATAACAACAATATATATATGAAAACTACTGTTACAACAATGGTTTCAAAGATAGAGGGGAATATTTCAACAAGTGAATCTTTTATAAAAGATGATGTTTGTAAAGTGTCTTTAGAAAGGAAAAATGCTGATGGAAGCAATTATAATTTAGTGCAGATGATTTATCCAGAAGAAAGAAAATTATTTATAGATAATAATGGAACTAAAACTTTAAATTTATATAAGGAAAAAGTACCAATTAGAAATTCACATATTAAAGAAGATATGGAATCTTCTTATGTGGCGTTACCAAATTATGCAATAGGTCATACTTTTCTTCAAATTTTGTTTTTATCAATAGAAGATGTTACGATGGATGAAAAAGAATGTTATAAAATAGAATGTAAAAATGCAACTACTAGAAAAGTATGTTGGATTGAAAAAGAAACAGGATTAGGAGTAATGTCGATAAGTTATAATAAAATTAATGGTATAGAATATGAATCAGAACTATCTAAAAAAGAAGTCGTGTTTGAAACTGTAACAGATGAAGATTTGATAGAGCCAGATATGAGTCAGTATACTATACAAGAATAAATTGATACCAAATACTTACCATAATCACAAGAGATAGCGATAAATTACAATTTATAATTTAGGAAAAAGAATTAAGGAAGTGAATTGATAATATATGAATAAAAAGAAAAATGAAATTACAATTCGTTCTAGTGCTGCAGAATATTTAACATATATTGCAGCAGTAGGAGACAATCCTGAATCGATAGAAGTTAGATACGAAGATGAAAATATATGGCTAACTCAAAAAATGTTAGCTACTATTTATGGAATTGAACCTAATACGATAAATTATCACATAAAAAAATCTATGAAGATAATGAGTTAACTGAAGATTCAACTATTCGAAATTTTCGAATAGTTCAAAAAGAAGGAAGCAGAGAAGTTTCGAGAAATATTGCTCATTATAATCTTCAAATGATAATTGCAATTGGTTTTAAAGTGGATAATGAAAGAGCTATTCAGTTTAGAAAATGGGCGAATCAAATAGTAAAAGATTACACAATAAAAGGTTGGGTAATGGATGATGAAAGATTAAATGGATTTTTAAAATTATGGGATCATGAAATTTTAAAAGATAATGGAAAAATATCAGCAGAAATGGCAAAGTTACATGCAGAAACAGAATTTGAGAAATATAGAATTGTACAAGACAAAATTTATATTTCAGATTTTGATGAACTTTTATTGAATACAAAAAATATAAAAAAAGATGATAAATAATAAAGAGGATATAATTAATAACCACAAAATTTAAAAACACACTTATATAAGTGTTTCACTAATTTTTAAATACCCTTGAAAATAAAGTAATTATAAAGAAAAATTGCTTATAAATATTAGAATATCAACTATTTTAAGGAGTAATGTCAGGGACACAATTTTTGGTAGTTAAATAGGAATAGTTCAGAAGAAGATAGATATAGTAACTACATAAAAAAGGATTTAGAAAAAGCAAAAAATATGGAATGAGAATATAAAAATATGAAAGGAAAATAGAAAATGGAATTAATATATAAAAAAGCAGATGCAAACGATATAGATGCATTAATAGATTTAAAAATAAAACAAAATATATATAATTGTAATGAAGATGGATTAGTATTTAATAATGAAGAAAAGGCTAGAAAGAACATAAAAAAAGTATTATTAGAAGAATTGAATAAATCAATTTATTTTTATATAGCAATAGATAAAAGCAATAACAGAACAGTTGCTAGTAATGGAGTAATAATTCATCAAATGGTACCAACTACTTTATGTCTTAATGGTAAAAAAGCATATATAACATGTGTGTATACAGATGAAGATTATAGATGTAAAGGGATACAAAATATATTAATGCAAAATATATTAGATTTTCTTAAAGAAATTGAATGTAAAAAGATTGAACTTGATGTGACTAATCCTAATGCAATAAAGCTATATGAAAAATTTGGATTTGAAAAAGATAATGAAAAATATATTTTGAATAGAGAGTAAGATAACTTATAATATATGAGAGAAGAAATTCTATGAATAATAAAACTAATAATAAGGAGGAGAAGATTTGACCGATGAATTATTAGAAAATAATAATGATATTTTTAAGAAATATTTTTGAAGAAAATGAACTGAATGAAAATTCAGTTGTCAAGGAAAACTTGACAACTGCCTCGGATGGTAAAAATTATAAAACAAAATTTTACAATTTAGATTTAATTATATCAGTTGAATATCGTGTGAAAACAATTCGAGGAACTCAATTCAGAATATGGGCAAATAAATTGATAAAGGAATATTTAATAGAGTTGATAGTGAAAAAGAAAATATTGGATTGACTAATTTTAAAGGAAGTGTTCCTACAAAAGCTGAAACAGAAATTGCTAAAAACTATTTATCAGAAAAAGAATTAGACATGTTAAATAGAATGGTGTCAGCATATTTAGATGTTGCAGAAATTAATGCATTAAATATGCACCTAATGTGCTATCCCAGAAGAGGATAGGTATTTGCATACAAACTAGTGGAATTTATGAAAAGAGAATATCTTACAATGAAAAGATTTAATAGAGTAGGAATATATGGGATGAAACAATTTTATAAAACTTATAAAGATAATGAAATTGTCGCTCCACTGGTGAGACAAATTAGCTGGACTCATAATGTTATGATTTTAGGTAGCACTAATTCCATAGAAGAAAAAGAATTTTATATAAAAATGTGCATAAAAATAATTATTCAAAAAGGGAATTAGAAAAGGAAAAATGAAAGGAGGTATAATATTCGAAGGATATGGAAGAAATAAAAGTAGACAAAAATCCTTATAGGGATAAAAAATTTAGGATAGTTGTTGAAGATTTTAGAAAGCAAGGTTTAACACAATTAAAACTAGAAGATGAACTAAAAAAATTAGTGGCTAGCAAAGAAGGAAAATATTTTAGGGAAAAATATAAGCAATTAGATAAAAGTAGATTAGCATTTAATGGAATACATGGAATAAGCCATAGTAATAGAGTTAGTGTTCTTGCTATGTTAATAGCGGAAAAGGAAGGAATACTAACGAATGATTTAAATAATAGAATAATTGATTTTTTAGTAACAGCAACCTATTATCATGATATAGGTAGAAAAAAAGGACCAATTGTAATTAATAATGGTCCACATGCGAAAAATAGTGCAAGAAAAATTAATAAAATGGATTTAAAATATTTAGATGGACAAGAATATTCTGAAGAAGATAAAAGAACATTACAAGCTATAGTAGAAGCACATGAAGGAAAAGACAAAGATATGGAAGCGATATGTAAAAAATATAAAATAAGTTCAGCTAATATTGAGATGACAAAAAAATTGATGACAATTGTAAAAGATGCAGATGCATTAGATAGAGTAAGACTAGATATTGATTTGCCTTTTATGATGAAAGTAGATTTAAATCCAGATTATTTAAGAACTAATACAGCTAAACAATTTATTAATGCATCTTATGAATTAGAAGCGTTATTAAAAAATGTTTCAATAGAAGAACTTTTAAGCAATCAATCAAAACAAACTAAAGAAAATGATAAGATAGGAGTAGAAACTTTTGCAGAAATATTTGAAAAAGTAAAAATTGATAATTATAAATTATATAATGAAAGATATCAAAAGGGAGAAAAAATTAATACAAAGAATGCAATGCTAGAAATTTTAAATAATTATTTGCAAAATATAATTCCAGAAAAATCAAATCTATATAATACTGTTAACAAAATAAGAGAATTTGGTAAGAGAGCAGTTGAACATTTGACAGGAGATTATGAAATAGGTATTGGAGATGTTGATTTTGATGAGTTAATAGAAAATGCAGAGACCATATCTAGCATGATAGCTTATTCGAATAATGATGAATTAAATGAAATATTGGAAAAAAATGATATTAATGGTTTTGCAGATGGAGTAGTAGATGGTTTAGTAGCAAGTGATTTGATACTATCTGAAAGTAGGAAAGAGGAAGCAAAAGAGAATTTTAAATCCGCTAGTGATAAAGTTAGAACATTTTTTATAAACTCAATCGATAATATAGCAAATCTAAATACTAAAGTAGCTAATTTTATTGCACATAGTACTAAAATGGATACAGAAGAAAGTAAAGAACTTAATACCAATCTTTTTGGAAAAGCTGTAGGAGGGATTTTATATGAATTCATAAGTGGAACGTTAGGGAAAAAGAGACATTTTACAGATGTGAAAAATTCACCTAGTATATTAGAAAAAATAGAACATGAAGGAATTCTACATTTTGCATCTCCGACAACAATAGATAAAATTATGGAATCCAAAAAAATAAAAAAATCGAATTTTATAGGATCAGATTTAACAAAAAAGAAATGTTTTTTCTTTGCAGGGGTACCAACATTTGAAGATTTATTGATAAATATTCCAGCTTATGATGTTATGACAGCTATAAGGATAAAACCAACAGAAGACCAAATAGAAGACTTAAAATATAGGGCTATAAATGATAGAGCAGTTGTAAAAGATGGAGATTTTAGATTCAATAAAGAACAAGTCGAAATTGTCCATTATGGATTAAAATTTGATGAAGAAAAGAGACAGATTTACCTAGGAGAATTAACAGAAGAAGAGGCAAAAGATTTTGAAGTAAGTAAAGAAGTTCGAGATGCCTATCATTATGAAGGGAAAAAAAGTACTTTAGCAGAAAAAGCAAAAATGAATATTTATGGACTTTATGCTGAATATAAGCATCATCAAAAGTTATTACAAATGGAAGGAAAATTAAGAGAAAATGGAATAAGGGATTTTAGAAATGTAAATGATAGAACATTAGTAGAATTAGGTGATATTGAACAAGCTTATATTGATACCAAAGATAGAAGTGTAGAAAGAAAAAATCTAATGACATTAATAAAATCGAGACTAACTAAAAATAGAGAAAATGATAAATTAATAGATAGAAATAATACAATAGAAGAAATTTAAGTTAAAGGAGAAATCTAATAAATGTACACAAATGAATGTCTATATAAAGATATATATACTATAATTGAGATGATGGACAATGAGATGAAAAGTAAAATTAGTAATAAATTTATTAACTTTTTGTTAGAGAATCAAGATATAAACTTTGAAGGAACTATCAATAAAAACATTCCAATCAAAGAACAAGATTTGAGGATAGAAATAAAATTAATGTTGTCGCAGATGTATATAGACTATTTTTGTGAAGAAGAGAAAAAGAAAGAAATTTTAGAGATAGAAAAAAAGAATATAGAGAATTTTTATAGTAAAGATATATTTAAAAAATCCTATTCGGAAGCAGTTAATTTGAAACAAACTAATTTGGAAGGAATAAAAATAGAAGAATCAAATGTAAATAATGGTTTGAGTATGATAGAATATAAAGAAAATATATTTATTAAAATAATAAATATAATAAAACAATTTTTTAGAAAATAATGCGATATAGATTCAAGGAGACAAAAGAGTGAAAGATGAAGAAATAAGAAAAAAGTACCAAAGAGATGATGAAAATGATTTAAGAGGCACTAATGTTGGAGCAATGGACAGATTTATAGAAATGTTACATTTGCATGAAAGAAGTACAGATTCACATATTAGTAGTATTGCAGAAAATTTCGAACAGATAGATAAAGTGGCTCCAAATTTTACAATATTTCAAGGAGATGAATGTTTTTTTATGCACAATTTTAACGTATATCAAATTTCAGAAAATGCTAATATGCTTGTTGCAAGTCATGAATTTGGACATGGAGTTTTATCAATCGTAAATAATACGATAGTTCCAGAAGATTATGGAAATGTAATTGAAAAAGCAAAACAACATGCAATTTCGCCAGAAAACAAAGAAAAGTTTAAAGAGTATATACAATATATTTCGGGAAAGACTGATAGAAAAGAAGAGAGAACGGAAGCGGAAAAAGGTCCAGTATCTGATATCATTAGTTCAATTTTTCAACTTCAAGGTCTTAGGATTGGCACATCAGACAACATTTGTATTTTTCCATCTAGTCATAGTAGAGAGTATTATTATGATGAGGAAAAAAATCAGCCTAATTTTGAAAATATATTTGATGAGGATTTTGCAAATTATTATTCTTTAAAAGCAAATAATTGTACACAAGAAATAGAAACAATCAGAAGTTTGTTTGGCGATGAGTTTATAAGTGCATTAAATTCAGAATTAGAAAAGATTTATGAAAGATTAGTAGCTATTAAAAAAATAAAGTTTTATAGAGATTTGAATCATCCTATGGAACAAATAAAAGGTATCGTAATTAGTTCAAGACAAAGTGAAATACAAGGTATAAATTCATTAGAAAAAGTAGCAGAAACGGATGATAGAATAATAAAAGAAACGGAGGATGAGATAAGTGAATAAAATATCGGTTGATTCGGCAACTCAATTAAATAGAATATTATCTTTTCTTCCAGAAGATAGAAAGCAAAAGATACCACCCAATATTTGGAAAGAAATAGATCAGAAAACAGATGGCTCGCTTAACACAAAAATAAATGAAGTGACAGATATAAAAGAAGAAAATATATCACAAGAAACAAGAAAATATTTGTCTTTTATCTTTTTAAATTATTTGGCAACCAAAGAGGAAAAAGAAGAATATGTCAAAATCATAAAAAATAATGAAATACAATATCAGAAATTTTTAAGTAAGAAATATAGTGTGGATAATATATTTAAAGAAAGAAAGACTTCTTCAAATATAGAAACAGAAGCAATAGAAGAGAAAAAAAGTAATCTACCAATAGAATATAAAGAAGGATTTTTTAAGTGTATTTTAAATAAAATAAAAAGTTTAATAAAACATAAAAAATAAAGAGATATGAGAAAGGTAAATTTATGATAAAAGTATTATTTGTATGTTTAGGAAATATATGTAGGTCACCAATGGCAGAATATGTATTGAAAGACATAGTGAAAAAAAGAGGAATAGAAGAAAAATTTCAGATAGATTCAGCAGCGACAAGTACAGAAGAAATAGGAAATCCTATGCATTATGGAACGAGAGACAAGTTAAAGAAAGAGAAGATAGAATATGGAAATCATCTTGCTAGACAAATAGAAAAGGAAGATTATAAAAAATTCGATTATATAATAGGCATGGAGAAACAAAATGTTATCAATATAAAAAGAATAATAGGAGAAGATAACGAAAATAAAGTATATAAATTACTAGATTTTTCAAAAAGCCCAAGGGATATTGCAGACCCATGGTATACAAGGGATTTTGATAAGACTTATGATGATATTGTGGAAGGATTAGAAGGATTTTTAGAATATTTAGAGAAAACAAAAGAATTGTTTTAATAAGTAAAGGGAAGCCTTTTTAGAGTTATTCAAGAAATAATAAGATGAAAATTTGAATAAAAATATAGAATATATGAGGGAGAAATAAAATGACAAAAAGCAAACAAAATAATTTAATAAAAATTGCATTCATTTTAGGAAGTATAGCATTTGCTATGCCATCAATTTTATATCTAATACAGAAAAAAACAGTATTTGCCTTTGGCCCATATTTTCAATTTTTATATAATGAACCAAGCAGTAGAACAACACAAACTTTTTTGTATCTACTAGTATTAGCTATATTGTCAGTTTTCTATTTTGCCATAATCAAAAATAGAAAAGAAATGTTTTTAGATACAAAGAGAATGTTTTTGTTTATTGCTATCATAGCATTAATATTTGTGATGGTATTACCATTTTTATCTTCTGATATATTCTATTATTTAGGAATTGGAAGATTAGATAGTACCTATCATCAAAATCCTTATTATACAACGATAAAAGAATTTGTAGAACAAGGAGATAATACAAAATATTTACAAACAGATACCATATTAGCGACACGGCTATAGCAATGATTGGGCAGATGCTACAGTAGTATATGGACCAGTTTGGACTATTATTTGTAAAATAGTAGCGGGAATATCTTTTGGCAATATAGATTTTGCTTTGCTTATTTTTAAGTTAGTCAATGTAGGAGTACATTTAGCCAACTGTTACTTAATTTATAAAATATCAAATAAAAAGATATTTACTTTATTATATGGATTAAATCCATTTGTATTAATCGAAGGAATTGCTTGTGTTCATAACGATATGTTTGTAGCATTATTTTTATTAATGGCTTGTTATTTTATAATCAAAAAGAAGAATTTAGTAATTAGCATTATTTTCCTAGCCATGGCAACTGCTATCAAATATTTTGCAATTATTTTACTACCATTTTTTATTATTTACTATTTTAGAGAAGAAAAGCCATTAAAACGATTGGAAAGATGTATTCAGTATGGTTGTTTATTCTTAATGGTTTTTGCGATTCCGTATTTATTCTATATACGAGATGGACAAGTATTAAGTGGATTATTGATACAGCAAGAAAAATTAGCGAAAAGTTTTTATCTTATCATAACAGAATATTTTAGAGAACCAACCCTATCTGTATCTACTGTAAATCACTTTTTATTAGGGGCATTTACTATTATTTATTTCTTTACTTGTGTTATTTTATTAAATCAAAAGAAGATAACATTTAGAGGCGAAATGAAGAAAGCAAATTACTTTATTATGGCATTCTTGTTTTTATTAATTACCAATTTTCAACCATGGTATATTATATGGTTATTTCCATTAATCATTTGGCAAAGTGCTAATAATATTAGATGGATTCCACAAATAGCATTGATAAGCGAATTCGCAAATGGTGTGTTTCTAACCTATGGAGAAGGATGGCAAAATGGAATACCATTTACATTTATTTTGTTTATTGGAAGTCTAGGGATGTGGATAGTAAATCAAAAAATAAAGAAAAATATATTGATACATCAAAAGATAGAAAGAAGACATTACAAAGCATATTAGAAGAGATTACATTAAAACTAGAAGAAAAATAAGAATTAGACCAAAAGGAGGAAAAATTTTGGATAAATTAGTATTAGTAGATGGTAATAGCATTATGAACAGAGCCTTTTACGGAATTATGGGAAGTAAAATGCTAACCACAAAAGATGGAAAATACACCAATGCTATCTATGGATTTTTAGCCATTTTATTTAAACTATTAGAAGATATCAACCCAGAATATTTAGTGGTTGCCTTTGATTTAAAAGCACCAACAGCAAGGCATAAAATGTACGAAGGATACAAAGCAACTAGAAAAGGAATGCCACAAGAATTAGCAGACCAAATGCCAATCATAAAAGAAGTATTAAGAGCCATGCATATTGATATTGTAGAGATGGAAGGTTATGAAGCAGATGATGTACTTCGGAACCTTATCACGTTATGGTGAAAAACAAGGATTAGAAGTTACTATACTTTCTGGAGATAGAGATACTTTCCAATTAGCAACTGACAAAGTTACCATTCGAATTCCACATACAAAAGGTGGAAAAACAGAAACAGATGAATACAATCGAGAAAGAATCATAGAAAAATATGGATTAGAGCCGAAACAATTAATTGATGTAAAAGGATTACAAGGAGATACTTCTGATAATATTCCAGGTGTGCCAGGAATCGGAGAAAAAACAGCATTAGCCTTAATTCAAAAATTTGGTTCGATAGAGAATTTATATGAAAAGGTAGACAAGGGAGAAGCGGAACTAAAAGGAAAGCAAAAAGAAAATATAGAAAACAACAAAGAGCTAGCGTTTTTATCCAAAACATTAGGAACGATTAATTTAGAAGTACCAATTCAAGATACTTTAGAAGATTTCAAAGTAGAAGAATGGGACAAGCCAAAAGTTTTAGAATTATTTAAAGAGTTAAATTTTAATCGTTATATTGACCGCTTTTCTTTGCGTGGAGAAGAGGCAAAAAAAGAAGAACCAACAGATTTATATAAGATGGTAGATAAATCCATACAAGAAGTCATAAAATTAATAGAAGAACAAAAACAAATGATATTCTATCTTCATACAGTAGAAGACCAAAATCCAGAAAAAATCATCAAGGAAAAGATGGTAGGATTATCCATTTTCAATGAAAAAGCACAAGAAGCAGTTTATATAACTATCACAAAGGAAGAAGATATCCAAGAATTGAAAACTCTTTTTGAAGAGGAAACGATTCAAAAAATTAGTATTAATTTAACAAAAACCTATATATTATTAAAACAAGTAGAGATTGACTTAAAAGGAATTCACTATGATATAGCCATTAGTAGCTATATTTTAAATCCAACCAATAACAAATTAGAAATCGACAACTTAATAGAACAATATTTAAGGTTTAATGTACAAGAATTAATAGGAGAACAGCCAAAACAACGACAAATTAATTTATTTGATAACATGCAAGAAGAAACAAGTGAAAATACCAAACAAATACAAGAGAAATATGCTCTATATACTTATGCCATTAGTAAAATAAGAGAAATCACATTGAAGCAACTAGAAGAAATAGGAGCAGTAGAACTCTTCTATGAAATTGACATGCCAACCATAGAGGTATTATCGAATATGCAATGGAATGGGATGTATGTAGATGAAAAAGAATTAAATCAATTTGGGAAAGAACTAACAGAAAAATTAGAAAATTTGACAAAAATTATCTATGAAATGGCAGGAGAAGAATTTAACATTAATTCAACGAAACAATTAGGAGAAATTCTATTTGAAAAAATGAAATTACCAGTTATCAAAAAGACAAAAAGTGGATATTCAACCGATGTCGATGTTTTAGAAAAATTAAAAAGAGAAGATCCAATTATAGAGAAAATATTAGAATATAGGCAATTGATGAAACTAAATTCTACTTATATAGAAGGATTAAAACCATACATTAATCCTAAAACCAAAAGAATTCATTCCTTTTTCCATCAAACCATAACGGCGACAGGAAGAATTAGCTCAACTGAACCAAATTTGCAAAATATACCAACCAGATTTGAACTAGGAAAAAGAGTAAGAAAAGTATTTAAACCAGAAGAAGGAAAAATCTATATTGATAGCGATTACTCTCAAATTGAACTAAGAGTATTAGCCCACATATCAGAAGATGAACATATGATTGAAGCCTTTCAAGAAGGGCAAGATATTCATAAACAAGCAGCTTCTAAAGTATTCAAGACACCAATTAAAGAGGTAACCAAAGAACAAAGAAGTGATGCTAAAGCCGTAAACTTTGGAATTGTCTATGGAATTAGTGACTTTGGTTTAGGCGAGCAATTAGGTATCTCAAGAAAAAAAGCAAAAGAATATATCACAGAATATTTAGAACAATATGCTGGCATCAAGGCCTTTATGGAAGGAATCACTAAAAAAGCGACCGAAGAAGGATATGTAGAAACCTTATTCCATAGAAGAAGATATATACCAGAGTTAAAATCTAGCAATTACATGGTAAGACAATTTGGAGCCAGAGCAGCTATGAATACACCAATACAAGGAACAGCAGCAGATATTATGAAAATTGCTATGATAAAAGTCTATCAAGAAATTCAAAAAAGAAGATTACAATCCAAAATTGTATTACAAGTTCATGATGAAATGATGATAGAAGCATTAGAAGAAGAAAAAGAAGAAGTGAAAGAAATTCTGAAACAAAGTATGGAAACAGCAATCAGTTTAACGGTACCATTAATAGCAGATATATCAGAAGCTAGAAATTGGTATGATTGCAAATAGGTTCAATTGGGGACCATTAAGAACTGTCCCCATTGAACCTTAAGTGAGCCTAATTATTTAAAGGAGGAGAGATAAATTGAAAAGCAAAAAACGAATCATAATAATTTTATTACTGGTTTTCATTGTGTTTGTTTTTCTATTTAAAGATAATTTATTAAAGATGTTATATCCCAAAACATATCAAGAAACCGTAGTGCTGTATCAAGAAAAGTATGGCATAGAAGGAAACCTCATTTTTGCAGTAATTAAGGCAGAGAGTAATTTTGATAAAGATGCTATTTCTAACCGAAATGCCATAGGATTAATGCAATTAATGGAGGAAACCGCTAAAGATGTTGCTAGAAAAAATGATATAGAATTAGATACTGAAAACATAAAAGAAGAACTTTGTGATGTCAATAAAAATATTCAAATAGGTACATGCTATTTATCAACTCTTATAGAAAGATATCAAAACAAAGAAGTGGCATTAGCTGCATACAATGCGGGAATAGGAACAGTAGATGGATGGATTGAAAAGGGAATTATTAGAAAAGATGGCACAGATATTGAAAAGATACCCTATAAAGAGACAAATAACTATGTAAGAAAGATATTAAGGGATTACAAAATTTATGAAGATTTATATAAGAACTAGACAAATAACAAAAAATGGAATAAAATAGATATGTTAAGAAAAAAGGAGAAAGCCAAATGATAATAGAACAAGTATTATTTACTGTCATTTCACTTACCATATTTGTATATATGTTCTTTCGCATGATACGAAATGATGATACAACTTATGTAGTGGTATTAGTATCAGAATTTGTTGGAATTGCACTTAATTTTGCAGAAGTATTATTTAGGGTAAAATTAAATATTGTATTTGTTATGTTAAAATACATATTATCAATTATACTTCCCATTAGCATTATCATTTTAGAAAAGAAAAACATTACATTATTTGAAATGGTACATATTCAAAAAGCAAAATTATATTTATTTTTAGGTCATAAGAAGAAAGCAAAGCAAGAATTGATTGATTTATTAGAAAAAAATCCAAAATCTTATAAAGCTCATAGAATGTTAGCAGAAATCTATGAACGAGAAGGTGGCATGAGAAAAGCAATTGATGAATATGTACAAGCAATTGATTTAAATAAGAAAGATTATGATTCTTATTATAAAGTAGCGAAATTATTAACGAACCTAAATAAAAAAGAAGAAGCAGAAGAAATGCTAGTTAATTTGCTAAATAAGAAACCAGAAATGGAGAAAGCAACTGAACTATTGGGAGAAATTTTAATCGAAAAAGAAAGATATAAAGAAGCAGCTAATATATATCAAAATGCATTAAGGTATAATCCTATTAGTTACGAATTGAATTATAATTTAGGAATTGTATATACGATGTTGAATGATTTTCAAAATGCTAAAATTTGTTATGAAAAGGCAGCAGAGATTAACTCATTATTATATAATGCTAAATATTCATTAGCAGAGATAGCATTGATTTATAAAGATTTAGAAGAGGCAGAAAAGAGATTTTTAGAAGCGATTGAAGAAGAAGAACTATCAGCAGATGGCTATTATGAATTAGCAAAAATCTATTTAATTAAGGGAGAAAAAAATACGGCTATTAAATATATCAATACAGCAATTGATAGTAATGCCAAGAAAATTGTAGAAAAAGTTAAAAAAGATCCTATTTTTATACCAATTATGGCTAAAATTTCGATACCCTTTAATTTAGAAGAAACAGAAGAAACAGAACAAAAAGAAAAACATAAATTACGAAAAAAAGAAATAAAAGCCAAAGAGCATTTAGAAGAAATGAGTGAAATAACAAGAAATTTAGGTTATAATGATATTAAAATGTTAAGAAAAAATTCTTCTGGTAGAAAAAGAGAAATCATGGGAAAAGAGAAGCAAAGATTAGAAGAAGATAGGCAAATAGAAAGACAAGATTAATAGATAGGAAATTTCTTTGAACTTTCTGCAATATAAAAGTAAATAAAAAGTATTTTGTAAGGAAACTCATAAAATTCTCAAATTGAAATATACTAAATAAAAAAGGGAGGATTTTATGAGTATGAATTTTGCAGTAATTGGTGGCGACTTGCGAATTATAAAGTTAGCAAAAATGCTAGCAGAAGAAGGAAATGCGGTATATACTTATGGATTAGAAAAAGCAGAAGAATTAAAAACTACCAAAAATATTATTTTTTGTGAAAAATTAAATAGAGCAATTGAAGACACCGAAGTTGTAATAGGGCCAATTCCGTTTTCAAGTAATGGAGAAGATATTAACAGTCCATTTAGTGAAAATACGATATCCATTCGAGAATTAATGTATAGTATCAATGCTAAAATATTGATAGCAGGAAGTATTACTCCTGAAATATATGATTTGGCTAATGATGAATATATTGAAATTATCGATATTATGAAAAGAGAAGAATTAGCTGTGCTAAATACAATTTCAACGGCAGAAGGTGCAATAGAAATTGCGATTAGCAATACCAACAAAATTATCCATGGAAGTCAAGTTCTTATTTTAGGATTTGGAAGAATTGGAAAGGTGTTGGCTAGAAAAATGGCAGGACTTTCTGCTAAAATTACATGTGCAGCTAGAAAAGATGAAGATTTAGCTTGGATTAAGGCTTATGGTCATAAAGCTACCAATATTAATACTTTAGGAAGTAACTTATCACAATATGATATTATTATTAATACAGTACCACATTTGATACTAACACCAGAAAGATTACAGTATGTTAATCAAGAATGCTTATTAATTGATTTAGCTTCTAATCCAGGAGGAATTGACAAAAAAACGGTGAAAGAAAGAGAATTAAAATTGGTTTGGGCATTGGCTTTACCAGGTAAAGTAGCACCAGTTACAACCGCAGAATTTATCAAAGATACGATTCATAATATTTTAAAAGAAGTATATAAAAAGTAATTAATTTGATATGCGATGACTTTTAATATATAAAACAAATTAAAGTATGGGGGATTAAATCATAAAGATAACATAAAAAGGAGTAGAAGAAAATGTTACTAGAAATTTTAAAAGCTGTTCTATTTGGGGTGATAGAAGGAATAACTGAATGGTTACCCATTAGTAGTACAGGACATTTAATATTAGTAGAACAATTTGTAAAACTAGAAAAAGTATCTCCAGAATTTTGGAGTATGTTTCAAGTAGTAATACAATTGGGAGCAATTTTAGCAGTTGTATTATTATACTGGAATAAAATATGGCCAATTACTAGAAATAAGAAAGAAGCGATACAACCAAAAGGAATTGGTTCGTATTTTAATAAAAATATTATGATTTTATGGATAAAAATTTTAGTGGCATGTATACCAGCAGCAGTAATAGGATTATTTTTTGATGAAATATTTGAGGCTTTATTTTATAATCCATTCTGCATCGCTCTTGCCTTGATTCTATTTGGCATTGCCTTTATCGTAGTAGAAAATTGGAATCAGAAAAAGGAAAATAAAAAAACAAAAGAGAGAAATTCTCAAATTACATATAAAGATGCAATTATTATTGGGATTTTTCAATTGATAGCTGCCATATTTCCAGGAACATCACGTTCAGGAGCAACCATTATAGGAGGATTATTAATTGGATTATCAAGACCAAATGCGGCAGAATTTACTTTCTATTTGGCAATTCCAACCATGTTAGGAGCCAGTTTATTAAAATTAGTTAAGTTTGGATTTGGCTTTACAAGTGCAGAACTTATTATTTTGTTAGTAGGTATGATAGTTTCTTTCCTAGTTTCTGTATTAGTGATTAAGTTCTTGATGAATTACATAAAAAAACATGACTTTAAACCATTTGGCTATTATCGAATTGTTTTAGGAATTGCTGTGTTATTTTATTTTTGTTTAGTAAGATAGAGATAAAAAACTTAAATTAAAAACGAATTTAAAAATTTCTAAGCGATGGCAATCGCAAAGAAATTTTAGAAATTCCCATATTTATCTTGTATGGAAAGTCCTCCTACTAGAAGAACTTTCCTACAATATAAAAAAGAATACTTGAAAAGTATTCTTTTTTGGTATAAAATGGTATCATCTAAAGAAAAAAGGAAATAATATAAAAAGAAATGTTACTATTTAGGATAATTAAGTGTGAAAAAATAAATAAAATATTTTCACACAAGGTTTACGACAAACACATAAAAAATTGATAAATTTAGGATAAGATAGACTCTAAATAGCAACAAAAAGGAGGAAGAAAAAATGAATAAGAAAACAGTAAAAGACATGGATTTAAAAGGAAAGAAGGTATTAGTTCGTTGTGACTTTAATGTACCAATGGATGAAAATCAAAAAATAACAGACAACACAAGAATCGTAGCGGCATTACCAACCATACAATATTTGTTAGAAAATGATTGTGCTATTATTTTGTGTTCTCATTTAGGAAGACCAAAAGGAGAATTTAAGTCAGAATATTCCTTAAAACCAGTAGCGGAAGAACTAGCAAAACTATTAGGAAAAGAAGTAATTATGGCAAAAGATGTAATAGGCGAAGATGCTAAATCCAAGGCTTCTAACTTAAAAAATGGTCAAATCATGTTAATAGAAAATGTAAGATTTCATAAAGAGGAAACAGAAAATGACCAAGAGTTTGCCAAAGAATTAGCTAAAATGGCAGAAATCTATGTAAATGATGCTTTTGGAGCAGCTCATAGAGCCCATAGTTCAACTGCTGGAGTAGCAGAATTTTTACCAGCTGTATCAGGATTTTTAATTGAAAAGGAATTAAAATTCCTAGGAAAAGCAATATCAAATCCAGAAAGACCTTTTGTAGCTATTTTAGGAGGTGCAAAAGTTTCTGATAAAATAGGTGTAATAGATAGCTTATTAGAAAAAGTAGATACCTTAATAATTGGTGGAGGAATGGCATATACATTCTTTAAAGCACAAGGATATGAAGTAGGAAATTCTATCTGTGAATTGGATAAATTAGAATTAGCAACTAATTTAATGAAAAAAGCAGAAGAAAAAGGTGTTAAATTGATTCTTCCTATGGATACCAAAATCGGAAAAGAATATAAAGCAGATACGGAAAGCAAAACCGTAAAATATAATGAAATTCCAGAGGGATGGGAAGGTTTTGATATCGGAGAAGAAAGCATAAAGTTATTTATAGAAGAATTAAAAAAGGCAAAGACAGTAGTATGGAATGGACCTCTAGGATTGTTTGAATTTGACCAATTTGCTATCGGAACCAATGAAATAGCAAAAGCATTGGCTAAAATGGATTGTACAACGATTATTGGAGGAGGAGATTCTGCTGCGGCAGTAAAAAAAGCAGGTTTAGAAGATAAAATGACACATATTTCAACAGGAGGAGGAGCATCATTAGAGTTTTTAGAGGGTAAGGCTTTGCCAGGAATTGAATGCCTTCTAAACAAATGAAAAAAGGATTACAAATGAATTTAAATTTATTTGTATACTGATACTGTAACAGATAAATCTTAACAGTATTAGCAAAAAACACAGAAAAAATAAAAAAGGATGTAAAAATGTGAACCAATTCAAAGAAGCAATGAAAGTAAATAAAAACAAATGGAGTTTTTATAAGACTTATGAAAAAAGAAAAGATGGTAGAAAAATTTATAAAGGAAGTATTGTACCAGAGGGAGAATTATATACAGATTATTCTTTAGCTACGGTTTCTTGCTTTGTATTAAATAAAAAAGGGGAGATTTTAGTAGAAGAAAGAGCAGCTGATAAAAAAATTATGCCAGGAATATTAGATATTGTTTCTGGTCATATCGATGGTAATGAGACCCCAACACAAGCCATGATTCGAGAATATGTAGAAGAAATTCATAAGGGAAGTCAAGAAGAACAAGAAAAAGCAAGAAATGAAGCCATTCATAACTTAAAGAAACTAGATGAACTGCATTTAATTTGTAATGAAAAAGGATATTATGTTCAATTTTATATGTTATTAACAAAACTAAAAACAATTACGAAACAATCAGAAGAAATAAAAAATGTAAAATGGATACCAATGGAAGATTTATTTGAAATGATACGACAAGGGAAAACAGGTATCGTATATGATAAAAGACTGGAAATTGTTTTTAGGCAAGTAAGAGAAGGCTATCAAGAATTAGTAAAAGGAAAATGGGAAAGTAATGGAATTGTTAGATGTTCTAGATGAAGATGGAAATGTAACAAGTTATTAATTTATTAAAAATATAAATAAAGAAGGAGAGATATTATGAGAAAAAAAGTAATTGCAGGAAATTGGAAAATGAATATGCTTCCCAATGAAGCCATTCAATTTATAGAAGAACTAGCACCAATGGTAAAAGACACCCAAAACGAAGTAGTTTTATGTGTGCCATATACAGACTTATTTTATGCTCTATTAACAGCACAAAATACGAACATAAAAATTGGAGCACAAAATATGCATTTTGAAGAAAGTGGAGCATATACAGGAGAAGTATCAGGAAAAATGTTAAAAGCCATCAATGCCCAATATGTTATTATAGGGCATTCAGAAAGAAGACAATACTTTAACGAGACAGATGAAACGGTAAATAAGAAAATCAAATCAGCCTTTGAATATGGGTTAAAGCCAATTGTATGTGTAGGAGAAACTTTAGACCAAAGAGAAGCTGGAGAAACCGAAGAAGTGATTACAAAACAAACTAAATTAGCATTAGAAGGATTAACCGAAAAACAAGTAGAAAATACAATCATAGCTTATGAACCAATTTGGGCAATAGGAACAGGGAAAACAGCAACAAAAGAAGATGCTAATAATAGTATTAAAGCAATCAGAAATAAAATTGCGGAAATCTATGGACAAACGGTAGCTAATAGAGTTATAATACAATACGGTGGAAGTGTAAAAAGCACAAATGCGAAAGAATTATTTGAAATGTCTGATATAGATGGAGGACTAGTAGGAGGAGCCAGTCTAAAGGCAGATGAATTCAGCAAAATAGTGAATTTTGAATAGAATCGTTATATGCTTTAAGTGGAATTAAAAGAAAAGGTGGTAAATATGAAAGATAAATTAACAATGCTAATGATATTAGATGGATTTGGAGATAATCCAAATGATGATGGAAACGCAATCAAGTTAGCCCAAACACCTAATATAGACAAACTAATGAAAAAATATGTTAATACAGAAATTCATACAAGTGGTTTAGCCGTAGGATTACCAGAAGGACAAATGGGAAATTCAGAAGTAGGACACACGAATATTGGAGCAGGAAGAATTGTATATCAAGAATTAACTAGAATAACAAAATCAATTGAAGATGGTGATTTTTTTACCAATCCAGAATTTATAGCAGCCATTGAAAATTGTAAAAAATACAATTCTAAATTACACATTTTAGGATTAGTATCAGATGGAGGAGTACATAGTCATAATCGTCATTTATATGGCTTATTAGAGATGGCAAAAAGAAGAGATTTTGAAAATGTATATGTACACTGCTTTTTAGATGGAAGAGATACACCACCTGCATCAGCAGAAGGATATATTATGAAATTACAAGAAAAAATGGCAGAAAAAGAAATTGGAAAAATAGCTAGTATATCAGGAAGATTTTATGCCATGGATAGAGATAAAAGATGGGAAAGAGTTCAGAAATGTTATGATGCTTTAGTAAAAGGAGAAGGAAATAAAGCAGGAAATGCAGTAAAAGCAATTGAAGATTCTTATCAAAAAGAAGTCTTTGATGAATTTGTAGAACCAACTTTAATTTGTAATGGAGAAGAACCAATTGCGACTATTGGAAAGCATGATTCCGTAATTTTCTTTAATTTTAGACCAGATAGAGCAAGAGAAATTACAAGAGCTTTAGTAGATTCAAACTTTGATGGATTTGAAACGAAAAAAGATTTAGATTTATATTATGTATGTTTTACAAACTATGATGAATCAATGCCAAACGTACAAGTAGCTTTCAAAAAAGAACCATTGTATAACACCTTTGGAGAATATGTAAGTAAAAATGGGTATACACAACTACGTATAGCAGAAACAGAAAAATATGCTCATGTAACATTTTTCTTTAATGGAGGAGAAGAAAAACAATATGAAGGGGAAGACAGAATATTAGTACCATCGCCAAAAGTAGAAACTTATGACCAAAAGCCTGAAATGAGTGCTTATGAAGTAACGGAAAAAGTATTAGAAGCGATTAGAAATGATAAATATGATTGTATCATACTAAACTATGCAAATACCGATATGGTAGGACATACAGGAAGTTTAGAGGCAGCTAAAAAAGCAGTAGAAGCAGTTGATGAATGTGTAGGAAAAGTAGTTGAATTGGTAGAAGAGAAGCAAGGAAACTTAATAATTACGGCTGATCATGGAAATGCAGAGCAAATGATAGATTATGCCACAGGAGAACCTCATACGGCTCATACCACAAATCCAGTACCATTAATCCTAATAACTGCTGATGAAACTTTAAAGTTAAAAGCAGGGGGGAAATTAGCGGATTTAGCACCAACTATGCTTGATTTAATGAAACTTGAAAAGCCAAAAGAAATGACTGGAGAGAGTTTATTAGATAAGGAATAAAAGGGATATGTTAAACCATACAAAGAAAATAAAAGAGATATATGAAGATATACAGAAAAAGTTATTCTATATGATACCAGAAAAATGGGATAAATTGTATCTATATAGTTCTGTTTTAGATGAACCAGATAAAGAGGGGAAGATGGGAGAATTATTTTTCTATTATATTCCAAAAGGTATCTTAAGAAAGAAAGCTATTAATGTATACGAAATACCAGCAAAGTTTAATTTAGAGGAAGACCAATACCTAAATTTAGTAAGATTATTATATACTAAAATAAAGGAATTAAGAGAAGAATTTAGAAAATCAGAAAGAGGTCAAATATGGACCAATATAACCATATCCATACAAAGTTTAAAATTTAAAGTAATATATGATTATACAGATTTAAATGAGAGCGATTTTTCAAGTTATGAAAGGCATGTGATATGGCGATATGAAAATTTAGGTATTGGAGAAGAACAAGTAAGCAAAGAAGACAAGGAAATTATCAATCGATATTTGTTAGGTGCTAAAACTTTAGAAAGAAGAGAGCATTATGATACAGGTATTTATATTCATGATATTGAAAATGTTGTTGCTTATAATAATGAAAATGCCTCGATAAAAGAGGTGGAAGAAGTAGTGGAAACAAGTCAGAAAAAACATAAGAATCAACTCTTATTATCAAAAGAAGAAATTGAAAAGATGAGTAAATAATAATGTTATTAACTTTGTATACATTGAAGTGATTAGCTTAAAATGTTATAAAATTAAAATTAAAAAATAATTTCTCCAAACGCAATAAACAAGAGTCAAAAAAGAATATATTACTACGGTAACCAAACTTGATTTTAGTTAAAGACAGATGGTCGAAACTTAATTTTAAATTTTAATTTATAACATTAGAGATAATTAATGGAATTGTGTATATAATTGATAAAATAAAATGGAGAAATGAAAGGAGCAATTAAAATGATTTATTCAAAAGAATTAGAAGAAATGAGCTGTGTAGCAAAGGGAGTAAACCATGGACCTGCACCAATTCCAGAAGAAGGAAAATGGGTAAAAGCAAAAGAAATTAAGGATATTTCAGGATTGACACATGGTATTGGATGGTGTGCACCACAACAAGGAGCATGTAAATTAACTTTAAATGTAAAAGAAGGAATCATTCAAGAAGCATTAATCGAAACAATAGGATGTTCTGGAATGACACATTCAGCTGCTATGGCAGGAGAAATATTAACTGGAAAAACATTATTAGAAGCATTAAATACAGATTTAGTATGTGATGCTATCAATACTGCTATGAGAGAATTATTTTTACAAATTGTATATGGTAGAACACAAACAGCTTTCTCTGAAGGAGGACTTCCAGTAGGAGCAGGACTAGAAGATTTAGGAAAAGGACATACAAGCCAAGTGGGAACGATTTATTCAAGTAGCTTAAAAGGACCTAGATACTTGAATCTAGCAGAAGGATACATAGTAGAAATAGGATTAGATAAAGATGACCAAATTATTGGTTAT
Organism: Clostridia bacterium; assembly: GCA_022792395.1. Lineage (GTDB taxonomy): Bacteria > Bacillota > Clostridia > TANB77 > CAG-508 > CAG-269. Next base: position 61,222 of record JAAWAX010000034.1, read on the forward strand.
AAATATGTTCATTTAGGAAAAATGATGGATAACATCAAAGCTGGAATTGAACCAGCAGAAGCAATTGAAAAAGCTTCAGGAACTTATGGAAGATTTGATGAGGCTGTTAAAAAGATTGACCCAAGAAAACAATAAAAACGAATGAAAAGCGGCATCTTACGTTGTCAAACTTCATAAAAATTTTTTCGATGTACAAACGTACTATCACAAAAATTTTTATTTGTTTTCTTAGTAATATACCACTTTTGCTTCGTTTTTAAATAGAGTTTGGAGAAGTAAGTTATATAAAAATATATAGAAGAACTAGCAAATTTTATAAAGAAATTTGATAATAAGATATTGAAAAATGAATCTAAATAATAAGGAGGAATAAAAATGGCAGTAACATTTGAAAGTTATGAAAGAAGAATCGACCAAATCAAACCAGTAATGGAGAAATACGGAATCAAAGATTTCGAAGATGCTTTAGAAATATGTAAAGAGAAAGGATTTAATCCTTATGAAATTGTAAAAGGAGTACAACCAATTTGTTTTGAAAATGCCGCATGGGCATATACTTTGGGAGCTGCAATTGCCGTAAAAAAAGGTGTTACCCGCGCAGCAGATGCAGCAAAAGCAATAGGGGAAGGATTACAAGCATTTTGTATTCCAGGATCTGTTGCCGATGATAGAAAAGTTGGATTAGGACATGGAAATTTAGCTTCTATGCTATTATCAGAAGATACCAAATGTTTTGCATTTTTAGCAGGACATGAATCTTTTGCAGCAGCAGAAGGAGCGATTGGAATTGCAAAATCAGCAAACAAAGTTAGAAAAGAACCATTAAGAGTTATCTTAAATGGACTTGGAAAAGATGCAGCACAAGTTATTTCAAGAATCAATGGATTTACTTATGTAAAAACAGACTTTGATTTCTTTACTGGAAAAGTAAAAGTAGTAGAAGAAATCGCTTATTCAGATGGAGAAAGAAGTAAAGTTAGATGTTATGGTGCAAATGATGTTAGAGAAGGAGTTGCTATCATGTGGATGGAAGATGTGGATGTATCTATCACAGGAAACTCAACGAACCCAACAAGATTCCAACATCCAGTTGCAGGTACATACAAAAAAGAAAGATTAGCAGAAAACAGAAAATACTTTTCAGTTGCATCAGGTGGAGGAACAGGAAGAACACTTCATCCTGATAATATGGCTGCAGGACCAGCTTCTTATGGAATGACAGATACTATGGGAAGAATGCATTCAGATGCACAATTTGCAGGTTCATCATCTGTACCAGCACACGTAGAAATGATGGGATTAATTGGAATGGGAAATAACCCAATGGTTGGAGCATCAGTAGCAGTAGCTGTTGCAGTTGAAGAGGCTATGAAATAATTATGATAAAATAGAAGAGATGGACAGATACCTAAATACGGTAATGTCCATCTTTTTATATTTGACTGATAGAATGAAATATATCAATTTTATTAGTTCTCTTCTTCTATCACTTTCTGTAATTTTATAGAACTGTTTGCTAGTAAAATCAAGAATACTACAAATACAAGTATAATTATATTGGAATTGGTATAAGCCATTAAAATAAATATACTATTACTGATAACCCTAGCAATAACATAGGAAGTTTCATTAAATATCCAAAATTCTCCTTTGAATTCTTTTCGTATTTTTTCAATATTGCACAAATTAGATTGACTGGTTTCATTTATTAACTGTACTATATTTTTAGATATTGTCTGGAATAAATTAAACAAAATAATGGTTATAGCATTACAATTAAAAATCATGATGCTTAAAGATAGGATGGTTAATGACATAGTAATTTTGATAATAGAGGTATAATGTTCTTTTTTTATACATTTTGCAAACAAAAATCCAATGATACAAGTAATGATACTAAATATAGAAGTAAAAACTCCTAAAGTAAAGCTATTAGAAAAAACTTTTATAATATAAATAGTAACGATGTAGGAAAAAGCACCTTCTGAATAGGTAATACCATCAAAAAATATAACTTTATATAATTGTTTAATTCTTTTATCATTCTTTGTTAATTTAAAATATTCTTTAAGATTAGTTCGATTACTTTGTGGAATATTGTTATCCTTAAAAACAAAAGATAATATAATTCTTAATACAATAATTATTAAAACAATAAGCAAACTTTTAATAAATCCCGTAGAATAGATTAAACTTCCAAATAATAATGGAAAAATAATTGTTAAAATTGACTGAACCGCAGTAAAAGAGCCTCTATATTTAGTCCTTTCTTCATTGGCAATCCCATCTGATTCAATCGTATTGTAAACAGAAAAGTAAAAGCCTTCTTCTAATCCATAAAGTAAACCAACTAAATAGATATGATTAATAATGGCATCTTTTAATAGGATAATCGTTAAAAAATATATGAAATGTAATAGAATACCAATTCTCATTAGATTAACTCTATACTTTGATTTCGCTATATTTCTTGTAAGAAATACTACAATATATACAGTAATTACAGCAACTAATTTATAAATCCCTAATGGTAAAATGTTACTGTCTGAAACATCTAAAAAATACAATACTAAAAAGCTATCTACAAAACTTGTTAGTATGTTTTTTAATATTCTTAAACTAAATAAAACTCTGTAATTGTTCATCAATTCCTCCAACTATTGTAACTATTATTTGTATGATTAAAGCATATTTATAGCAACGATAAAAATATATCACAAAATAATTTTTTAGTAAAGAGAGACAATCAGTTTACATCTTTTATGTTTATTTATTGTAATATTTCTAAAACTGTGGTATTATATGAAAAATGAAAGAGAAGATAAATAGGAGGGAAAAAAGGTGTTCAATGTAAATCATATTGCAATAAGTGTAACGAATATGGAAGAAAGTATTAATTTTTATAAGAAATTTGGATTTAAGCCATTTAAGGAATGGGAAGCAGAAGATGAAAGTATAAAAATAAATATGTTAAAGTTGAATGACACAGTATTAGAAATATTTTGCTATCGAGAAAATAGAGAAATACCAGAAACAGCAAAGAGTATAGCAACAGATTTACCAGTAATCGGAACAAAACATTTTGCTTTGGGAGTAGAAAACATTGAAAAGGCGAAAGCATTTGTTATACAAAATAATATTTGTAAGAATATCGATATAAAAGTAGGGAGATTAGGAAAACCATATTTTTTTATTAGTGACCCAGATGGAATATTAGTAGAGATAATTGAAAATGATTAAAAGGATTTGGAGATAATTCCAAATCCTTTTATCATAGATATATATTATTCTTTATCTAATTTTTTAGTAGTTTTTTTATCTGTTAAAACTTCTTTTATAGCTCCTAAAGAACTTAAAGCACTTGTGGCTTCAAAAGGAATAAAGACCTTATTAGCTTCACCTTTAGCAACTTCTTCTAATGCTTCTAAAGATTTTAATTGTACTAATTTATCATTTGGATCTGCCTTTTTCATAGCATCGTAAATCATTTGGATTTCTTTTGCTTTAGCATCTGCAACTTCTCTAATAGCTTGTGCTTCACCGGCAGCTCTTCTAATTCTAGCTTCTTTATCAGCTTCTGCTTCTAAAATTGCAGCTTGTTTCTTACCTTCTGCAATCGTAATAGCAGATTGTCTTTGAGCTTCTGACTCTAAAATGATAGCTCTTTTATTTCTTTCTGCATTCATTTCTTTTTCCATAGCATCTCTAATATCAGCTGGAGGATTAATATCTTTAATTTCAACTCGATCAATTTTACATCCCCATCTATCAGTTGCTTCATCTAGAACAATTCGTAATTGATTGTTAATACCATCTCTTGAACTGAAAGTCTCATCCAAGTCCATTTTACCAATGATATCACGAATTGTAGTAATGGCTAAATATTCAATACCTTTCTTTAAACTTTGGATTTCATAAACTGCTTTCGCAGGATCTGTTATTTGGTAGAATACAACCGTATCGATTGTAATCGTAACATTATCTTTTGTAATAACGCCTTGAGGTGGAACATCCATGGTTTGTTGCTTTAAGCTAACCACACTTCTTACATGATCAAAAAATGGAATAATGATAGTAAGACCAGCATCAGCAACTTTATAAAATTTACCTAATCTTTCAATGATGTATACCTCGGCTTGTTTAACAATTTTAATAGACATAGCTGCTATTATTAAAATAATAACAAGTAAAACTAATAAAAATGCCATAACATCTACCTCCTTTAATTGATACAAATATAAATACTATTATAAAGTAAATTTGTATTAGTTATCTGTGATATGTTTTTTACAGCTAACTTATATTAAAAATTTAAAAACTATTTTTGAATTGGTGCAACAACTACTTTGACACCTTTAATTTCTTTTATTTCTACCTCTGTACCTTGGGAAATAGTGCTATCATTTAGTCCAATTGCAGACCAAACTTCACCATCTACTTTTACTTGACCAAGAGAACAAATAGAATCAATATCTTTTGTCACAATTCCAGTTTTGCCAATTTTAGAGTATACATTAGTTTTGATATCACTCTTTTGATTAACAAATTTTTGGACAAATGGTTTGGTTGCAAAAATTAAAATGGTTGATGAGATAACAAATACAGATGTTTGAACAATTATATTATCTGTAAATAAGCTGACAACCATAGTAAGTAGGGCTCCAATAGCAAACCAAAAAATTAAAAATCCTACTGTCATAATTTCAATTATAAAACAGATTCCAGCAATAATTAACCATATTTGCCACATAAGTAAAATTCCTCCTTTGCTACCAACTAATACTATTATAGCATATATTTATGAAAAAAGAAATAGATTTATGTTAAATTTAAGGAAAAAGGAAAAAAGTATGTTATGGTTCAGCCTACTACTATGTTTTTCACAAGAAAACAAATAACAAGGCTAAACCATAACAAAAGTATGAATGAAAAATGAATAAAATTAAAAAAAATGTACATAACAATAAAAAGAGAAAGAGAGAGTGCATTTTTTATGGAGAAAAAAAGCCAAAAAAAGGAAAAAGAAAAACAAATAGAATATGGAGTAGCAGAAGTGGGGGAAGATGCCACAAAATATGGAGAATTCGTATCTTCTTACTTTGCTTGGGTATCCTTACCAGAGCAAAAAGAAAAGGTAGAAAAATTAGAAGAGATAACCAATAAGAAAAGAGATAAAAAATAACAAAAAACAGCAAAAAAAAGAGAAAAAATAAGATAATGAGAAAAAAATAAAATGAAAAAGAAGAAAAAGGTCAAAGAAGGTCAAAAAATGGCGTTGAAAAAATGAAAAGAAAGCGTATAATTATATTGTAGGTCAAAGAAAGTCAAAGACAAAATGGATGCTGAAATAAAAGCAAAAGAATAAATCAAGGAACGATTGAAAAAGATAGGAGATGAAAGAAGTGAGAATGTCAGATATCATTGAAGAATTTATTAAAGAGTTATTTGATGAAGAAGATAGCATTGAAATACAAAGAAACGAATTAGCAGAACAATTTAAATGTGTGCCATCCCAAATCAACTATGTAATAGCGACTAGATTCAAACCCTCGCAAGGCTACTATGTGGAAAGTAGAAGAGGAGGAGGAGGACATATCACAATAAAAAAAGTAAATAACACAAAATCAGATTACATTATGCATATCATTAATAATATAGGAAGCGAAATAACATCAAACGAAGTAGACATATTGATTAGTGACTTTTTAAGTTATGATATCATAAAACCAAAAGAAGCAAAATTATTAAAAGTAGCAACAAGTGATAATGTCTTACAATTAGGCAAAGAAGAAAAAGATAAAGTAAGAGCAAGAATTTTTAAAAATATGCTAATTAATCTAAGTTAGCCGTTCGAACAAAGTTAAGTCAGCTGTACGAAGCATAGCGAGTTACAGATGTCTTATGCGGTAGTCTGAATTACGGATAACTTACGCAATCGAACGAAGAGAGATTGTGAACAATAATAAGCCGTTCGAACAAGGAAAAATTGTAATTATGATAAGGAGGAAATTAAAATGTTATGTGATAATTGTGGTAAAAGAGATGCCAATGTAAAATATTCAGAAAATATAAATGGAAGAAAAAAAGAATTAAATTTATGTGAGGAATGTAGTAAAAAGCTAGGTATAACTAGTATGGATTTTAGTATGCCAATTGATTTTTCAAGCTTTTTTGGAGAGGTTATGGAAGATTTTGCGATGCCAGAACTTATGTCCATGCCACTATTTAATGAAATAAAGGCACTAAAGTGTGATAATTGTGGCTATACTTTTGAAGATATAGCAAACACAGGAAAATTAGGATGCGGAAATTGTTATGACATATTCCAAGAAAGATTAGACCCAATTATTAGAAGAATGCAAGGAGCCAATCATCATGTAGGCAGAGTAGGAAAAATAATTGACAATAAAATAGAAGAGAAGATGAAAAATCAAACCAATCCAAGCAAAGAAAATAACAATCAAAAGGAAAGAACTGAAAAAGAAGTAAAATTAGAAAAATGCCAAAAAGAATTAAAACAAGCTATCAAAGAAGAAAGATATGAAGATGCTGCCAAAATAAGAGATGAAATAAAAAAGATAGAAAAGGAGGCATAAAGGAATGAATTGGTATTTGCAAAGTAGTGAAAGTTCAGATGTAGCTAAAAGTACAAGAATACGATTTTCAAGAAATTTACATGATTTTAAATTTAATTTAAATCAAAAAGAAGATATAGAAAAATTAGAAAATAAAATAAAAGAAAGTTTATATGCAATTGGATATGGTTTGAAATTTCTAAAACTAAAAGATATGGATGATATTACTAAAATGAGTTTAGTAGAAAAGAATTTAATTAGTCCAGATTTTGCTTTGAACAAAAATGAGATAGGCAGTATTTTGATAAATGATGAGGAAAATCTCTGTATTATGATAGGAAATGAAGACCATTTAGAAATACAAGTTTTTAATGGCGGATTCGATTTAGAAAATACATTAAATTTAGCCATTGAAATAGATCAAAAAATAGAAGAAGTATTAGGGTATGCGATTCATAAAAAATATGGTTATTTAACGGCTTGTCCTAATAATGTAGGAACTGGATTAAGGGCTTCCGTTATGGTACATTTGCCAGCCCTTGCTAAAACGAAAAATACGAAAAAAGTATTAGAAGCGATTAATAGCTTTGGGATTAACATTCGAGGTGTTTATGGAGAAAATACAGAAAGTACAGGGGATATGTATCAAATTTCGAATAAACAAACGTTAGGAATGACAGAAAAAGAAATTGTACAAAATTTAAAAGTAATTGTGGATAAAATTATCAAACAAGAAAGACAAGCAAGAAAAATTTTAGCAAAAGATGATATTGCATTAGAAGATTTAATTTATAGAAGTTATGGGATTTTAAGTAATTGTAAAAAGATTTCTTCAGAGGAAACAAGAAGTTTGCTTTCTAACATTAAGTTAGGAACAGATTTAGGAATTCTAAAAGAATTAACAGATTTAAAAATACAAAAGTTATATCTTTATACCAAACCTGCTAATTTACAGAAGTTTTTAGGAGAACAGTATGAGGCTTTAGAAAGAGATATTAAAAGGGCAGAGGTGGTAAAGCAGATTTTGGAGGAAAAATAAAAAAGCCTCATGTTAAAGTAAGGAGAGTGATTTTTAATGACATATAAATTTACCAATAGAGCCAAAAAGGCAGTCGAATTGGCAAACGAAGTAGCCATAGAATTAGGACATAATTATATAGGAACAGAACATATCTTATATGGTTTATCCAAAGAAGGAAGTGGGGTGGCTTCCAAAGTATTAGCCAATCAAGAAGTAACACCAGATGAAGTAATTGACAAGATGATAGAATTAATTGGACAAGAGGAGCCAATTAGTGAGACATTAGGATTTACCCCACGAACCAAACGTGTATTGGAAAATGCCTTTATTGAGGCAAGAAAATTGGGATATAATTATATAGGAACAGAACATTTGTTAATAGGAATTTTAAGAGAAGGAGACTGTATAGCAGCTAGAATTTTATTAGAATTAAATGTAAATATTCCAAGATTATATAATGAAATTGTAAAAGTAATTAATGAAGGAGAAGACTTACAAGGTGAAGACAAAAAAGAAACCACAGAAAGAAAGACAGGAAGTTATAATCAAACTACTACTTTGAATCAATTTGGAGAGGATTTGACAAAAAAAGCAACAGAGGGTAAATTAGATCCTATTATTGGAAGAAAAGAGGAAATAGAAAGAGTCATTCAAATTTTGTCTAGAAGAACGAAAAATAATCCTTGTTTAATTGGAGAACCAGGAGTAGGAAAAACAGCAGTAGTAGAAGGATTAGCACAAAAAATAGTAGCAGGGGATGTTCCTGAAATATTAAAAGACAAAAGAGTAGTAAGTATGGATATTTCTGGCATGGTAGCAGGGGCAAAATACAGAGGAGATTTTGAGGAAAGAATTAAAAAAGCATTGTCTGAAGTTAAAAAAGTAGGAGATGTGATTCTATTTATTGATGAAATGCATACAATTGTTGGGGCAGGAGCAGCAGAAGGTGCTATTGATGCAGCTAATATCTTAAAACCACTATTAGCAAGAGGAGAAATCCAATTAGTAGGTGCTACTACTTTAAATGAATATCGAAAATATATTGAAAAGGATTCAGCATTAGAAAGAAGATTTAGTCCAGTTAATGTTAATGAGCCAAGTGAAAAAGATACCATAAAAATCCTAAAAGGAATTCGAGATAAATATGAAGCACATCATGGCGTGAAAATAACAGATGAAGCAATTGAATCAGCAGTAAGTATGTCAGTTCGATATATTAATGATAGATTTTTACCAGACAAGGCCATTGACTTAATTGATGAAGCGGCTTCGAGAGTAAAATTGAAAACATTTACAGAGCCAGACAATTTAAAAGAACTAGAAGAGCAAATAGAAGAAGCCAAAAAAGATAAAGAAGAAGCAGTTAGAACGCAAAAGTTTGAAAAGGCAGCAACTTTAAGAGATAAAGAAAAAGAATTAAAAGAAAAATATGAAAAGGAACAAAAGAAATGGAAAAATAAAAATACAAAACAAGTAACGAATATAGCAGAAGAAAATATAGCAGAAGTAATTAGTAATTGGACAGGAATACCAGCTAGTAAAATAACAGAAGATGAAAATATTAGATTAAAGAATCTAGAAAAAAATCTTCATGAAAGAGTAATTGGACAAAATGAGGCAGTAGAGGCAGTAGCCAAAGCAATTCGTAGAGGAAGAGTTGGCTTAAAAGATCCCAAAAGACCAATTGGTTCGTTTCTTTTCCTAGGACCAACAGGTGTTGGAAAAACAGAATTGTCAAAAGCATTGGCAGAAAGTCTATTTGGCGATGAAAATGCTATGATTAGAGTCGATATGTCTGAATTTATGGAACCACATTCAGTCTCTAAATTAATTGGTTCGCCTCCAGGATATGTAGGCTTTGATGAAGGTGGTCAATTAACAGAAAAAATAAGAAGAAAACCATATTCCGTTATTCTATTTGATGAAATTGAAAAGGCTCATCCAGATGTCATGAATATGTTGTTGCAAATATTAGAAGATGGGCGTTTGACTGATAGCCAAGGAAGGACCGTAAATTTCAAAAATACTGTTATTATTATGACATCTAATATTGGAGCAAGACTTATTACAGATAAGAAATCATTAGGATTTAGCCAAGCAACAAAAGGAGAAGATGATAGCAAAAAAGAATATGAAGAGACCAAAAAAGAAGTCATGGAAACTTTAAAAAGAGAGTTAAGACCAGAATTTATTAATCGTATTGATGAAATTATTGTGTTCCATAAATTAACGGATGAAGAAATTGGTCAAATTATTGATATTATGCTAAATGAAGTGATTAAGAGATTAGAAGTACAAAAAATAAAAATAGAATTAGAACCAGAAGTAAAGAAATTGATTGCTAGTAAAGGAATAGATAAAAATTTTGGAGCAAGACCTTTAAGAAGAACTATTCAAAGCGTGTTAGAGGATAAGTTAGCAGAGGAAATTTTAGATGGCAATTTGAAGAAAAGTAAGCTTACAAAAGTTGGGGTACAAGAGGAGAAAATTGTAGTAAAGAAATAGTGTAAAAGTTTGAAGAAATAAGAGAAGAAAAGTAAAGGTTAATAACATTTAATAAAAGAAAGCCATGGTCACATGGCTTTCTTTACGGATAACAGATACTTAATTTTATTGCTGTCATTGACAAAGTCATGACTTTCGCCTTTTGGACAGAAATAGGTTTCGCCAGTTTCTTCATCCAAGTACCATTCACAATCAAATTTATGTGGATGTAATGGAATGCTAGAGTGCGGCATCATCTTAATCCGACCAAAAGTATAAGTATCATTTTGGGATAAGTTCATAACAAAAACTTCTCCCTTAACACCATCCTTAAGGAGTGGCTCCCATCTTGTTTCCTTGTTCATAATGTATCCTCCTTAATTTCAAGAATTTTTTCCTGCTGACACTATTATAACATAAATTCACATAAAGTGCAAAAATATAAAATGAAAAAATAGAATAGCAAGAGAAGATTTGCAAAAGCCAAAAAACATGATATAATAATGCTATTAAAAATAAAAGGTGATAAAAATGTTAGAAAAAATCAACTCGCCAGAGGATGTAAAAAGATTAAACACCGAAGAAAAAAAACAATTAGCAGAAGAAATAAGAAAATACATCATAGAAATCGTATCAGAAAATGGAGGACATTTAGCTTCTAATTTAGGAGTAGTGGAATTAACGATTGCACTACATAGCATATTTGACTTACCGAAAGATAAAATTGTATGGGATGTAGGACATCAAACTTATGTACACAAAATCATAACAGGAAGAAGAGAAGAATTAAAAACATTAAGAAAGCTAAATGGAATCGCAGGATTTCCAAAAAGTAAAGAATCCGATACAGACTGTTTCAATACAGGACATAGTAGCACTTCTATTTCTGCTGCACTTGGTATGGCGAGAGCAAGAGATATAAAAGGAGAAGATAATTCTGTTTTAGCTATTATAGGAGATGGGGCATTAACAGGAGGAATGGCACTAGAAGCTTTAAATGATACTGGCTGGAGTCAAACTAGGATGACCGTTATTTTAAATGACAACGAAATGAGTATCTCCAAAAATATTGGTGGCATTAGTATGTTACTTAGCAAATTAAGAACCAAAAGAACCTATAACAAATCAAGTGATGTAGCAAAAAAAGTTATTTTAAAAATACCAGGGATTGGAAAACCAATTGTAAAAATAGTAAGAAGAATGAAAAGAAGTATTAAACAATTAATTATTCCAAAAATGTTTTTTGAAGATATTGGTTTTCGCTATCTAGGACCAGTAAATGGGCATGACATGGAAGAATTAGAGAGAATGCTTAAAATTAGTAAGCAACTAGAAGGTCCGGTTTTAATTCATGTTTTAACTAAAAAAGGGAAAGGATATCCAATCGCAGAACAAAATCCAGATAAGTTCCATGCAACTTCGCCTTTTACGATTGAAACAGGAGAAAGTAAAAAAGAGAAGAAAAAAGATTATTCAAAAGTATTGGGGGAAAAACTGGTAGAACTAGCTAAAAAGAATGACAAAATAGTTGCCATTACAGCTTCTATGAAGGATGGAACAGGATTAACGAAGTTTGCTAAACAATTTCCAAAAAGATTTTTCGATATAGGAATTGCAGAACAACATGCTATTGGAGTAGCAGCAGGAATGGCAAAAGAAGGTGTGATTCCAGTTGTGCCAATTTATTCTTCTTTTTATCAAAGAGCGTACGACCAAGTGATTCATGATGTAGCAATTCAAAACTTACCTGTTATTATGTGTGTAGATAGAGCTGGTGTTGTAGGGGCAGATGGAGAAACACATCAAGGAACTTTAGATATGTCATTTTTTCGATTAGTTCCTAATTTAACCATCATGGCACCAAAAGATTTTAAAGAATTAGAAGCTATGTTAGAATTTGCTGTTAGCTTAAACAAGCCAGTAATAATACGCTATCCAAGAGGTGGAGAAGATGAGAAAAAACTAGAAAAACAAGAAAAACTAGAATTAGGAAAAGCCGAAATATTAAAAGAAGGAAAAGACTTAAGTATTTTTGCAATTGGAAAAATGGTAGCAAGAGCGATGAACCTAGCAGAAAAAATAGAAAAAGAACAGCCAGATATGACTGTAGAAGTAATTAATGTTAGGTTTTTAAAACCAATTGATAAGGAAACCATAAAACAGTCAATTCAAAAAACGAAACAGGTAATAACCATAGAGGATGGAACCATTATCAATGGTTTAGCAACAGCAGTACAAGAAATGATTTTAGAAGAAGAGTTACAAGAAATAAAAGTAAAGAATTATGCCTATCCAGATAAATATATTGAACATGGAGCAGTAGAAGAATTAGAAAAAATTTATGGTTTAGATATCGAAACTATGAAAGGAGATTTTGAAAACATTTTCTTGAATAGCGATTGTAAAAAAGTGACAAAATAAAAAGAAAAAGGCTGGATTTGTACGATTTGGGAAGGAAAGGATGAAAATGGACAAACAACAGTTATTAAAAGATTATAAGAAACAAGAAGATAAAATATGTTTATCACAAGTGTTGGATAAAATAGAATTTTCAAAGGTAAAGGATAAAATAGAATGTACTGACTTTTTAGATATGTATCAAGTATCTTTAGTAGAGAACTTTTTAAGAAAAATAAAAATTCAAAACTATAAATTATATGGTGGCTATGAGGAATCAGAAAGAAAAGTTCTAATTGTTTATCCAGAAAAATATGATGAAAAAATGTTAGAAAAGAATTACAACAAAATAGTAAAAATAGTAAGAGTAAGATTATCAGAAGAAGAAAAAGGGAAGTATTCTCATAGAAATTACCTAGGTGGAATTGTTAAATTAGGTTTAAAAAGAGAAAAAGTAGGAGACATCATTGTCTATGAAGAGGGAGCAGATATTATTACAGTAGAAGATTTTGCTGACATTTTAAAACAACAATTACCATCTTTAACTAGATTTGAAAATAGTGAAGTAATAGTAGAAGAGATACAAAATTTGCAAAAAAGAGAAGTAAAAGTAGAAAATATAAAAATTATTGTTCCTTCTTTGCGATTAGATAATTTTGTTTCAGATTTAGCTAAAACTTCTAGAAGTAAAGCGGTCCAAATCATAGACCAAGAACGAGTTTTTGTAAATGGAAAAAATGAAACAAAGGCTTCTAAATTATTAAAATTAAATGATGTGATTACGATTAGGGGAAAAGGTAGATTTGTTATTAAGGAATTGGCAGGAACTACTAGAAGCGGAAGAACCATAGTAGTCATAGAGAAATATGTGTAAGTTTTAGGTTATGTCGAAAAAAGTCGATGGCTTTTTCTTGACAAACCTTTTTTAGGCATATATAATTCATCTATTAACGGTAGATAATTTCTTTATTATTGAAAGAAGGGAGGCGATAAAAAATGAAAGAAGAAACTAATATGATAATAGAAAAGTTAACAGAAATAATTGAAAAACAAAATATAATGTTAGAAAAACAAGATATAATGGAGAAAAGACAAGACAGAATGGAAAAAAGGCAAGATAAAATGGAAGCAAGACAAGACAAAATGGAAGAAAAACAAGATGCTATGCAAGAAGAATTAATACGAATTGGAAACACAGTAACAAGAATTGAATATGAACATGGACAAAAACTAGATTTAATATTAGATGTTTTAATAGGTCATGGAGAAAAATTAGAAGAACATGATAAAAGATTTGAAAAAAATGAAAAAATATTAGAAATGCATGGACACAGAATATATGCATTAGAACAAAGAAAAGCTACATAAAAGCCTATTTTTAAGTATGAAATACAAAAATAGGCTATAAAATTATTTTAATTGGGTAACAGTAACACCCATCTCACCTTCACCAAAAGTTCCTAAACGGAAAGATTTAACATGAGGATGTGTTTTTAAAAATTGGTGGATACCATTTCGTAATTTTCCAGTACCTTTACCATGGACAATTCTAACTGTTTGAAGACCACTTAATAAAGCATCATCTAAAAATTTATCTATTACAAAAATTGATTCTTCAACATTTAATCCAATTACATTGATTTCTGATTTTACCATTTTAGATTTTGAAATATGAGGTAAGTTATTTATCGTTAATGAAGCAGTGCTTTTTGAAGTTTTACTAGAAAGCTCAAGATATTTTATATTAACATTCATTTTTAAACTTCCAATTTGAACTTGAACCTCATTCGATTTAGAAACATGAGAAAGAACAATTCCATTTTGTCCTAAATTTGTTACAAAAACCTCTATGTTTGGTTTAATATCTTTAGCTAATAAAGAATTATTTGAATCTTTTATACTAGTATGGTTATCGTTTGTTGTAGATACTAAATTAATATCTTTAATTTTTGTATTTAAAGAGTTTCTAGCATTTTCTAACTCTTGGTGACTAGTAAAAGAATTCATTTTCTTGATAATTTCACTAGCATCTTCTTTAGCATCTAATAAAATATTTCGAGCTTTTATTTTAGCATTTTCAATTAACTCTTGTTCTTTTCGTTTTATTTCTGTGTTTTCTTCTTCTAAAGATTTTCTTAAATTGATAACTTGTTCTAATTCTTCAGAAATTTGTTTTTTCTCTTTTTCCATTGACAATTTATCATCATAAATTTTTTTCAACAAATTTTCAATATCAATTTGGTTAGAAGTCATAAGAGATTTAGCTCTGTCTATGATGGTTTCATCTAATCCTAGTTTTTTACTAATGGCAAAAGCATTACTTTTACCAGGAATACCAACTAATAATCTATAAGTAGGGCTTAAAGTAGCAATGTCGAATTCAACAGAAGCATTTTCAAATTTATCGGTTACAAGGGCATATTGTTTTAATTCTTGATAATGAGTAGTAGCAATAGTCAAACTTCCCAATGTTTTAAAATAATCTAATAGGCTAATGGCCAAATTAGCACCTTCTAAAGGGTCAGTACCAGAGCCTAATTCATCTACTAAAATCAAAGAATTTTCAGTTGCTTGTTTTGTGATTTCTACAATATTAAGCATATGCGAAGAGAAGGTACTTAAAGAATCATGGATACTTTGGTCATCTCCAATATCAGCAAAAATATGATCAAAAATATAAATGCTAGAATTTTCATCACAAGGGATATTAAGCCCACTACATGCCATACAAATTAATAAACCAACGGTTTTTAAAGTAACTGTTTTTCCGCCAGTATTAGGTCCTGTAATTAATAGTACAGAAAAGTTCTTACCTAAATCTACAGAAATAGGAACAACAGTATTTTTATCAATAAGAGGATGTCTAGCATTTTTTAAGTGAATTTCTTTTTTTTCATTAATAAGGGGAGTAGTTGCTTGAAGTGATTTTGAGAATTTTGCTTTCGCAAAAATAAAATCTAGTTTAGCAATTAAAGTAACATCTAATCTTAATTCTTCTTGATATGGTATAAATAATGTGGTTAATTCTTGTAGAATTTTTTCAATTTCTATTTCTTCTTGTCCTTTTAAATTATTTAATTCATTATTCATTTCAAAAATAGAAATGGGTTCGATAAAAACAGTAGAACCAGCATTTGAAATGTCATGAATAAAACCTTTTATTTGAGAGCGATATTCTTCTTTAATAGGAATTACAAATCTATCATTTCGAATGGTAACAATATTTTCTTGTATATATTTGGAATACGTAGAAGAGTGAATCAAGTCATTTAATTTTGCTCGAATGTCTTGTTCCAGATTTCTTTTTTGTTTTCGAATCGATTGTAAAGTTTTAGAAGCTTTATCATCTATTGTATTTTCATCTAAAATGCAAGAAAATATCTTATCAGTAATACTTTTGTTAGCATATAAACGAGAAAATAAATCTGCTAAAATAGGATATTGGGATGAATCTAAAAAGTCTTGATTAAAATAATCCTTTAAATC
This sequence comes from Clostridia bacterium, assembly GCA_022792395.1. Taxonomy (GTDB): domain Bacteria; phylum Bacillota; class Clostridia; order TANB77; family CAG-508; genus CAG-269. The sequence continues at coordinate 77,185 of JAAWAX010000034.1, forward strand.
TTGTGATAATCTAAAAATGTAAGCAAGATTTAACAAAGATTTAGCAGATAAAGAGTTATTACTTTCTAATTTTTTTAACGCTATTGTAATATCAGCAATTTCTATGAAAGAGGGTGTGCTATTACGATAAGACAAATTAACAGCTTCGTTTGTTTCTTGTAAAAGCTGTTCTACTTTATTTTTTTGATTGCTAGGTAGTAAGTTTAGAGCAAGTTCGTTTCCTTGTTTCGTAACACAAAAATTACTTACCATTTTTAATACTTTATAAAATTCTAATTTTTCTAAATACATAGTAAATCTCCTTGTTCAATTGGGGATGTTTTTTTATCGCCTTTATTTTATAGAATTATATCACAAATAGAGTAGATACACAAGAATGTTAGCATGTTCCATTTTATAAAAATGTTAAAGAATTCATGATTGAATCTCTGTCCCCAATTGGACACTTGCAAAAAGGATAAACTTGTGATATAAAATAAAAAGAGAAATTAGAACCAGAAGAAAAAGAGGTGAAAAAATGATAAAGGCTTATGCAAAGTCAGATATAGGAAAAGTAAGAGAAATTAACCAAGATTACTATTATATATCAGAATCGTTAGATGAAGTGCAATTGTATATGTTAGCCGATGGTATGGGAGGATATAATGGAGGAGAAATAGCAAGTAAATTAGCTGTACAAACAGCTAAAAGTTATATTGAAAATAATTTTCAAGAGATAAATAAAGATAGAGAAAGTATTGTTCAGTTAATAGGAAGCGCAATGGAATATGCTAACATGGTAGTGTATGAGAAAGCAAAAGAAAGTAAAGAATTAGAAGGAATGGGTACTACTTTAGAAATTTGTTTAATATATAATAATAAGGCATTTATTGGACATGTAGGAGACAGCAGAATTTATAGAATTCGAAAAGAATTTATGAGAAAATTAACGCAAGATCATAGTTATGTTCAGAAATTAGTAAAAGATGGAACGATTACACAAGAGGAAGCAATCCATCATCCACAAAAAAATATGCTGATGAAAGCACTAGGATGCAATGCATTTGTGGAGCCTGATGTCATAGTAAGAGGATTTTTGAAAGAAGATATTTTTGTAATGTGTTCAGATGGTTTAACAAATCTAGTAGAACAAGAAGAAATTTACAAAATAGCCAAAAAAGATATAGAACAAGCACCAAAGGAACTAGTAGAAATAGCAAATCAGAATGGCGGATATGACAATATAACAGTTGTTATTATAAAAAATATATAACAAGCCTTTAGGGAAGGAATGAAAAAATTATGAATTTAGAAGGTAAGCTATTAGGAAATCGATATGAGATGATTGAAAAAGTAGGAAATGGTGGAATGTCCACAGTTTATAAAGCGACTGATAAAGTTTTAAAAAGAAATGTAGCAGTAAAAATATTAAGAGATGAATTTACAACAGATGAAGAATTTATCAAAAGATTTGAAGCAGAAGCACAATCGGCAGCAAGACTAACACATGCTAATATTGTTTCTATTTATGATGTAGGGGTAGATGGAAATTTATATTATATTGTGATGGAATTAATACAAGGGAAAACATTAAAGGAAATTATTATAGAAGAAAGAGGACCTTTACCTTGGAAATGGTCTGTTAATGTAGCAATTCAGATAGCATCTGCATTAGAAATGGCACATAAAAATAATATTGTTCATAGAGATATTAAGCCACATAATATTATTATTACAGAAGATGGAATTGCAAAAGTAACGGATTTTGGAATTGCTAAAGCAGTATCTAATTCAACAATTACAGCATTTGGAACTACAATCGGTTCGGTACATTATTTTTCACCAGAACATGCAAGAGGAGGATTTACTGATGCTAAATCAGACTTGTACTCATTAGGAGTAGTTATGTATGAAATGGTAACAGGAAATGTACCATTTGATGCAGATACACCAGTATCAGTAGCTTTGAAACACATGCAAGAAGAACCAGAAGAACCAATTGAAGTAAATCCTAAAGTCCCAGTAGCAATCAATAAAATTATTATGAAAGCATTACAAAAAGATACTACATTGAGGTATCAATCAGCATCAGAAATGTTACGAGATTTGAAAAAATCACTAAAAGACCCAGATGGTGATTTTATAGAGGAAATGGAATATGATGCTACTGCTAGAACACAAAAAATTAATTTAGATGAATATGGAGAAATAGAAGAAGATATACCTAATAGTAGGAGCAAAAAAGGGAAAAAAGAAGGAAAATTCAAACAGTTCATCAAGAATCATAAAGTGATTAGTACCATAGTTGGATTGATTTTACTATTTTCCTTAAGCTTGGGAGGAACTCTTTTTGCCTTAAATGTAACCAATCCACCTGAAGTGGAAATGCCTAATGTAGTGGGATTGTCAAAGGAAGAGGCCCAAAAAGAAGTAGAAGCAGCGAAATTAAAGTTTGAAGTGGAAAAGGAAGAATACAATAAGGATGTACCAGAAGGATATGTTATTTCACAAGATCCAACTTATATGGAGAGGTTTAATAAAGTAAAAGAAGGCAGTACAGTAAGTGTTATTATTAGTAAAGGACAAGAAAAAACAACTGTACCAAATGTAAAAGGTAAGGAGAAAGATGAGGCTATCAAATTAATAGAAGAAGCAAAATTGAAGGCAGAAGTGATAGAGGAAACGAGTAAGACAGTAAAAGAAGGCTTTGTTATTAGCCAAGAAACAGAACCAGATGCAGAAGTTTTTGCAGGAGATACGATAAAAATCCATGTAAGTACTGGTACCGGTATTAAAGAAGTTACTGTAGTTAGTGTAATCGGTCAAGATGAGGCTACTGCTAAAAAGACTTTAGAGGATTTGGGATTAAAAGTAAATGTGACTTATGAGGAGAATAATTCTAAAGATAATGGTGTAGTGTTAAAACAAAATGTTGAAGGTGGAAAGACAGTCGATGAAGGAACAACTGTTACAATTACAGTAAATAAATTAGCAGAAAAAAAGAATGCAACAGTGTATGTAAATGTAAAATCAATAACAGGAGGATATTCAGAATCAGAAGATAACACAATTAAGAAAAAAGTTAAATTAAGAGTAGAAGCAAATGGAGAAACCATTTTCAATCAAGAAGTAGATAAAAATAATACACAAGTTAATACTGGAAATGGAAAAGTGGTAGCAACTGGAAATGTTACTGTAAAAGTATTTATTGATGATGTAAAAGAAAGAGAAAAAGATATAGATGTTAGAACAACAACTTCTTATACATTTGATTAAGATACAAATTTTATATAAAAATTCAATTAGATAATTGCTAATTGAATTTTTTTTCTATATAATAGGAAGGAACAAAATAAAATCTACATACCAAAGGAGGAAACATGCAAGGCATCATCATAGAAAACATAGCCAATCTATATCGAGTAAAGCCAATCCATCAAAACGAAGAGAAAATGTCCCAAGAAAACCCGGAACCAGTGGGGAAAAATTCCCCAAAGAAACCCGGAACCAGTGGAGAAAAGATTTATGAGGCAACGGCAAGAGGTAAATTTAAGAAAGAAGAGATAACGCCAGTTGTAGGGGATTGGGTTGAATTTGAAGTGACAGATGAGGGAAATAAAAAAGCAGTTATTACTACAATACGAGACCGAAAAGTGTATATAAAAAGACCAAAACTTGCTAATATTACACAAATGGTATTGGTTGTGTCGAGTAAAAATCCAAAACCAGATTTGTTGATGCTAGATAAACAATTGGTTTTCGCAGAATTTATAGGTATTAAGGCATTGATTGTACTAAATAAAACAGATTTAGATGATAAGCAAGAGTTTCAAGAATTGAAAGAGATTTATCAAAGGATAGGCTATAAGGTGATAGAAACAGAAGCCAAAAATCAAAAGGGAGTGGATAAGTTAAAGCAAGAATTAAAAAATAATGTGAATGCATTTTCGGGTAATTCTGGTGTGGGGAAATCTACTTTAGTGAATGGAATTTTTGAGCAAAATATGACTATAGAAGGCGAAATTAGTGTAAGAAACAAAAGGGGAAAAAATACAACTACATCGATTAAATTATATCAAATAGATGATAATACTTATATTGCAGATACTCCACGGATTTTCTACTTTTTCCATAGAAGAAATAGAAAGTAGAAATTTAGCAGAGTTTTTTGTAGAGTTTAAAGATAAAATTTCTGAATGTGAATTTGTTGGCTGTACTCATATAAAAGAAGAAAATTGTGGCATAAAAAATGCGATACAAAAAGGACAAATTACATTGGCTAGGTATGAAAGATTTCATAAAATATATCAACAATTAAAAGAAAGAGAGGAGAAAAAGAAATGGTAGAAGTGTCAACATCTATTTTATCGATTAAAGAAGGGGAGGAGTCATCGGCTTTTTTAGAATTAGAAGCGGCAAAAACAGATTATTTTCATATTGATGTTATGGATGGAAAATTTGTAGAAAAAGATACCTATCAAAAAATGTTTGAAAATGCATCTTATATTAAGAGAATATCAAATTTGCCATTAGATGTTCATTTGATGGTAGAAAATATAAAAGAAGCAGTTGATGATTTTTTAGCCATAGAACCAAACATTATTACTTTTCATTTAGAGGCTTGTAAAAGTAAAGAAGAAGTATATGAAATGATTAACTATATAAAAGATAATCATTGTAAAGTAGGAATATCAGTAAAGCCACATACAAAGATAGAGGAAGTATATGAATTTTTACCATATATTCACATGTGTTTAATTATGACAGTAGAGCCTGGAAAAGGGGGACAAACTTTTTTAACTGATATGGTTAAAAAAGTAGAGGTACTAAAGAAACAAGTAGAGGAAGAAGATTTAGAAATAGACATAGAAGTAGATGGAGGAATTAATTTAAAGACTGCTCCAGAGGTAAAAAAAGCAGGTGCTAATGTTTTGGTTTCTGGAACGGCAATTGTTATGGCAAATGATTTTAAGGTTATTATAGATGAATTAAAAAAATAACAAAATTAGAAAAGGTAGGATAAAAACTCCTGCCTTTTTGCTTTGCATAATAAAAGAGGAAATCTTAAATTAGAAATCCTCTTAATTTAAAATAAAACTATTCTTCTACCGTTTTTTCTTTTTCTCTTAAAACTAAACTAGAAACTGCAATACCAAGACCTAATACAACAACAATAATACCTAAAAGAGAACCGATGAAAGGAATTAATCCAATTAACCATAAAACAACAGAACAAGCAACTAACATACCGAAAATGCCAATGGTTTTCTCAATTTTTAATTTATTACAAATAAAGGTATTTAATGTTATGATAAACATAGAATTACTAATTGCTATTAAAAGGAAAAATATCAGTAATAATAATAATCCCAAAGTAGAAGTAATTCCTAAAATAAAGAATAGGATAGCTAATATTATCATAACGATTGGTGTTAAAATTCCAAATCCAATAACTGGTAAAACTTTTTTGGTTGTTAATAAAGAAGTGTTATTCTTTAAGAATTTAGGTGCAAGCCATAAGCATAGTAACCAAACAACTACAACAGTAATGACAAAAGTTCCTAATCTCATGATATGGTCTTGTATCGTATTGCCAGAAAAAGATACTTTTTGTTCAAAATTAGTTTCTCCAGTAACAACACCTTCTGGGATAGAAAATTCATGATTAGCGGTATAATTCAAATTTCCATTAATATGACCTTGTGAATTTTCATCATTTGAGTCATTTGTAAAAGCTAAATTTTCTGATTGAATATAGGCATTTCTTCCAATGGTTCCAAAAATATTAATAGTATCAGAACCTACATGAATATCTCTGTATACATATCCATTAATATTGGTATCTTGCGAAGTGGCATATAAGTCATAAACAACACCATTAATGGTGACATTTTTAGAAAAAGTAAATAAGTTGCTAAAGATATAACCTTGTTCACCAACAGTAACAGTATTAGCACAAATGAAAGCATCTCCACCAATTTGAGAATTAATGGTAACATTGTTAGCAAATACAAATAAGTTTCCATCTACAATATAATCAATGGTAATATCATTACCACTTAAGTAGACATCATTTTTTTTGAATGTTTCTTCTTGCGAAGTAGTAGATGAGTTTGCAATTGTGCTATCAGTTTCCTCCATATTGTTTTCAGATGTCGTTGCATCTGGAGTTGCTACATTGTCAGCAGTTTCATTCTCTGCTCTTACAATAGGAAGCATAAGAGCAAGGATAAGAATCGTTAAAATAGAGATTCGTTTTAATTTGTTTTTTAACATATAAATTCCTCCTAAATTTACGAAAAATAGATTCTATCATAAGAAAAGAATAGAAAAACCAAAATTCGTATTTTATATAAACTAATAAAAATATATAATTTTATTTAATTTTTGTCAACTAATAGAAACTATTTTTTAGAGGAATAGGATTTACAAAATTGCTTAACAACGCAAGTATCACATTTAGGACTTCTTGCTATACATGTATTTCTTCCATGCCATACAAAAATATGGTTGATATCTTTCCAATATTGTTTTGGAAAAATTTTTAGTAAATCTTGTTCGATTTTTTCGGGTTCTTTTTCTTTGGATAATCCGATGTGATTAGAAATTCTTTTAGCATGCGTATCAACAGCAATTCCTTCAGCTATCCCAAATACTTCTAATAAAATAACATTGGCACTTTTTCTACCAACTCCTGCTAAACTTGTTAATTCTTCCATCGTATGAGGAACTTCACCGTGAAATTTTTCTAAAACTTGTTTGGCACATAATTTTATATTTTTAGCTTTATTCTTATAAAATCCACAAGGATGAATGATAGTTTCTAATTCTGAAATGTCGATATCGGCAAAATCTTGAATGGTCTTACAACGTGAAAAAAGGGTAGGGGTTGTTTGATTGACTCTTTCATCTGTACATTGAGCAGAAAGCATAACGGCTACAACTAATTCAAAGGGAGTTGTAAAATCCAAGCTACAAGTGGCATCTGAATATCTCTTTTTTAATAATTCTATTAAGGTGGTAGCATCTTGTTTTTTCATAATAGTTCGCCTCCTAAAGGTATTTTACAAGAGAAGAATGAGAGTTGTCAAGGAATTTTAACATTGCTTTTTGAAAATAGAATATAGTAAAGGTAAATATAAAAGAATTTAAAGGAAGTTAAGAAAAAATACATTTTACATAAAAAGGAACTAATAATGAGTAAAAATAATATAATATACAAAAACAAGGGAGGAAATAATATTATGCTAAAATTATTTAGAAAAACACTTGCGATATGCTTAATCGGGTTTGGTTTAGGAATTTTATTAGTATTATTACTTCCTATAACAGGTTGGCTATTTATGATAGGAGTAATCGTTATTTGTGTTGGATTTATGTGGTTAGCTTGTTAAAAAATAAAGGAGGGAGATACATAATGACAGTAGTTGTAAAAAAAGTACCAAAATTTTTAAGAGGATTTGTAAAATTAATTTTTGGAATTAAAGAGTAGAATGAAATTAAGGAGGTTCAAAAAGAACTGTCCTGAATTGTACTTATTTACATTTTTTTGCAAACAAAAAAAGAGCTGGTTTTAGGCTCTTTTTACTTTACCATCTTTTAAACATTTTGCACATACATAAATTCTTTTTATATCTCCATTCATATCAACTTTAACTCTTCTTAAATTAGGTTTCCAAGTACGTGGAGATCTTTTACTGATATGAGAACGAGTGATACTAAGTTTATTTCCGTGACTTGCTGTTTTTTGACAAATTTCACATACTGCCATTCTTAATTGCACCTCCTAAATCTTCTTAAATAAATTGACTAATAACAAGTTTAACACAAAAGAAGAAAAAAAACAAGTATTTTTTGAAAAATATCAAAAATTCCTTGCAAAATGGGAAATATGTGTTATAATAATTAAGCTATCCAAGTTAATTTTAAATTGATGAATATTTTCAAATTTTGATATATTAATATTTTTTATCAAAACATATCCGGGGTCTACCATTGGGTCTTGATGAAAAAATATTAATATATTAAAATTTCGAAATAAAGAATTCAATAATTTAAAGAATAACAAAGACTGAAAGAAATGAAAAGAAAGGATTGAAAAGAATGAATTGTAAAGTAGAAGAAACAAAAAATGCAAATGAAGTAAAATTAGAAATAACAATAGAGGCTGAAAAATTTGAAGAAGCCATCAAAAAAGTATATTTTAAAAGTGCAAAATACTTCAACATACCAGGATTCAGAAAAGGAAAAGCACCAATGCAAATTGTAGAAAAATATTATGGGAAAGAAATCTTTTTTGAAGATGCCTTTAATGAAGTAGCTGGAGATGCATTAGATGAAGCAGTAAAAGAAAACAAATTAGAAGTAGTTAGCAGACCAGATATAGATGTAACACAAATAGAAAAAGGAAAAGACCTAATATTTACAGCTATTATGCAAACGAAACCAGAAGCAGAACTTGGAAAATATAAAGGTATAGAAATTGAAAAAATTGAGTATAATGTATCAGATGAAGACATTGAACATGAATTAGGACATATGCAAGAACACAATAGCAGACTAGTTTCTATTGAAGATAGACCAGTAGAAAGTGGAGATATTGCCACAATTGACTTTGAAGGGTTTGTAGATGGTAAAGCATTTGATGGCGGAAAAGCAGAAGGACATGAATTAGAAATAGGAAGTAATACCTTTATTCCAGGATTTGAAGACCAAGTAATTGGTATGAAAATAGAAGAAGAAAAAGATATCCAAGTAAAATTCCCAGAAGAATATTTTTCAAAAGAATTAGCTGGAAAAGATGCTACTTTTAAAGTAAAAGTTCATGAAATCAAGAAAAAAGAATTACCAGAGTTAGATGATGAATTTGCAAAAGATGTTAGTGAATTTGATACTTTGAAAGAATTAAAAGAAGATATCAAGCAAAAACAACAAAAACAAAATGATGACAAAGCAAAATACGAAACACAAGATGCTATTATAAAAGCAGTTTGTGAAAACATAAAAGTAGAAATTCCATCTGGAATGATTGAAATGGAAATTGACAACATGTTCCAAAACATGGAACAAAGATTATCTTATCAAGGATTAAAATTAGAACAATATCTTCAAATGATGGGGAAAACAAAAGAAGATATGAAAAAAGAATATGAACCTCAAGCAGTAGAAGCAATTAAATCAAGATTAGCTTTAGAAGCAGTTATCAAAGTTGAAAAAATCGAACCAACAGAAGAAGAAATAGATGAAAAATTAAAAGAAATGGCTAAAAATTACGGTAAAGAAAATGATGAAGAATTCTTAAAAAATGAGAATGTAAGAAAATACATAAAAGAAGGATTAGCATCAGAAAAAGCAATGGATTTTTTAGTAGAAAATGCAAAAATAAAATAAAAAAAAGAAAGGCTGAGGTTTAAAATGAAAAGTTAAATTTTAATCTTGGCTTTTTGGATTTTATAAAAAATTTCATATAAAATATGATAAAATGAATCAATAACATTTAAGATTGTCCTATATTTTAAATTTTATAATTAAGAAAAACCAAAGGAGGAAAATTATGTTAGAAAGAAACAGTTTAGTACCTTATGTAGTAGAACAAACAAGTAAAGGAGAAAGATCTTATGATATTTTCTCAAGATTATTAAAAGATAGAATTATATTTTTAGGAGAAGATGTAAATCCAACTACATCAAGTTTAATCATTGCCCAATTATTATTTTTAGAATCAGAAGATCCAGATAAAGATATTAATTTGTATATCAATTCACCAGGAGGATCTATTACAGATGGAATGGGAATTATTGATACTATGAATTATATTAAATGCCCAGTATCTACGATATGTGTTGGAATGGCAGCTAGTATGGGAGCCGCTTTATTAGCAGCTGGAGAAAAAGGAAAAAGATTTGCAACACCAAATGCAGAAATTTTAATTCATCAACCATTAATCGGTGGTGGCGGAATTTCAGGGCAAGCAACAGAAGTAAAAATTCATGCAGACCATTTAGTAAAAACAAGAGAGAAATTAAATAAATTTTTAAGTGACAGAACAGGACAAACAATAGAAACAATCCAAAAAGATACAGAAAGAGATAACTATATGACAGCAGAAGAAGCTTTAAAATATGGGTTGATTGATGGTATTATGGATAAAAGACAATAAATTTGAAAAATTGTTAAGAAGATATATTATAAAAGGGAGAAATTAAAAGATGGCGAAAAATGATACACCTAAAAGTGTAAGATGCTCTTTTTGTGGAAAAGCACAAGAAAATGTAAAAAAAATAGTAGCAGGACCAGGCGTGTATATTTGTGATGAATGTGTAGAACTTTGTAATAGTATCATAGAAACTGAACTATATGATGATGAAAAAGTAGGATATTCATTAAATGAATTAAGTAAGATACCAAATCCAAAAGAGATAAAGAAAATATTAGATGATTATGTAATAGGGCAAGAAGAAGCCAAAAAGACATTGTCAGTAGCAGTATACAACCATTATAAAAGAGTAGCACATGAAGAAAATGCATCCAAAGATGATGTAGAAATTCAAAAGAGTAATATTTTGTTATTAGGACCAACAGGATGTGGAAAAACCTTATTAGCAAGAACATTAGCTAAAATATTAAATGTACCATTTGCAATTGCCGATGCCACAACTTTAACAGAAGCTGGTTACGTTGGAGAGGATGTAGAAAATATCTTATTAAAACTAATCCAAGCAGCAGATGGTGATGTTCAAAAAGCAGAAAAGGGAATTATTTATATCGATGAAATTGATAAAATAACAAGAAAATCTGAAAATCCATCTATTACAAGAGATGTAAGTGGAGAAGGTGTGCAACAAGCTTTATTAAAGATTATTGAAGGAACGGTGGCCTCTGTACCACCACAAGGAGGAAGAAAACATCCAAATCAAGAATTAATTCAAATCAATACAGAAAATATCTTGATTATTTGTGGAGGAGCATTTGAAGGATTAGAAGATATTATAAAAAATAGAACAGGAGAAAAGGCAATTGGATTTGGAAGCCAAATAAAAAGTAAAAAAGAAATGAAGCAATATGAAATCTTCCAAGAATTATTACCACAAGATTTATTAAAATTTGGTTTGATTCCAGAATTTATAGGAAGATTACCAATCATTGCAACATTAAAAGAATTAGACAAAGAGGCTTTGATAAAAATATTAGTAGAACCAAAAAATGCTTTAGTAAAACAATATGAAAAATTATTCCAAATGGATGGAGTGGAATTGGTTTTTGAACAAGAAGCAATTGAAGCCATTGTTGAAAAAGCAATTGAAAGAAAAACTGGGGCAAGAGGTCTTCGTTCTATTATAGAAGAGATTATGAGAGATATTATGTATGAAATACCATCTAATCTTAATATTGAGAAATGTACGATAACAAAGGACACTGTTTTAAATGGAACAGAACCAGAAACTGTTATAAGTGAAGAAAGACTAGCACGAAAACCAATTGGAAAAAAGAAAAGACAAGTACCAAATAATCAAAATGAAAAGGAAACAGCATAAGTTGTTTCTTTTTTTATATACTGTACAAAGGAGGAAACAATATGAAATACAAAGAATATAACAGAACAGCAGTAGTAGAATATGCGAGAAAATGGGCATTTTCAAGAAATCCTAACTATTATAATTTTGATAGCGTAGGAGGGGACTGTACTAGCTTTGCTTCACAATGCATCTATGCAGGAAGTGAAAAAATGAATTATACAAAAAATATGGGATGGTATTATAGTAATGGGAATAATAAATCACCCTCTTGGAGTGGTGTAGAATATTTACATCAATTCCTAATTAATAATAAAGGGGTTGGACCACAAGCTATTGAAACAAAGCAAAACAAAATAGAAATAGGGGATATTGCTCAATTGTCCTTTGATGGAGAGCAGTTTGGACATACATTAGTAATTGTAAAGATAGAAAACCGATTTACATTTCGAGGGATTAAAATTGCATCACACACTTTGGACAGTTTAGATAAGGCAATTTCAGAATATGATTTTCAGAAAATTAGATGGATTCATATAGAAAGAGTAGGTATTTAAGAGAAAATTAATATTTTCTCTATTTTTTATTCATAAAAGGTGTGTTATACTAGAATAGAAAAGAGAAAGGGATGAGAACTAGATGTATAATATATTAGTTGTGGATGATGATAAAGAAATTGTAGGAGCTATTGAGATTTATTTAAAAAAAGAAGGATATAACATATTGAAAGCATATAATGGAAATCAAGCATTAAAAATAATAAAAGAAAATGAAATTCATCTCATTATATTAGATATTATGATGCCAGAAAAAGATGGAATGGAAACGCTAGAAGAAATTAGAAAAGATAAAACCATACCAGTTATTTTGCTATCAGCCAAATCAGAAGATTATGACAAAATAGGTGGTTTAAACTCTGGAGCTGATGATTATATCACCAAACCATTTAACCCATTAGAATTAATAGCAAGAGTGAATTCTAATTTAAGAAGATATGTAAGTTTAGGGGCATTAGAAAATAAAAATAATAGCAAAATTTATCAAACGGGAGAATTACTTATCAATGATGAAACAAAAGAAGTAACGGTTGATGGAAAAGAAGTTAAACTAACGGCAACAGAATATAACATATTAAAATTTTTATTAGAAAATAAAGGAAAGGTATATTCGATTCCAGAGATTTATGAAAATGTATGGAAAGAAGAAGGATTTGGAGCAGAAAATATTATAGCGGTACATATTAGGCACATAAGAGAAAAAGTGGAAATCAATCCGAAAGACCCTAAATACCTAAAAGTAATATGGGGAGTTGGCTATAAAATTGAAAATATAGATTAAAAACGTAGCTTAAGGAGGAAGTAGAAAATGGAAAAAGCAAGAAATTCAAGTGCACTGAAAATGGTGTGCTATATCATGATACCAATATTGGTGGGACTTACTGTTTTAAGTATAATGCATATCGTATTTTTAAGTGAATTTGGAAATAAAAAGGAAGAAGTAAACTATTTACAAACCGAAAATTTTGCTAATAACTATTTGTACTTTTTCATCGATAAAATATATGATTGTCAACCCAATAGAAGGGAAACGAGATTTGATGAATTACAAGATGAAGAAGGAGAATTCTATTGTTATTTTGAAGAGGAGAGCTCTTATCATAACATGGGAATTGGAAATTATATTAAATATATTATTGTGGAAAGAGAAACTGGAAAAAAGTTTACCAATATAAAAAGTAATGATTATCAAGAAATTATGGACAATATGAAAAATCAAAAAATATATTGGAACTTGAAAGATGGCAAAATAGAAACGAATTTAACTTATATTAATCAAGATAATATAAAATATAACTATAGTTTTAATCATGTTAGTTATCATGAACAAGAGGAAAAAGTATTAAAAAATTATGATATTTACAGCTTTTACGAGGAAGATGAGACCACTTTGGCAAGCAGTTTTTTATTAAATAAAAATGTATATGACTTTATGCTACAACATAAAACGTTACCAATCTATAGTGGTATATTTAGTTCGATAGGGTTAGTCATGATAGCGTTTTACCTATTTTGGGCAATTGGCCATCAAAAAGGAAAAGAAGGCATTAGTCTAAACACCTTGGATAGAATCCCCTATGAAATCATAACGATTATTTGTTTTAGCGTAATAGTAATTGTGTTATCATTAGTCATGAATTTTTTTGATATTTATTTACCATATGCCATTGTAATTGGTTTGGTAATGGCTTATTTTATTAGTTATATTGCTTCTGCCATATGGGGAATTACTACCATCAAAAGAATCAAATCGAAAACATTTTGGAAAAGTTTTCTAACTTACAGAATTTTGCGATGGTTCTATCAGAAAGTTCAAAAATTTATAGAAATGATGAAACAAAAAACACCAACCAACCAAAAAATATTTTTCTATTATTGGGGATTTATTATCATCAGTATTGTTTTGGCTTGCCTTTTAGGTAGTATGGTAGCGATTATTACTTTAATCTTATTTTGGTTATGGATATTTTATAAAATAAAACAATATATAACCAAACAAGATGAAATAAAAGAAGCATTAGAAAAAATATACCAAGGAAATAATAAGGTGTATTTAAATGAAAGCGAATTAGAAGGCGGTTTAAAAGAAATGGCAGTTTATATTAACGATATAGCAGGTGGATTTTCGAATGCAATAGAAGAAAGTTTAAAATCAGAAAGATTAAAAACAGAGTTAATTACCAATGTGTCACATGATATAAAAACACCATTAACTTCTATTATTAATTATGTAGATTTATTAAAAAAAGAAGATTTACAAGATGAAAAAGTGAAAGAATATATTGAAATTTTAGATAAGAAATCACAAAGGCTAAAAAAACTAACAGAAGATTTAGTAGAAGCTTCAAAAGTATCTTCTGGAAATGTACAATTGAATCTAGAAGAAATTAATCTAAAAGAGTTAATAAATCAAAGTATAGGAGAATTCAAAGATCGATTAGAAGAGAAAAAACTAACAATAGAAACCAATATGACAACAGAAGAAATTAAAATAAAAGCAGATAATCGATATTTATATCGAATCATAGAAAACCTTTTTAGTAATATAACGAAATATGCATTAGAAAATTCAAGAGTTTATATTGATATGAAAAAGGAAAGAAATAAAATAGAAATTAGTATAAAGAATATTTCCAAAGAAAAGCTAAATATAAGTAGTGATGAATTAATGCAAAGATTTGTGAGAGGAGATAAGTCAAGATATACCGAAGGAAGCGGATTAGGATTATCCATTGCAAAAAGTTTAACAGAATTACAAGGTGGAGAATTTGATATTTATATTGATGGAGACTTGTTCAAAGTTATTATGAAATGGTGATTTTTTTCCAATGATTCCGAAGTTGATTTCCCCCAGATGCCCCACTGGTTCCGGGTTTAAATGGAGACATTCAACGAATGTCTCCATTTAAACCCGGAACCAGTGGGGCATCTGGGGGAAATCAACCTCGGAATCACTAGGAAAAATTAAAAGTAAAAAAGCTAAAGTATTGAAAACAAAAAACAAAATATGATAGAATAAAAAATAGTAAAAAACAAATGCTAAAATGGGAGGAAGAACATGAGAAAATTAGTTGTTATCATAATTGTTTTAGGAATTATTCTAGGAGGAATGGTTGCTTATCAATATGTAGTAAAACAAGAAAATATTATAAGTATACAAGAAATTGAAAAAATAGAAAATTATTTAAATCAAATATATACTTGGCAAGAAATAACAGAAGAGGCCTTGCCAGAATTTCAGGAAATTAATCAAGCAAATGAAAAATGGATATGGGAGGTAGTCAAAAAGAATCTAGAGGATTATGAACTTTCTTATGAACAAATACAAGAAAAGGCAAAAGAATTATTTGGAGAAAAATTCACAAAGGAATTAGCAAAAGAAGGAACAAAATATTTTGTTTATGATGAAGAAAATAATCGATATTATGCAGAAGAAATCGAGTTAGATCAAAAAGAAGATAGTTATATATTGAATAAAATTGATAAGATAGAAAATGGATATGAAGTAGAAATTGTAGAATATTTAGAAGATTATTCACAAACTACAATAGAAGGAGAAAGTTATATTATTGTTAGAAATACCAAAGGAGAAGAGATTGGAAAAATAGGTACGAAAAACGAAGAAGAAGCAAAAGAAATAGTAAAAAATAATATCGATAAATTAAGTAAAAAGAAAATAACATTAAAAGAGGAAAACGGAAAATTATATATTGAAAAAGTCCAAAAATAACAAAAATAACAAAATTTACTAAAAGGAGAATAGAATGGTAAATCTAGCAAGATGTAACATATGTCCACATGAATGCAATTGTAATCGAAAGGAAGGAAAAATAGGAAGATGTAAAGCAACTGATAAAGTAAGAATTGCTTTATATAGTACACATGATTTTGAAGAACCTTGCGTTAGTGGAAAAAGAGGTTCAGGGACTGTATTTTTTTCAAACTGTAATTTGAATTGTATGTATTGCCAAAATTATGAAATTAGTCAACAAGGAAAGGGCAAAGATATTACCGTAGAAGAATTAGCGAATATCTTTTTAATACAACAAGAAAAAGGAGTAGAGAATATCAATTTAGTAACACCTACTAGTTATGCCTTATCCATTATAGATGCCATTCAAATAGCAAAACAAAAAGGATTAACAATTCCTATTCTATATAATACCAATGCTTATGAAAAAGTGGAAACCTTGAAATTGTTAGAAGGATATATTGATATCTATTTACCAGATTTAAAATATGCAGATGACAGTTTAGGATTACAATATTCTAAAGTGAATGATTATTTTGAGGTGGCAACCAAAGCGATACACGAAATGATTCGACAAGTAGGAACTCCTAAATTAAATCAAGAAGGAGTTATTCAAAAAGGAGTTATGGTAAGACATTTAGTTTTGCCAAATCACATGGAAAATAGTAAAAAAGTGTTAAAATGGATAAAAGAAAAATTACCTAACGAAATTTATATCAGTATTATGGCTCAATATTTTCCAACTTATCAAGCCAAAAATGTGGAAAACTTAAGCCGAAAATTAACCCCAGAAGAATGGCAAGAAATAGAAGATTACATAGAGGATTTAGCGATTGAAAACGGCTATGTACAAGAACTAGAAGAACACGAAGAAGAATATGTTCCTAAATGGATGTTGGATGATAAAACCTTCCTATAAAAAATGTAAAAAGAGAAAGAAAAAAGTAGAAATTTAAAAAATAATATGATATAACACTAAAATTGTTTATAATAAAATATATAAAAATATGCTAAAATGCCTTTAAATCAATACTTTTAAAGAATAAAAAAAGTTGTAAAAAATAAAAAAATGATACTAATAAGATACTAATCTCATAGAGTTTTATACAATCTTATAGAGCTTTTTAAGAAAAAAACACAAAACAAAAGTTTATTTTTGAAAATATTGAAATAGAAAAATAAGTCAAAAAAGAAGTTTACAAAATACTTTTTTGGCTTATTATTTTTTGACTGTTTTCATATACATTTTTTTAGAATAATGTTATAATGATAGCGATAACTAGACTAACTATATGAAAGTCAAGAGTTTTTATAAAAATTTTTAAATAAATTTCTATAAAATTTAAAACATGACAAATAAGCATTTAGAAAAATGCTTTTAAAAATTATGGAATTATTGTTATTAAGCTACTTTATTGGC
>JAAWAX010000004.1 GCA_022792395.1 Clostridia bacterium
AACGGTTTCGCAAACGTGTCTAGTTAGGGCACCTAAAAAGGGTTATCAAAAGAAATATTACAGAATGCCATATAAAAATGAGAATGGAGAAAGATTATTCAAATTAGTAGAATTAATTGCTAATGACAAAAGCTTTCCTATTCAAAAAGATAATCATATTATAGGCGAAATTCGTGTAAAAGAAAGAGAAAAAGTTAGTTAAAAATAAAATTATGGAGGTAAAAACAAATGGAAAATAAAGAAATAAAAGAAAATAAATATGGAATTGAATACACAAAACAAGGCGATTATTATATGCCAAATTTAGTATTAGAAAAAGAAAAAATAGAATTAAATAAGTATGGTAGAGCAAGATTAAACTATCTAAAAACAAATAAAAAAGCAGAATATATGATAATGTTTACCAAAGGAACTATTAATAAACACTTGAAAGAAATACAAGAAACAGCTCAAAAAAGACTAGATTTTACGATAAAAGAGTTAGTAAAAAAACAAAATATTACAGAAGAATTAAAAGCAAAAAATCAATTAGCTTGGGTAGCAGCAATGAATTCTATTAAGAGTATTGCAGAAGAAATTATATATAGTGAACTAATTTATGTGTGAGTACAACCTAAAAATATTGATTTAGCAAGCAACGTATTTGTACTCACGCCACAAATACAGTATTGAATGGGACAAGTCCCAAACCCTAATACAAAAAAAGAAAGAGAGATGAGAAATTATAAGAAATAGAAATATAAAAATAAACATATTTTTGAACGAAGAAGAAAATAGAATACTAAATGAAAAAGTAAGAAGATCTGGATTAAATAAATCAGAGTTTTTTAGAAAAATAATTTTAGACTATCAGTTAAAAGAAAAGCCAGATGAAAAATTTTATGAAACATTATCACAACTTCGAGGTATGGCAATAAACTTAAATCAAATGTCAAGAGTTTATAATCAGTATAAAGGCTATGTTAATGAAAATAAATATGCAATCTTATATAATCAAATACAAAATTTTATACTAGCATTAGAAGAGATTTATCTTATACCACAAAAATCAAAAAATGTTAGTGGGTGGTAATAAAATATGGCAGTAACAAAAATATGGAAAGTAAAAGATAGATTAGATGTTACAATAAACTATGCAGTAAATCGGAGAGAAAACAGAAGAAAAATTATATGTATCAGGTATAAACTGTATGCCTGATACATCATATCAAGAAATGATAAATGTAAAAAAGCAATTTTTCAAAACGGATGGAATACAATGCTTTCACGCAGTACAATCTTTTGTAAAAGGAGAAATAACACCAGAGCAAGCACATGAAATTGGAATGAAACTTGCGGAAAAATTATGGGGAGATAAATTTCAAGTAGTAGTTACAACACATTTGAATACAGATAGTTTGCATAACCACTTTGTGTTAAATTCTGTTTCCTTTTTAGATGGTAAAAGATTTTGCAATACGAAAAAAGATTATGCAATAATGAGGAAAACATCAGATAGACTTTGTGAAGAATATGGATTAAATGTATTATCACAAGAAGAAAAATACAATAAGTATGCTACTAGCAGTTTATATAAGCAACTTATGAAAGATTCTATTGATTATGCAATAGCAAATGCAAAAGATTATAATGAGTTTATAAAAATACTTCAAGATTTAGGCTATATAATTACAGACAAAAACAATACATTATCTATAAGGCGTGAACCATACAAAAGAAACACGAGAATTGAAAGACAATTTGGAAGCAAATACTCAAAAGAAAATATTTACAAAAGAATATTAGAAACACAGCCACTATACCCCTATTCTTCTAGTCCTATGATACTAATTACAAGAACTTATGAAAATTATAATAAGCAAAAAGAAAAACATTATAAAAATAAAGGCTCTATTGGTTATCTTATATATCAATATGAGAAATTTATTCGGTATAAGTACGGAAAGTACATTAAAATCGAAAATGACAAGAATGACACCTGAATTAATAGCAGAGATAAAGCAAATGGATGAATTTTCTAATCAAGCAAGATTTTTAGCAAGGTATAATATAAATACAGATCAAGACTTATTAGAATTTGAAAAGTTAGCTTATGAAAAAGTTAATCCATTAAAGAGCAAACGAGAAAATCTTTGGAAGAAGAATAAAAGAGTTAAAACAGATGAAGAAAAACAAATAATAGAAAATGAAATTGTAGAGATATCAAAGAAAATTACTCCAATTACAGAAGAAATAAAGCTTTGCAATAATATAAAGCAAAGAGTAAATAAAATTAAGCAAGTTCAATTATATGAGCAGATAGAACAAGAAAAAGTACAATTTGAAAAAGAGCAAGAAAAGAATAAAAAAGACAGAAATAAAGCAAGGTAGATGATTTATAAAAACAAAACAAAATTTCGTAGAATGTCTTGCAATTTATATAAAACTATAATAAAATAAGATATATTGAGAAATGGAGATGATTTTCAATGAATAAACCAGAAAAAAACGAAAATTATAATAATAAAACTTTTGAAGATATAAAACACATTGATGAAAATGGAATTGAATTTTGGTATGCTAGAGAACTAATGCCTATTTTGCAATATTCAAATTGGCAAAATTTTGAGAAAATAATTGATAAAGCTAAAATATCTTGCCAAAATAGTGATATTAGTGTGTTTGAACATTTTATTGACGTCAGTAAGTTGTCAAAACGTGCTAATAATGCAGAAGTTGAAATAAAAGATTATGAATTAACTCGTTATGCTTGCTATTTAATAGCTCAAAATGGAGATTCAAGAAAAAAGGTAATTGCTCTTGCACAAACTTATTTTGCAGTACAAACTAGAAAACAAGAAATTAGCGAAAAAGAATATAGTGAATTAAAAGAAGATGAAAAAAGATTTTATCAAAGGAATTTAACTAGAAAAGGCAATTATTCACTTAATCAAAC
>JAAWAX010000035.1 GCA_022792395.1 Clostridia bacterium
AAAGAAAAGGCAAACTATATTCTTACATAAAAAATGATGAAGTAATACAAGATAATTATTCTAATAAATATGATGAACTAGGAAATTCAGCAGATATTGACCTACTAAAAAAACTAAAAGAAGAAGGTATGCTTATATCTATGGTAAATACTCATAAAAGTAATGATATATCAAGTGTTTGCTATGCTATATTAGAAGAATTATCAAAAACAGATAACTACCCAATAAAAAAATGTCAAAACTGTGGTATGTATTTTATACCAAACTCAAGACTAGATGAGATTTATTGTGATTACCCAAAAGAAAACGGAAAAACTTGCAGAGAACAAGGAGCAATACTTTCTTATAACAAGAGATTACAAGAAAAATCAGCATATACAGAATATAGAAAAACATATCAACAAAAATTTGGTATTGTTAATAAAAACAAAGATGATAAGAAATTAAAGGAAGAATTTGAAACTTGGAAAAAACAAGCTAAAGAAAAAATTACTAAATTAAAACATGGAGAACTTACTGAAGATAAGGTTTATGAGTGGTTACAAGAAAATAAATAGCTTTACAAAAAATTGTCAATAAAATGTAGTAAAAATTTAACTTTAATGCTATAATAAGAATATATTGAAAGGAAGAAAATATATGAATAGTGTAGATTTAATGAATTATTGGATTGAAAGTTCTGATAGAGATTATGAATCAATGAAAAAGAATTTTGAAACAGAACAATATACATGGGCTTTATTTATAGGGCATTTAACGATTGAAAAATTATTAAAAGCAATATATGCTAAAGTAAATCAAGATAACCCATATCCACCTAAAATTCATAACTTGAACATATTAGCAGAAAGATGTAATATTGAATTAGATGAGAGAAAAACAAAAATTTTAATGACTTGTAATTCATTTAATATAAGTGCAAGATATGAAGATTATAAAAATGAGTTTTATGAAAGATGTACAAAAGAATATACATCTGAACAAATAAACAATATAGAGGAGGTTAGGGCATGGTTAAAAGAAATGTTGATTTAGATATTTTAAAAAGTGTAGAAGAATATATTAAAGAAATATCAAAACATTATAATATTCAAGAAGTATATTTATTTGGTTCGTATGCAAAAGGAACAAATCATGAAGATAGTGATATAGATATAGCTATTATTATTAATAGTGATAGTAATGTTTTTGATTTAATGGTGGAATTAATGATGTTGACACAAAATATTGATTTAAGAATAGAGCCACACCCAATAAAAGCAAAAGATTTTGAAGAGGGAAATCCTTTTGTGCAAGAAATAATTGACACTGGAATAAAAGTAGCATAAAGTACAAAAATAAAAAAATTATTAGTTATAAAATGCGAGGAGAAAAAATGGATAAGTATACTGATGAAGAGCTTTTTAAAATTTTAAGAGATGATGAAAAAATGGAGGATTTTTTCAATAAATTAGACGAAGAAGGTTTAAAAAAATTTTTAATATATACACATAGTAGAGCATTAAATATTCCATTTGAAGAAGATGAATTTGAAAAACAAGATATGGTTTGTGGTGCAGCATTTGGTGGAACACTAGGGCTTGTATCACCTAGTAATGAAATACAAGAAAAATCAATTCAGAATATTTCTGTAGCTTTAAAGAATATTAAAGGAAGAGAAAATATAGCATTATTATTACATTATCTTGTGAATCAGTTACATTTATTTTCAGATGGAAATGGAAGAACAGGAAGATGTATGCTAGATTTATTTTTGAATGATGAATTTGATTTTGATAAAAGTGATATTTGTAAGCATAGTGATGATAGTTATGATATAGCTAAAATATCAACAGCTCAATTAGAAAAAAACTATGGTGTAAAAAGTGTTGAAAATGCTATGGGATATACATCATATATGATATTTCGTAGTTTATTAGAAAATGGAATGATTAGTAATGAATTAAATACGTCAGATTGTTGCTTTGCAATACTTCAAAGAGAAGGTAAAGAACCTATATATATTAATGAAGACATTAAGGATAATTTATCAGCCGAACAAAACCATAAAATTAATACAGCTTTAACAGATTCATCGGCAAGTCCATTTGAGTCTGGAGCTTTAGCTTTGTTAGTGATGAAAAAAAAGTTATCTCAAACCTATGGTTTTAAACCAGAGTTTTTAACAGTTGCTTTTGATGTTAATGATAAAAATACATTTACAGGATGGAAAAAAGAAGATTACCTATTAACAAAAGAAATATATGATAGAATAAAAGCAATGTCAGTTGATATGATGTTGGATATTTTTGAAAAACCTGAAAACTTTAAAATGAATGAAAATACTACAATGTCAGAATGTTTTTTGAAAGATTTAAATTGTGAAAATCCTAGAATTGGCAGACAAATTCGTCAACTATGGGAAAATATTAAAATAAATTTAGAGGGAACTAGAACTAAACAGCATTTAGATGAGTTAGTGCAATTTTTGGGGCAAGAACATACTTTAGATAATACAGAAGAGGTTATTTCTGTATTGAATTTGGGAAAACAAACTCTAGAACAACAAAAAGACTCATTAGGAAAACAAGACTTAGAAAATATGGAAACAGAGCTAATTCAACACGAATCAAATCTGCATCAAATACAGAATAAAGAGATATAAGGAGGAAAAAATGGTTGCTATAGATTATCAAATTGCATATATGGAAGTGTTAGAGATTTTAAAGCATATTCCAGTAAATGATTATAGAAAGATTCCAGAAGAAAGATTAAGATTATTTGAAAAATATGCAAAAAAAGATATTGATTTTCATTATAATGTAAGTCAAACTTTAGATGAACAAAATGTTTCAGAAAAAGCTAAAATTTTAATTGCAATTTTGTTTCGTGATTATTGGGCAAATGATGAGCAAAGACAGAAAATTTTAGCAAGTGAAAAGACTTATAAAACAAAGATTGAAGAAGAAAAAAGAAAAAAATATAATCCTGATAATATATTTATACAAACTAATCAAAAATCTAAAATAGACACAAATATTGCTCAAAATAATGTTTCTATGATTGAATATAAAGAATCAATTTTAAAAAAGATTATTAACAAATTAAAAAGCATCTTTCATAAAAATTAAAAACTAAACTTAAAAAAAGCTATAATATAGCTTTTTTTAGTTTTGAGATAGTTACTAGTTTTCATGATTTTACTATCTTTCTAAATACCATTCTTTTTCTCTTTCTTCGTGTTTAAGTTGCTTTACTGGATCAATAAAAGTGTGAGTTTCGTTTTCAAAATTTCTAACTAATTCTTTGGATTCACCAATACCAAATTTATGGCAAATCCAAACTATAAATTTATCAACAGTTTCATAAAATTTATCTATAATTTTGTGTAAATGATTATTTTCTTTTTCTAAAGACTTAATTTTACTTTTATATTTACATTCAATATCAAATTCCTTTTCCTTATATTCTGCTTTAATATTGTTTACTTGATTATGAAGTTCTCTATTATCAGCAATTATAGAATTTCTTT
>JAAWAX010000036.1 GCA_022792395.1 Clostridia bacterium
AAGAGGCAGCGACAAACACATTTATTCACTCTCTCATTTATACCTCGCCAAAGGGGCGGCGACAAACACATTTATTAAAAACAATGATGTTCTTAATTATTATATTCATAATACCACAAAATATGCCACATGTCAAACAGTTTTTTTCCTTCATTTATCCCATTTTTTAACCTTATCTTTCAAAAGTGTCTATTCCAGATTGATATTTTTTATATTCGCTTTTTCTTCTTATAGACTGCCAACGTTTTCTAAAAATATCCTTTTGTCTATCTTCATCAAACAATAAATTCAACAAATTATTTACTTTTTCAGTTTCTGTTACATCTCGTAAAAATAATTTTTCAAACTCATCTTTTTTATAATTTGGATTTTTAGCATTTTTTAAACTTACTTCGAATATTTTTCCTACTAATTCTAAATCTTGAAATATAATTTCTGGCTCTAGCGAAGAATTAAATATTCTTATTTCAATTCTTCCTGCATTGTCAGAATTCCATTCCATATGATTAAAGTTTATACTTGTCCATCTTACTTGTGATTTCTCATCTTCCTTTTTCTTTATTCCTTCTTCATATCTATGATAAATTTGAAATTTTTCTTCATCTGTTTTTGCATAAGCTAAATCCCATTCCAAATCATATTCTGGACCAATATTAGCCCAAGCAATAACTCTATCTAATCTATTTCGTGCCTGAATTTGATATAAAAACCTTTCCATATCTTCTTCAGTTTCAAGAGTAATACTTCCATCTTTTTCAAAAAAATTTTGAATATTTTCTTTTATTGGAACAGCCATTGTATTTGCTTGTACTCGTATTACTTCGCCTTCTGGATTAGCCATTTTAAAAAATAATTCTTCACATTCTCCCCATATTTTAAGTAAATTTTCTAAAGCCTTTTTATTACATTCTAAATAATCAACTCCAATGTTTATATGTAATCCTGTTCCTCCGTGCAATCTAGCATTTAAAGCTTTGAATAAAGTACAAATTGCAACAATTTGATTTAAGTCATATAAATTGTTTGCCATAATTGGTGTAGATGCTTCTGATTCATCAGTAGATGCTTCTGGAGAAAAAATCCATTTATTAAACTCATTTTTCTTTTGAAAATCTGAATTTTGAATAACTGCATTTGAAATATCAGTAGGAACTCCTAAAATATTCATAATAGGTACAATAGCATTTGAACCAAAAATACATCGAAATTCATCTAAAGGTACATCTGCTACTTCTATTTCCAAACCAAATTTTAAATTTTCTGGAAAATCTATTTTTTCTTTCCACCAAGAAAATCTTTGTTCATCTTTAAATAATTCATATAATACTACATTAATATCAACAATTTTTAATATTTTACTAAGATACTCTTTTGTAAAGTTCCAAGGTATCCAACGAAAATGCTTTTTAATATCTTGCATATTTGACATTATTTCTTGCTCTGTATGTTCATTTATATGATTTAAAAAATCACTAGTCTCTCTAAAATTCACCTTACTACTCCTCTATATAATTTCATTAATTACAATATAGTTTCCTTTATATTTTTCTTTCTCTTTTGCTGTTAATAAATTATCACTTGACTTGCTTTCTAATATTATAATATTAGGAATTTTACACAAAGACATTATGAATTCTCTTTCGTTGTCAATTATTAATGCTTTTTCTACATTATACTTTTCTTTTACTATTTTATATTGTTCTCCTAATATACCCATTTTAGTATGAACAATATCTAAATCTAAACAATAAAATTTTATTTTATAAAATGCTATTTCATATCTTCTAATAAACTTTTGCTTTTCCGTTAAATTAAAATATTGTTTTCCAAATATAAATTCATATAATTCTTGTAAAGAATCAAATTTATTAATTTGTTCTTGTTCCATATATATTAAATTTTTCATATTTCTCCAATCTGCACTTATATTAACATAATTATTTTATCACATAATTGTGTATTTATCAATGTTTTAATCTACTTTTCTTTATATAATCATAAAAAACAAGATGCCTATTACACCTTGTTTCTGTAAATATTTTTATATTTACTAATTAATTTTCCCATATGGAAGTTAATCAGTACCACAGGTGTAGATTTAAATTTACAATTCCCTGCTGGATGGGAAAATGCAAAAGAAATAAAATATGCACAAGGCTTTACCAGACCTAGTCCTCGTGATTTTGTAGGTTATGGACCTTTAACAGAACCAGAAGCTTTAACAATCTATAATTTTACTCTATCCCATGATTTTAAATTAGTACTTGCTTACCATACGCAAGGGCAAGAAATTTATTGGCAATTTCAAGATTTTAATCCACCAAATAGCCTTGCAATTGGAGAACAATTTGCAGATTCAAGTGGATATCTTTTATCTGAAACACCTTATAATTCAAGTTTTGCTGGATACAAAGATTGGTTTATTCAAACCTATAACCGACCTGGTTACACAATTGAAGCAGGTATTGGTGAAAATCCCTTGCCTCTTTCTCAATTTGATGAAATCTATCAAGATAATTTAGGAATATTAGTTTTAGGAGCAGTATTGTAGTACTACTCCTAAATATTTCTTATTACAAATATTCCTCTTAAAATTTAAAGTTCTGTTTTCTCCTCTCTTTCAAATCCATCATCTGAATAATACTCGTATCTTCCATTCGTATATTTAAGCACCATTCCTTCTGTTGCTTTACTTAATAAGTCTTTCGAAAATTCCACTTCCTCAAATTCCGTTTTTGTCTTCTCTGTTAAGTCCTGCAAAAATCGATTATTTCCCAATTCCTCTGTTACCGTATATAAATGCCCTTCTTTTCTATGTTTCTCTAAATTTACATTTTGTTGATTTATCATTTCTTTTGCCATATTAGTTATTTCTTCTTGTAATTCCTTGGTAGCAAGACGCTCCATTGTATAATTTCCATTTTCTATTCTAAAAACATCATTAATCCCAATATCTTTTGGCATATCCTTTTTATTAATTTCCAGCTCTTCTATTTTACTGTTTTCTATTTTTAATACGGTATAAACATCATTATTGTAATGTTCTTCATTGTTTAACCAATATGTTTTTTTATTGTCCTTCACAAAATACATGGAATCATTGCTAAAATTTTGTTTCGCATATCTTAATATGATATCATTTCCATTCCTTATGATAGCATTTTCATTTCCAGTTGTTAACTTGTTTTTAGACAAGATATCTTCTATTATTGGAAGTCCTTCTTGTTCTGAATTCACATTATTTTTTAGATTATTTTCTAAATAATTAGAAAGTTCACTCATAAAATTCTGCACAAATTTATTCTCCTTTAAATTGTTAAAGACATCATTTAATAAATCTAAACTCAATACGCTTTCACTCCTTCGTTTTTATTTTATTTTAATATTGGAAATCTACTATTGAAAAATAGTAGTTAGAACTAAACTAGAAGTGATTATATCTTATTTTCCATAAATTTACAATATTTTTTGTAAATTTTCTAATTATTGGTCTATATTCTTGTTACTGTTCAGACTTAATATATTTTTACTTCTTGGCTTTCACCTGTTGTATAATCAATTACTATTCCTGGCTGTACATTATAACAATAAACATTAAAGTGAATCCCTTGTCCCTTATCTTCTACCGAAGAAGCTTCCATTTGTACTCCACTTGCTAACTGATTATTTCCTTCAAATATAGGGGTAACTCTATAAAGTACATGATTATTTTGATTTTTTTTGATATATTCTGCCACTAGATTTTCAAATGGTAACATTCCTTCTGTATTTAAATATCTTGTTCCTGTCATTAGATTCTTTTTATTGGCATTTTCTCCTGCAAGTTGCCAACCAATTAAATGACAACGATTATATAAATATTTATCTTTGATTAAATTATCATATCTTTTTTGTACCCATCCGGGAAAGATCTTTCACACTTCCTATCTCACCACGTTCTTCTCCTTCCTCTGGCATGATTTCCATACAAATATTAGCATATGCTACACCGCTTCTACCTAAATCATCCCATTCGCTATATTTTTCAAAAGCCTCTTTAGTATAGTCTTTTTCGCAAAAATATGGAATATTATTATTGATTTCTACATAAGGACTAGATGAGTATTCTGGAATTGTAGATAAATCAAAGATTCTACTTTCTTTTTGTGTGCTATTTTCTACATTCCTTGTTTCATTTGGAATTTCTATGTCTTGATTGATATATCCAAAAACGCCAATACTAATTGCTACTATAATGGTTGCTATTACTTGCCAAATATTTTGCTTTTTATTCTTACCTTTTTTACTGTTACTTCTTCTACTCATAAACAATACCTCTTATTATTCTCAAAAATTGCCAAAAGAAACATAGTCCTTTTTGGCAATTTTACTAATCTTACTATTTTATAATCGTTCTTTTCTCATCAGCACCTATACCAATATACCTTACTGGCACACCTGTGTAGTCCTCTATAAATTTAATATATTCTTGTGCTTCTTGTGGAAGTTCTTCAAAAGTTGTTGCTGTATCTGTCTCCCAACCTCCCTTTAATTCTTGATAAATTGGTTCACAATTTTCTTTATCAATTGGAACATGTTTAATGGTTTGTCCTTTATATTGGTAACCAACACATACATTAATTTTATCTAGTTTTCCAATGGTATCTAGGTGGTTAACACATAATGAAGTTAGACCACTTGTATTTTTAGTATGCTTTATCATAACTAAATCTAACCAGCCTGTTCTTCTTGGTCTTCCTGTTGTTGTTCCATACTCATGTCCCCATTCACGAATGAAATCTCCTGTTTCATTTTCTAATTCTGTAACAAATGGTCCATTTCCAATTCTAGAAGTATAGGCTTTTATGACACCTACTACCTCGCGAATTAAAGTTGGTCCAATTCCAGCACCAGATGCTGTCCCACTTGCATTTGGATGAGAAGATGTTGTCATTGGATAGTCTCCATGGTCATTGTCTAACCAGAAAGATTGCGCTCCTTCTATAATAACTAGGTCATCTTTTTCAATGGCTTCATCTATGATTGGATGAGTATCTCTAATAAATTCTTGTACCGTTTCTTTATATTTCATACAATATTCATATTCTTCTTCTATTGTAATAAGAGGAAATCTCTCTTCTTGATAAACACCTTTTTCAATTAATTTGTTAGCTTCTGCTACCAATACATTGTAGACTTTTAGATTTTCTGCAATTTTATGTTTTAATTCACTTTCTGCAAGAAATAAATCACACATTCTTAAATTGGTACGTCTTGCCTTTTCTTCATAGGTTGTTCCAACTCCTCTTCCTGTTGTTCCTACTTTATTTTCTTTTAACATTTCATATAATCTATCTAATTGTTTATGATGTGGAAATGTGATATGGGTTCTTTCACTTATCGCAAAGTTATCTTTCTCTACTTTTACGCCTACTTCTCTCATTTGCTCAATCTCTTCTGCTAATATTTTTAAATCAGCTACTACTCCGGGTCCAATCATAGAAAGTACTTCTGGTCTAATAATAGAAGATGGTAATAAGTGCATTGCATATTTTTTTCCATTGGCAACAACTGTATGTCCTGCATTACTTCCTCCTGTCGCTCTTATTACAATGGATGCATTTTTAGCTTCGTAATGAACAGCTCTTCCTTTTCCTTCATCTCCATATTGAAGACCTATTATCATTTTTACAGCCATGTTTTTTTCTCCTTTTCTTACTATATTTCTCTTCAATCGCATTATATCACTCTGATTATATAAAGTCAATTAAAAAGGAAGACTTAAGTTCCGATTTTTTGACAAGGTTACCCTCCCCCTTCTTGGCGGCTCTGGATACCTTGCTTTTTTAATTTTCTTGTTCATTACACTTGAAAAGAAGTTGTAAAATACGAAAATGAGCCTCTTTCACGTTCAAGACAGCATACTGTCTTGCCTTGAACATCCCTCATTTTCTTATTTAACAATTTCTATTTCTCGTTCCAATCAAGCGAAAATTAAAAAAGCAAGGTATCCAGAGCCGCCAAGAAGGGGGAGGGTAACCTTGTCAAAAAATTGGAACTAAAAAAAGCAGATGAAGGAAATTTTCTCCTCCATCTTAAAAATTATTTGGTAATCCATTTTACTAAATCTAAATTAGCTGGTTCTAATAACATTTCATGTTTTGGCATCACTCTAAAAGTATAACCATAATTTCCACCTGTTGACAATTCAATTTTGGATGTAAAATAATATTTTTTCTTTTCATCATCTTGATCTTGTAGTTTCATTGGTATAATACTAACATTTTCTACTACACCATTTTCTAAAATTTTTCCATAATATACTTCTACTGTAATATTTTCTACATTGATATTTGGCAATTCTACTTCACAAGCTACTTCAATATTATTTCCTGCATCAATAGTGATGTTGTCCAAATTATTTACTTGTACAATTTTTATGTCTTTCCAATTCACATACAAGTCTTTTTTCCATGCATTATAAGCTGCTACATTGTCGATATCCATGTAATATTTTTTCGTCAAGTTACAAAGTGGCACATATAAGTTATTAGCATAATCTACTAGCATTCTTGCTGTACTGTATTTTCCTCCTGTTGTGATAATAGAATTTTTCATTAATTCTAGCCATTTTTTAGATAATCCATTTTTATCTTTTTCATAATAAGTTGGTATAACTTTTTCTTCTAATGTACGATACATACTTTGACTATCTGCCACATCTTGCGCTTCGTAAGAGTCATATTCTGCATTTGTTCCTATTGTCCATCCATTGTCTTGTGTGTATCCTTCTGCCCACCATCCGTCTAGAACACTAAAATTGATAACACCATTGACAGATGCTTTTTGTCCACTAGTTCCAGAGGCTTCCATTGGTCTTCTTGGGTTGTTTAACCATACATCGACACCACTTATTAAATATCTTGATGTTGCTATATTGTAATTTTCTAAAATAAATATTTTTCCTTTGAATTGTGGCATCATGGATACTTCATGAATATATTTGATTAAATCTTGCCCTTCTTTGTCTGCTGGGTGAGCCTTTCCTGCAAATATAATCTGCACTGGTCTTTCGCTATTATTTAATATTTGTGTAATTCTTTCTAAATCTTTAAAAATTAAAGTCGCTCTTTTATAAGTTGCAAATCTTCTCGCAAAACCTATTGTTAATGCTTCTGGATTTAGTTTGGAAACAATTTCATTGATTTCTTCATAATTATATCCGTGAACGCCTCAATCTTTCTGATGTACTATCTTTTACTAATTTTAGAAGTTTTGTTTTTTGGGCTAGATGGACATTCCATAATTTGTCATCTGGAATGTTTTTAATTTTTTCCCATATATGGTCATGATGAATGTTATCTTGCCAATAAGGAATTAAATATTTGTTATATAATTCTTTCATTTTTGGTGCTAACCAAGAACAAGTATGAATTCCATTGGTTACATATTCAATTGGTGATTCATTGGCTGCTATATTAGGCCACACTTCTCCAAATAACTCTCTTGATACGGCTCCATGTAATTTACTAACGCCATTTTTCTTGCCAGCAATTTTTAATGCTAATATTCCCATATTGAAACCTTCATCCAAATCAATTCCTGGTTTCATTCCCAATCTTAAAAATTCTTCTCGAGACAAGCCTAATCTTGGCCAAAAGTCTTTAAAATATTTTTCAACTAATGGTAATGGGAAAATATCATTTCCTGCTGGTACTGGTGTATGAGTGGTAAATACTGTTTTAGAACTTGCTATATCTTTAGCTACTTCAAAAGATACTTGCTTTTCTTTAATAATATTTTTTATCAATTCTAAATTTAGAAAAGCAGAATGTCCTTCATTCATGTGATATACCGTTGGATTTAAGTTTAAATATTTGGTTAGCAATTCTACTCCAGCTTGTCCTAAAACGATTTCTTGGCGAATTCTCATTTCTTGATCTCCACCATATAATCGTAAGGTTACATCTCTATCTTCTTCATTGTTTTTCTCAATATCAGAATCTAACAAATATAATTTTACTCTTCCTACATTGATTTCCCATACTTTTAAGTATAATCTTCTTTTTGGAAATTTAACAAAAATCGTTAAATCTTCTC
Source organism: Clostridia bacterium (assembly GCA_022792395.1). Lineage (GTDB taxonomy): Bacteria > Bacillota > Clostridia > TANB77 > CAG-508 > CAG-269. The sequence goes on from JAAWAX010000036.1 coordinate 8,080, forward strand.
CTTTTTCATCTTTTACTGGGTTAATTGGCATATCATATAAGTCAATATTATGATATTCTGTTTCTTGCTGTCCATACCCATTAATTTTTTGATTGAAATAACCATTTTTGTACAATAATCCTACTGCTACTAATGGAATTCCTAAATCACTTGCAGATTTTAAATGGTCACCAGATAAAATCCCAAGTCCTCCAGAATAAATAGGTATCGTTTGATCCAATCCATATTCTGCTGAAAAATAAGCAATTAAATCTTTTCTATTTTCTGGATATTGATTCGAAAACCATGTATTTTTACTATTCATATAACCTTCAAAGTTTCCTACTACTTTATCATATTCTTTTAAAAAAGCTGTATCTTTGGCTACTTTTTCTAGTCGTCCTTGTTCGACATGTTTTAAAAATTTAACTGGATTTTTATTAGATTGTTCCCATAAATCTTTATCTACTTTTTGAAATAATCTTAAAAATTCTGTATTCCATGACCACCATAAATTATTGGCTATTTCTGATAATTTTTCAATTCTTTTTGGTAATTGTGGATTTACCGTTATTCGATTAAATATGTACATCTAATTTGTTCCTCCTTCGTATTTTTGCTCTGCTTTTTCTTTTCTGTTTCTTCTTATACTATAAATATAACAAACACTACCAATTCTAAATAACTTTATTATTTAGAATTGGTTTATCCGTAATTTTTATTATCTATATTATCTATTAAATCTTTTTTTTTGTCAAATGTTTTTACACATATTTTAATATTTTCTATAAAACTGCTCCAATCATTCCTGCATCATTTCCTAAAATAGCTGTTTCTATCTTTATTTCTCTTCTTTGGCTATCGTTCTGATTGAATTCTTGTAATTTTTGCTCTAATCTTTCTAAAAGTACATCCTCAAAATAAACAAAACTTCCACCAATACCAATTACTTCTGGCTCAAAAATACAAATTAAGTTTTCGATTCCTATACTTAAATTCTCAATATATTGGGATACTACTTCTTCTATTTTTTCATAATTATCATTTTCTGGAGAATTTCTTCGCATGATTTCTAATAATTCTTCTCCACTTGTGGTTTCATCTAAATCTAATACACTTCTTAAATTGTCTTTTAAAACTTTCATCGAAGCATATCTTTCAAAACATCCATTTTTTCCACAATTACATGATATCCCGTTTTTCTCAATTATCATATGTCCAAATTCATAGCCAGGTTTTTTACCACCTTTTAATAATTGATTATTTAAAAAAACAGCTCCTCCAATTCCAGTTCCCAAAGTTAAAAATACACTTCTTGTGTAACCTTTTAAACAGCCATATTTATTTTCTGCTAACCCTGCACATTTAGCATCATTTCGAATTTGGATTGGCAACTCTATTTTTTCATGTAATCTTTCTACAATTGGATAATTTTTTATCCCTAACTTCCCAGATGAAATCATGACTCCATCTTGTGCCCAACCAGGAGCTCCTATTCCTATTTCTATTATTGGATAGTTTGGTAGAAATTGATTTACATTTTCTACAATGTATTCTTCTATTGCTTTCTTAATATCTTGTTTTTCTATACTAGTTAGTCTTTTTTCATTTTTTTCTAAAATCTTTCCAGCCTCATCAATTACACCTACTGCTATGTGACTTCCCCCTATGTCAATTCCAATTTTCATCTTTTTCACCTCTTCTTTTTTAGTTGTATGCAATTCTTTTGCACACTTTGTTAGTTTTATCCTATATCATATCTTGCAAGTACTATAAATTTAGAAAAGGTGCAAAAAGACCTATCTCCAATTGCACCTTAATATTTATACT
>JAAWAX010000037.1 GCA_022792395.1 Clostridia bacterium
GTACAAGATGGAATTACATTAGACAACAGTGCAGAAATCATACAAGTCGAAAAATCAGGAGGAGCCCCATTAATAACCATACCTGGAAACTATGTAACAAGTACTTCCGAAAGGCCAGGAGAATGTGATGGAGACAGAGCAGAAAGCGTAATTATTACACCACCAACAGGATTAAGCACAAATGATATAGCTTATATTATATTAGCGATTAGCTCTTTAGGAGTCTTAACATCAGGAATTATCTTAATTAAGAAATTTGTATTAAAATAAAATCTGAATGTATGTTAAAAAAGGCTTATGAGTGTTTATATTAACACTTATAGCCTTTTTTTCTTGTATAGGAAAAATCGAAAATTTTTCCTATACAAGAAAACGCATTCCACAGAAAATTCTTACAGAATTTTTGCGGGCGAACTTCTAACGCATCATGAATTTGTAACAGCTAAAGCTTAACAACTTCAAGAAAGGACGGGGCATGTAAATAATCTAAAAGGTCAAAAAAATTTCAATCATGCCCCTTTTGTTCTATTGTAGAGAATAAATCTAAAGAAAAGTATAGTAATTTGGCATATATTATGGTATGATATATAGGTAAAAAAAATAGCGGTAAAAGAACAATTGTATTTCCAAATGAGTAATACAAACTGAACATCATAATTTGCTTTTTTATTGCTTTTTTTTACAATCTGTAATAAAATAAAAAGCAGAAAATAAAACGAAAAAAAGAAAAAGAAAAAAATAGATAAAAAAATGTAAAAAACTTTTTTAGAATAGGTTACTAAAAAAGACAAAAACCACAAAGGACAAGTAGTAAAATAAGCCTATAAAGTTATGAGTTGAAAAGGCAGAAAAGGGTAGAACAAGAAAAAATGAAAAATGTTCCCAAACAAACCCAGAGCCAATGGGGAAAATTTCCCCATTGAAACCCGGAACCAGTGGGGAAAATTCATAGCTTAAAAAACATAAGAGGTGGTAAGGATGTATCAAAGTGAAAATGTAATAGAAAAAGAAAATCATAAAACGAATATTTTTTCTAATGTATTTGCTATCAAAAATGTAGTCGTTTATATTATTTCATTTATGCTGTCTATGGTTGGATTAGGGGGAGAATTTTCAATCTTTAGTATTAGCATGTTAGGTGCTTGTATGGCATCTTCTGTACCTGTATTAGGTGTTATTATGGTATCCTTGATAGGAAATCTAATAAAATATGGAGTAGGGGGAGCTTTAGGATATTTCCTAACAACTCTAGTATTAGTAGTGGCATTATTTATTTTTAAGCCAGTCTATAATGAACAAGAAAAAAATGAAAAAATAAAAATTGGAAAACATATCTTATTTTCTATTTTAGCAATACAAATTGTAAAATTAGCGATGTCTGGATTTACAATTTATGATGTATTATCCAGCATAACCATAGCTATTATAGGATTAGTATTTTATAAAATATTTGTCAATTCAGCGATTGTTTTACAAGACTTTTGGACAAGAAGAGCTTTCACAATTGAAGAATTAATAGGGGCAAGTCTAATTTTAGCAATTAGTGTAGGAGCATTTGGAGATACTAACTTATTTGGTTTTAATATTAAAAATATTTTAAGTATTTTAATTGTCATGATACTAGGATGGAAAAATGGAATTTTAGTAGGAACAACAACAGGAGTAACCATAGGCATAACCATTCGGAGTCATCACTGGTTCGGAACCAATTATGATAGCAGCCTATAGTATTTCTGGGATGATGGCAGGAGTGTTAAATCGATTTGGTAAAATAGGGGTTGTAGTAGGATTTGCTTTAGGAAATGTGGTATTGGCATATGTATCCAATGGATATACAGTTGAATTAATTCATTTTAAAGAGATTTTAATTGCTTGTATTGGATTACTTGCCGTTCCAAATAGCTTACATATCGACCTAGAAGAATTTATTGGTAACACAAAACTTTTACCAATCACACCAGATAGAGGATTAAATAAAAGTAAGGAAGTAGCACAGAATTTAAATCAAGTATCACAAGCGATACAAGAAATGGCTACCACTTATACACAAGCAGAACAAAGTTCTTATGATGCCAATAAACAAATTTTTATAGCAGAATTACTAAATAGTTTAGAACCATACAAAGACAATATGTTATATGAGGACATAGCGGACACAGAAGGTACTATTATCGAGCAGATATTTAAGTTCTTATTGGACAAACAAGAAATAGATAGACAAGCCTTATTAGAAATATTTGCAAAATGTAATAGTTATATTGTTGGGTTTGATGATAAAGATGTTAGCCAATATTTAGAAGAAAATATATCACAAATGGTTCGCATGATTAATATTTCTTATAAGGCAACAAAATCGGATTTTATTTGGAAAAAACGAGTAGAAGAAAACCAAAAGAATATGGGGAAACAGCTAGATGGTGTTTCAAAAGCGATTCAAAAAATGGCAAAAGGAATCGAAAATGACATTGAAAATGAGGCACAATATGAAAAACCAAAAGCAGAAATCATAGAATTATTAAAACAGAAGAATATTTTAGTAGAAGATATCTCTATCAAAAAAGAAGGAAGATATATGTTAGAAGTATATTTAGATGAGATATTAGAAACAGCTAAAATTGAAAACATAGAAAAAATAGCAACCCAAGTATTAAAAGAAACGATTGTTTTGAATGAAGAAGCTAGTGTAGGGAAAAAATTAAACTTTTTATCAGATGATAAATATGTTATGGCAATAGGGACAGGAGAAGAAACAAAAAGTCAAAGCGAGCTTTCAGGAGATGCTATGCTAAATATGAGACTAAAAGATGGAAAATATTTAGTAGCCATTAGTGATGGGATGGGAACAGGAACAAAAGCAAGACAAAGTAGTACACGGAGTATTAAGAATGTTAGAAAATCTGTTACTATCTGGTTTTGACAAAAATATTTCACTTGATTTAATCAATACATCATTCATAAATCAAAATACTGAAGTATTTGCTACACTAGACATAGCGATTATTGATTTGTACAAAGGGAATATTGAATTTATAAAAAGTGGAGCTTGTCCAACCTATATCAAAAATAACAAAAAAGTACAAATGATTCAATCAAATTCCTTGCCAACTGGAATGGTAGATGGAAATCAAATCCAAACTTTTGATAAAGATATTACTTCTGGTGATATTATGCTGATGTGTTCAGATGGTATTTTAGATGCTAATATTGAATATAAGAATAAAGAGTTGTGGGTAAAATATATGTTAGAAGATATCGAAACTACCAACACCAAGAAAATTGCAGATCTTATTTTAAATGAAGCAATTGACAATACTTTTGGAAATGTGAAAGATGACATGAGCGTTATGGTATGTAAATTTAAAAAGAAAGAGGAGTAAACTCCTCTTTTTTTGAATATTAATCCTATTATTTCTTGATTTTTTATGTTATTTATAGTAGAATAATAAAACAAGAAACGAGATAAAATAAAAAAGCTAGGAGGTAGGAATGCAGGGAATTGGAATTGGAATTAGCGACTTTAAAAGATTAAGAGTAAGAGACAATTATTTTATTGATAAATCTTTATATATTAAAGAAATCATAGATAATCAAGCTAGCGTTATTTTAGTAACCAGACCACGAAGATTTGGAAAGACCTTAAATATGAGTATGTTGAGATACTATTTTGATTGTACAGAAAAAGATAATAAAGAATTATTTAAAGGTTTAAAAATCATGGAGCAAGAAGAGAAATACACTTCAAAATTAGGAAATTATCCAGTCATTTATATGACCTTAAAAGATGTACAAGATAGAAACTACGAAAACATGTTATTAGATATGAAAACAGAAGTTTTAAATGTATATCAAGAATATAGATATTTATTAGATAGTGAAAAAATATATGAAGAAGAGAAAGAAAAAATAAAAGAAATTTTATTTGGAAGAGAAGATGAAGTAGCTCTAAAAAATAGTATCCGAGAGTTAACCAAATATTTAAATCGACATCATGGAAAACCAGTTATGTTATTGGTAGATGAATATGATGTGCCATTACAGAATGCTTATGTAGAAGGATATTATGAAGAAGCCATTAAATTTTTCAAAACTTTTTATGGTATAACCTTTAAAGACAATCCGTATTTAGAAAAAACAATCATAACAGGAGTATCCAGAGTAGCCAAAGAGAGTATATTTAGTGGAGCGAATAACTTTAAAGTATTTACTGTATTAGACAATGAATTTAGTGATGATTTTGGTATTACATCAGAAGAAATGGAAAAAGTAGAAGAAGACTTCCAAATAGAAGAAGATAGAGAAGAAATTAAAAAATTATATGATGGTTATACTATAGGAAATACACAAGGAATTTATAATCCATGGAGTATTTTAAATTATTTAACAGATAGAAAATTGGTACCCTATTGGGTCAATACCAGTTCCAATGATTTAATTAAGTTAATCTTAAAAAATTCAACAACAGTGAAAGAAAAAATAGAAAGATTATTAAAAGATGAATCAATCGAAGTAAAAATAGACCAAGAAACAGTTATAGTAGGAATTGAAAAAAATGAAGACAATATTTGGGGACTATTATTAGGCACAGGATATTTAAAAGTAACTAAAGTAGTAGATGCCTTTAAGAAAATATATCAAGTAGAAATACCAAACTACGAAATTAAATTTCTATTTGAAGATATCATTGATGATTGGTTCCGAGACAAGGTAATAGGAAATGATTTAAATACCATTTTAAAGGACTTGGTGACATTAAATTTAGAAGAATTTGAAGAAAAATTCGAAATATTAGTAACGCAAATGTTTAGTTATATGGATGTAGGGCAAAATACAGCAGAAAATTTTTATCACGCATTTGTATTGGGAATGTTAGTGGGATTGAAAGATAGCTACTACGTAAATTCTAATCGAGAGTCAGGAATGGGAAGATATGATATCATGCTAGAACCAAAAGACAAAACAGCAAACAGTTTCATTATGGAATTTAAAGTTCACAAAGAAGAAAAAGAAAAAAGTATAGAAGAAACCATAGAAAATGCGAAAAAGCAAATAGAAGACAGAAAGTATGAAGAAAGCTTACAAGAAAGAGGCTTTACGAATATTACAAAAATGGTATTTGCTTTTCAAGGTAAAAAAGTAAAAATGAAAGTAATATAGAAGTAAATTTATGGCTTGGGAAGGAATGGATGAAATATGATTAATAATAGAGGAAGAAGATATGATGGACGAAAATTAAATTTAAAAAAAGTATTTGCACTTATATTAGTGATTGTAGTAATTATTATGAGTATATTTGTGATAAAAGGAGCATTAACAAAAGGAAAAGATCAGGGGAAGATAGCTAGCAAAGACTATGCTGTTATCTTCAAAGATAACAAATGGGGTGTGATTGATTCAACTGGAAATATAGTAATAGACCCATCTTATGAGGAAATGATAACCATACCAAATAGTAAAAATGATGTATTTTTATGTGTTTATGATGTTAATTATGAAACAGGAGAATATAAAACGAAAGTATTAAATAGTAAAAACCAAGAAATATTGACACAATATGAGCAAGTAGAAGCAATTGCAAATCAAGATGCTAATTATAATGTATGGTATGAAGACAATGTATTAAAAGTAAAAAAAGATGGAAAATATGGAATTGTTAATTTAAATGACAAAAAATTAACTGAAATTCAATATGATGAAATTGTTGCTATAGAAGGAATCAAAGGAATATTAAAGGTAACAAAGGATGGAAAACAAGGTATTATTGATAATGAAGGAAAAGAAATTATACCAACACAAGTAACAGAAGTTACTAATTTAGGAAAAGACAGTAAAGAAGGCTTTATTATACAAGGGGAAGATGGAAAATATGGAGTAGTAGATTATTCCAATCAAGTTGTATTAGAAGCCAAATATGATGAAATAGCAAAAATATATAGAAATGATATGTATGTTGTAAAACAAGCAGGTAAGCAAGTTTTAATTAAAAAAGATGGAACCGAAGTATTAAATAGTAAATTTGATGAAGTGAAAGAAATTCTAAAAAATGCAGACAATGGAATCATTTACACGTTAAATGGTAAATATGGTGTTATGAAAACGACAGGGGAAATAATTGTTGCACCAGATTATGAAGAATTAAAAGAAGCAAAAACAGGAATATTAATAACAAAACAAAATGGAAAATATGGCATCATGGATTTACAAAAGGTAGCAAAAGTAGAGCCAACTTATGTATCAATCACTTATAATGAAAAAGCAGATTTATATGTAGCAGAAAAAGAGGACTATACTAGTGATATCATAGATAATACTTTTATGGTTCGCCAATCAGGAATCTTGACAGATTTAGATGATGAAAAAGGATACATAGCCTTAAAACAAGGAGAAGAATATAAATATTATAACTTTAAATTTGAAGAAAAAAATGTGACAGAAATTCAAACAAACAATACTTTATTCAAAAGTAAGCAAGATGGAAAATATGGATTTGTAGATAAGGATGGAAAAGTTGTAGTAGATTACCAATATGATGATGTAACAGAGCAAAATAAATTTGGATTTGCAGGAATCAAAAAAGATGGAAAATGGGGTTCTATTGATAACAAAGGTAATATAGTACAAGAACCAACTTATGATTTAGAAGATTATTTAAAAATTGACTTTATTGGAAGATGGCATTTAGGAAAAGATATTAATATGAATTATTATAACCAACTTTAGTAGAAGTCATAAAAAGGGTTATAGTGATTTTGAATAGCAAGCAAATGCAAATTAATTTTTTTAAATTAATTTATAGTAGAAAGGGATTAAAATGGAACTAAAGACAAATTATCAGTATACATACTTTATTCATCCTTTTGTGATAAAAGAGGGAAAATACCAAAAATATATATTGAAAATGTTGAAGGACAAAAATTGTAATTTAAAGATTTTTCAAAAAGAAAAAGATTTAAAACTATACAAATATTTTCTGCCCAAAATGAGAGAATTCTTATTTTCTAGTTTTAGTTATGGCAATAGCAAATTAAGAAAATTAGAAGAATTACCAATTGAAACAAGAGCAGCCTTATTAGCGAAAAATCCATGCAACATATTTGAATACACTTTAAAAAAAGATATCCAAGGGAAATTAGAGCAAAGTAATGGAATATTTTTTAATATTCAAAAAGTAGAAATCATAACCTTTTCTACTGGTATCAGTTTTTTGGCTATTAAGACAAATGTGGAAGAATATACTGAATTTAGTAATGTACTAAATTTTAACTATAAATTTAGAGATATTAATAATGAACTAGTAAATTTAGAGAATTATGATAATATAAGAATTCAAACAGATAGCTTTGCAGATATCAAAACATTTCAAGAATTTGTAAAAGAAATAACTGGTTCTAATTCAGAAGCAGTTAGATTGAATATAGATACAGAGAGATTTTTAACTTATTCTTATGTATGTATCAATCAAGATGCTTGGAATAGTACCAACCAATTTGATGAAATTAAATATCAATTCATTAAATATGTTAATATTTTGCCAGCAGACAATAGCAGAGACTATGAATATGAAAAAATAGAAACGTTTTCTAAATGGAAATATGCTAAATTAGGATTGACAAAATTAGGCGTGATGTTATTTTCATCTAGTAGTGATATCAATAATTATACGATTTTACCAGAAGAATATGAACATCAATATTTTTATACTTACATTTTCAATTTATACAAAAAGATTTATTTAAAAAAGATAGAATTAGAATTGAAAAATGTTACCAAAATAAAAAAAGCAAGAAAAAAATTTGTAGAGTTTACAAAGAATTTATGGATACAAGACATTACAGAGGATGAAACAGGAACTTTATTAAATCATAAATTACATGAAGTATTTGAATTAGATGAATTGTATAACCAAGTGAAATATAAATATGACATATTATACAAAGAATTAAACTTTGAAAAGGAGCGAAAGACTACAATTGCATTAGCAGTTATATTAGGTATTTCATTGTTACTTAATATATTAAACTTTGTAGTTTTAATACCAAAGGGATGATTTTCCCCACTGGTTCCGGGTTTAAGTGGGGAAAATTCCCCCACTGGTGACTTAAGTTTAAATGAGGAAATTTTTTCCCGCTGGTGACTTGAATTTAAATGGAGAATTTTTCCACTGGACCTATATGATGTAAATGGTCTAACTTTAGTAGAAAAGAGGAAGACAATTGAAAATTAGTTGCGGAACCGATATCATTGAAATAGCAAGAATTAAAGAAAGTATAGAAGACAATAAAATAGGAAAAGCATTTGTAGAAAGAGTATATACACAAAAAGAAATTGAATATTGTGAAAGTAAAAAGATTCAAAAGTATCAACATTATGCAGTTAGATTTGCAGCCAAAGAAGCAGCTTTTAAAGCTGTTTCCAATCTATTAGAAGATAAATTTTCAATTACTTGGAAAAATTTCGAAGTTATCAATGATGAGCAGGGCAGACCAAGACTTAATATCATTGGAATTAACTTGGACAATATAGAAAACATAGATTTAAGTATGTCACATTGTAAGGAATATGCAGTTGCCAATGTGACATTATTGAGAAATTAAGTTCAAATTTTCCCCACTGGTTCCGGGTTTAAATGGGGAACTTTTTAAATTTAGGAGGTTTCAATGGAATTATTTGATAGTCATGCACATTTGAATGATGAAAAATTTAACCAAGATAGAGATAGTATAATTGAACAAATAAAAGAATCAGGAGTAACGAAATTGATTTCTGCTGGTTATAGTTTGGAAAGTTCTATTAGTGCAAAAGAGTTGGCGGATAAATACGATTTTATCTATACAACAGTAGGGATTTCCCCAAATGATATTCCACAAACAGAAGAAGAATTGTGGATAATGTTAGACAAAATGGAAGAAATGGCAAAACAAAGTAAAAAAATAGTAGCCATTGGAGAAATTGGTTTGGATTATTATTGGAATCAAGAAAATAAAGATTTACAAAGATTGGCTTTTAAAAAGCAAATAGAATTGGCAAATCGATTAGCATTGCCAATTGTAATTCATACAAGAGAAGCGGTTATGGATACGATTGAAATATTGAAACAAAATAAGGTTATTCTAAAAGGTGTATTTCATTGTTGCCCTCTTAATCGAGAGTTAGTAAAAGAAGCTTTAAAATTAGGATTTTATATTTCTTTTGCAGGACCAGTTACTTTTAAGAATTCGAAAAATGCGGAAGAGATTATACGGAATGGTGCCAAATGAAAGAATGCTAATTGAAACAGATAGCCCATATTTATCACCAGAGCCTTTACGAGGAAGAAGAAATGATTCTAGAAATGTTAAATATATTGCACAAAAAATTGCAGATGTGAAAAATATGAAATTAGAAGAAGTAGCAAGAATTACTTATCAAAATGCGAAAGAGATTTTTCGTATAAAATAAAGAGAGAACCTAGAACATTAGAGTTTTCTCTCTTTTCATAGGAAAGTTATCCGAACTTCCTATCATATAAAAACATTCCACAGAAATTGCTTTGCAATTTTTGCGGACGAACAATTAAATGTGGGCTGAACACTACCTATTAAATTTTATAAAATATTAATCAGCCTACTTTTGGTTTTATATTTCATAAGTCTTTTTCTATATTTTTTACAATTTCTTTAAAAATAGAGCTTCTGTCACGTGAGGTTTCAAAATAATAGAAGCCGTATTTTTCACATAATGCTTTATTTTCTTTAGAATAAGAAATATAATCCTTACATTTATCTAACATATAAGTATCATAATATTTAGCACTCCAGTCAGTAGGCGTATCATATTTTCGGATGTTAGCTAGTAGTTCTTGAGGAGTAATATCACTTAAACCTAAAACACATAGTAAGGTATCTTCCGTTTCAAACATTTCTTGATAGTCTTTTATCGTAATATCACAGCTTTCTAAAATATAAGGATACTTATTTCTATGATAAGTTATACTCATATTGAAGAAATGATAAATAAATTTTTTGAAAGATTTATGATTAATAGCTGTTTTAGAAGTGATTTTTAAATTAGGAAAAACATAATGAAATGCTTTTCTAACAGTATCAGTACGAATTATCTGATAACCATATTGGTCAACTAATAAATTAGCAAGAGATGACTTACCAGAGCGAGGTGACCCAATAATAATAATATTTTTCATTTTTTTCTCCATTTTATTTTAGATTTTTTAATGCCTCAATTCTATCTTCAATACTAGGATGAGTAGACCATAAACTAGAAGATTTTCTCTTTCCCTCTTTCGTATTCTTTTTAAAAGGATTTACGATATACATATTAGCAGTTGCACTATTAGCTGTTTCCAATTGATTTTCATCCGTATCTAATTTTTGAAGAGCTGAAATTAATCCATCAGGATTACGAGTAAATTCTATGGCAGTACTATCGGCTAAAAATTCTCTTTTTCTGGAAAGGGCTAATTGCATCAAAGAACCAAAGATAGGAGATAAGATTAAAAAGATAAGTCCAATCAACATTAAAATTCCATTTCCTTTATTATCATTATCTCTGTCACGCTTTAATCCGCCCCAGAATAAAGCACGAGAAAAGATATCTGACAGCATAACAATAAATCCTACCATAACAGAAACAATACAACTAAGGCGAATATCATAATTTTTGATGTGACTTAATTCATGTGCAATGACTCCTTCTAGTTCATAATAATCCAATTTTTCCAATAAACCTGTTGTAACACAGATAACGGCATTTTCTGGATTTCTTCCTGTAGCAAAAGCATTTGGTTGAGAATCTTCTGTAACATACAATCTTGGCTTGACTGTCAAACCAGAAGTAATCATCAGACTATCTAAAATATTGACAATTTTCAAATCTTCTTCTTTGGTAGCAGGTCTAGCTTTATTCAAAGATAAAACAATTTTGTCACTATAATAGTAAGAGCCCCATGCAGAAGCAATGGAGAAAACAAGAGCAAATACAATGGAAAAAGTTCCTAATTTTAAAGCATGACAGATATAATAAACAATTAAAGTAATGACTAGAATAAAGATGCTTACAATTATACCTGATTCTATTTTATTTTTTTTTATATTTTCAAACATGTTAAAATCCTTTCTAGATAAATAAAGGGTTGGAAATTTTAAAACCTCCAACCTACTTGTTTATGAATTTGAACCGAAATCTACTTTTACATTTTTTCTAGCTTCATCATTTTCTGTTTTAAATAAGTCACGAGCTTGGAAGTTAAACATACTAGCAATGATATTAGAAGGGAATACTTGTAATTTTGTATTATACATGGTTACGGTGTCATTATAAAATTGTCTAGAAAAAGAGATTTTATTTTCTGTGTTTCTTAATTCTTCTGATAAATCTGAAAAATTTTGATTTGCTTTTAATTCTGGGTAGTTTTCAGAAACTGCCATAATTGTTTTTAAAGCAGTTGATAGTTGATTATCTAAATCCGCTTTTCCAGAGACACTTTGTGTATTTGCCCAAGAAGTTCTAAGGGCTGCTATTTTTTCAAAAGTTTCTTTTTCATGATTCATGTATCCTTTAACAGTTTCTACAAAATTTGGTATTAAATCAAATCTTCTTTGTAATTGTACATCAATTTGACTCCAAGCGTTGTCTACTTTTACTTTAGATTGTACTAAACCATTATACATACCAATGATTGCAATGACAAGAATAACAACGATAGCTAATAGAATCCAAATGATCATATAAATTCCTCCTTAATTTCTATTATATACAAACTTATCATAACATATTAAAAAATTTTATACAATAAAAATGTGAAAAAATTGTGAAAAGTTAGTAATAGTTTAAAAAAATCGACATATAATATAATAAATGACAAGCTTAAAAAATTAGGCAAAAGTTTAAAATTTTAATAAAAAAAATCCAAAATTTGACAAAAAAGAATAACAATGATATACTGTGGATGTTTCCAAAAGGAGGAATTAATTTTTATGAAAAACCAAGAAAGAGCATCTTTGTCAATAATGAAAATTATAGCCATTAGTATTATATTGATTTTGATATCAGGAATTGGTGTTATGGCAGTCAATACAAAATTAAATGATATTAAAATTGTGCTTCAAAATGGATATGAAATGACAGTATTAACTTCAAAAACAAAAGTATCAGAAATTTTAGAAGAAAATAATATTATATTAGAAGAAAATCAGAAAACAATACCAGACTTAAATAGTGAAGTATCAGCAGGAGAGAGTATAAAAATTACAGATAAATCTTATCAAGAAGTACAAATTGCTAAAATATCAGAAGAAGGGGTAGAAACCTCATTAAATCAACTATTAGAAAATTATGCACCTATCACAGAAAAAATAGTGGTAGAACAAGTTACAATACCTTATGAAACAGTAACCAAAAATGCAACAGAAGTTTCAGGGAATACAAGTAATAAAGTATTACAACAAGGGAAAGATGGTTTAAAAGAAGTAACTTATCGAGTAAAATATCAAAATGAAGTAGAGATTGAAAGAACTTTAGTATCAGAAGTTGTTATCAATGAACCAGTAAATAAGATTGTGCAAGTACAACAGGTAGAAACATCAAGAGGTGCAACTTTACCAAGAACAGCAACAACTAGTTCAACAGGAGGAATGACTTATAAAGTAACAGCTTACTGTTCTTGTGCAAAATGTTGTGGCGGTAGTACATTAGGAAGAACAGCATCAGGAACAAAAGCAACAGCAGGAAGAACAGTAGCAACATCTAGTAAATTTGCATTTGGAACACAATTAAATATTGGAGGGCATGTCTATACAGTAGAAGATAGAGGTGGAGCTATTAGTGGTAATAGAATTGATATCTATGTTAATTCACATGCAGAAGCCTTACAATGGGGTGTTAGATATTTAACAGTTGATGTGGTAAATTAATAAAATAAAGTGAAATAGCAAGGATGATGTGTAGAAGCATAGACTTGCTATTGTTTATATATTAGGAAAATCATATTGACTTTCTAATATATAAAATACATTGTACACAATTTTACTTATGTAAAATTAGCACATGAACAAATTAACGGAAAACCAAAGAGAAAAATTGAAATTATGCTAATATTAAGGTTTTTCAATTTGTTCTAGGCAATATTTTAAGAAAGGAAGCAAAAAATGAAACTAATTTCGTGGAATGTAAATGGAATAAGAGCATGTGTTAACAAAGGGTTTAAGGATTTTTTTGAAAAGATAGAAGCCGACATATTTTGTATACAAGAAACTAAGTGTCAACCAGATCAAATTGATTTAACATTGAAAGGATACAAAAGTTATTGGAATAGTGCAGAAAAGAAAGGATATTCAGGAACTGCTATTTTTACCAAAAAAGAACCAATTGAAGTATCCTATGGCATTGGAATCGAAGAGCATGACAAAGAAGGAAGAATCATTACACTAGAATTTGAGAAATTCTATTTGGTCAATAACTATACACCAAATTCCAAAAGAGAATTAGAGAGATTAGCCTATAGACAAATATGGGAAGATGAAATTAGAAATTATTTAATCAAGTTAAACCAAAAAAAGCCAGTCATTATGTGTGGAGATTTGAATGTAGCACACCAAGAAATTGACTTGAAAAATCCAAAAACAAACAAAGGAAATGCAGGATTTACAGATGAAGAAAGAGAAAAAATGACACAATTATTAAAAGCTGGATTTACGGACAGTTTCCGACATTTATATCCAGACAAAGAAAATGCCTATAGTTGGTGGTCTTACATGGGAAGAGCAAGAGAAAAAAATGTAGGGTGGAGAATTGATTACTTTATTGTATCAGATGATATAAAAGAACAAATCAAAGAAGCAACTATGTATCCAGAAATTATGGGGAGTGACCATTGCCCAGTAGGGCTTGAATTGTGATAGTGGTTAAAGTGGGACAGGCACTACTTGACCATTTTTGGCTAAGTAGTGCCTGTCCCACTTTAGCCAAAAGAGGAGGAAATAGGATAAAATGAATGAAATTAAAAATCATGGCAAGAAATGGTTATATTGGTTCTTTTTAGGAGTTGCTATTATTGTAGTATATAAAGCATTAGATAATTTTGGTGATGTAATGGGAGTAATTGCTAAATTTTTTGAGATTATAACTCCGTTTTTAGTTGGTATTTTTATTAGCTATTTATTGTATATGCCATGTAAAAAGATAGAAGAGGTGTATGCTAAATCAAAGTTGAAATTTGTAGCTAAAAAGGCAAGAGGTTTTAGTATTTTTACAGTATATTTTATTATTTTCTTGTTATTATTAATATTAATTAACTTCATATTACCAGTTGTGTTTGAGAGTGTGGTTGATTTAATTAATAATATTCAAAATTATTATGAAATAGCAATTGATAATTATAATAGTTTGCCAGATGATAATGTTTTAAAAAGTGATGTTGTAAATGATATGATACAAAATATTCAAAATCTGGATATTAAGCAATATTTTCAATTAGAAAAGATATTAGCCTATGTCATGAGTGCGATTAATGCAGTAACAAGTTTATTTAATGTGATAGTTGCGGTTATTGTTTCAGTTTATATTTTAGCAGAAAGAGTGCAAATTATAAATTCGATTAAAAAATTAGCAGAAGCTATTTTCAAAGAAAAAACTTATAAAAATTTAGGAAGATATTTTGATAATTCCAATGAAATCTTTTTCAAATTTATTGCGAGTCAATTTTTAGATGCTATTATTGTAGGTATTTTAGTAACTATTGCTATGAGTATTATGGGAATCAAATTTGCACCATTATTAGGATTTTTAATTGGTTTATTTAATATGATTCCATACATAGGTGCTATTATCGCGGTAGGGATTTCTGCCTTAATAACATTAATTACAGGTGGTTTATCACAAGCTATTTGGATGTTAATTGTAGTGATTATTTTACAACAAATTGATGCTAATATTATTAATCCAAAGATTATTGGGCAGTCTTTAAAAATAAGTCCATTGTTAGTGATATTTGCCATTACAGTAGGTGGTGCCTATTTTGGAATATTAGGAATGTTTTTAGCAGTACCAGCAATTGCCGTGGTCAGAATATTGGTAGAAGATTATATTGATTATAAATTAGTAACAAAAAAGATAGAAAAAAGAGGAAAAGAAAGAGGAGATAAAGTATGTTAAAGAAATATGTTTTAGTATTTTTAGTATCTATGATACCACTAATTGAATTAAGAGGCTCTATACCGATTGGATTGAGTCCATTATGGGGAGATGCACTTCCTATTGTTCCATTATATATCATTTGTATTATAGGAAATATGTTACCAGTACCATTTATATTTTTCTTTGCTAGAAAAGTTTTAGAATGGGGAGCTGATAAAAAGTTTATTGGAAAGTTTTTTACTTTTTGTTTAGAAAAAGGAGAGAAAGGTGGAAAAAAGCTACAAGAGAAAGCAGGTCGTGGACTATATGTGGCATTATTTCTTTTTGTTGGAATACCACTTCCTGGTACAGGAGCATGGACAGGAACATTAGCAGCTAGTTTTTTAGATATGGATTTTAAGAAAAGTACCATAGCTGTTATGGCTGGCGTGATTTTAGCAGGTATTATTATGGGAATTGCATCTACTGGTGTGTTTGGTGCAGTAGGAACAATATTTAGTTAATAATAGTAATAAAAAGTAAAAAATGTTAAAAGGAAACTTTTGACATTTTTTTACGTAAAATGGACCCAAAAACCTTGACATCCGTAAGAAAAATGTGATACAATACAGATTGATTTTTATTCGAGATAGAAAATTATATTTTCTACGATTCATGTCAAAATTAAAAAAAGAGGAATTAAGCATGGAATAGCCCTTAAGAAAATCATTTTGAAAAGCAGACAAATGAAGTTTTTAGAGATTCGCTATTTATGTTTTAAGAAGGACTTTTTTTAATTTCTTATCTTTATTTTCTATGTCAATTACACTTATCGTAAGAGTAATTTCCTAGAATATAAAAAAATTATTTCTGCTTAATATCTTTATTTAAGGAGTGATTTTTTTGAAAATCAAAGAAGTAAATTACGAGAAAGCCTCTCGTAAAGATTTTGCGAAGGTTGGAGATTTTATTGAAATGCCAAACCTAATCAAAGTACAAAAAGATTCTTATGACTGGTTTGTAGAAGAAGGATTAGGAGAAGTATTAAAAGATATTTCCCCAATTGAAGACTATTCTGGAAACTTGGTTCTTGAATTTTTCGATTATTACATGGAAGACAAAACAAAATATAGTGTAGAAGAAGCGAAAGAAAGAGATGCTACTTATTCAACCAGATTACATGTAAAAGTTAGATTAATTAACCGTGAAACTGGTGAAATCAAAGAGCAAGAGATTTATTTAGGAGATTTTCCATTAATGACAAACAGTGGGACCTTTGTTATCAATGGAGCAGAAAGAGTTGTCGTAAGCCAATTAGTACGTTCACCAGGGTGTTACTATGGAGAAGAATTTGATACCAAAACAGGGAAAAGAACTTATAACTCTACTGTAATGCCACTTCGTGGAGCATGGTTAGAATATGAAACCGATGGAAACGATATTTTCTATGTACGTGTTGATAGAACCAGAAAAGTACCAGTAACTACTTTATTAAGAGCAATTGGAGTTATTACGGATGACCAAATTAGAGAATTATTTGGCGATGAAGAAATGATAACAGCAACGATTCATAAAGATACCATTAAAGACCAAGATGAAGCTCTAATTGAAATCTATAAAAAATTAAGACCAGGAGAATTACCAACGGTAGATGCAGCAAGAAACTTATTTAATGGATTATTCTATGACAATAAAAGATATGATTTAGCAAAAGTAGGAAGATATAAATTTAATCAAAAATTGGGATTAGCAGGAAGAATCAAAGACAAAATAGTAGCAGAAGATATTATGGATCATGAAACAGGAGAAGTATTCATACAAGCAGGAGAAGTTATTTCAGAAGAAATAGCAGAAGATATTCAAAATGCTGGAATCAACGTTGTTGATGTAATGGTAGGAGAAAGAAAAGTAAGAATCATAGGAAATGCTACATGCAATATCCATAAAGTATTACCAGATATTGACTTAAGTAAATTACATTTCAAAGAATTAGTAAATTATAATGTGTTAAAAAATATTATTGACAACACAGATAAAAAAGATTTAGTAAAAGCAATTGAAGAAAGACAAGATGAATTAGTATCAAAATGTATTACAACAGAAGATATGATAGCATCTATCAATTACTTATTAAATCTATCTCATGGATTAGGAAAACCAGATGATATTGACCATTTAGCAAATCGTAGAATTCGTCAAGTAGGAGAATTGTTACAAAATCAATTTAGAATTGGTTTAACCAGACTAGAAAGAGTTGTTCGTGAAAGAATGACCATTCAAGATTTAGACGTTGTAACACCACAAACATTAATCAATACAAAACCAATTACATCATCTATTCGTGAATTCTTTGGAAGTTCTCAATTATCACAATTCATGGATCAAACCAACCCATTATCAGAATTGACTCATAAAAGAAGAATTTCCGCTTTAGGACCAGGAGGATTAACAAGAGAAAGAGCAGGATTCGAGGTACGTGATGTTCACTATACTCACTATGGTAGACTATGTCCAATCGAATCACCAGAAGGACCAAACATTGGATTAATTTCTGCCCTTTCATCCTTTGCTAATATCAACGAATATGGATTTATTGAAACTCCATACCGTAAAGTAGACCCAGAAACACACAAATTAACAGATATTGTAGAATATATGAGTGCTGATGTAGAAGATAATTATATTATTGCACAAGCATCTGAACCAATTGACAAAAATGGAAAATTTGTAGATGAAAGAATTAGAGTTAGATTTAAAAACGAAGTAATAGAAGTTGACCGTGACCAAGTTCAATATGTTGATGTTTCACCAAAACAATTAGTATCGATTGCGGCAGCCATGATACCATTTTTAGAGCATGATGATGCAAAAAGAGCTTTGATGGGTGCTAACATGCAACGTCAAGCAGTTCCATTAATGATAACAGAAAGTCCAATTATAGGAACTGGAATTGAGTATAGAGCAGCAAAAGACTCTGGAATTTTAGTACTAGCAGAAGAAGATGGAGTCATTGAAAAAGTAACAGGGGATAGCATAACCGTTAAATATGACAACAAAAAAACAATTACACATAAACTTCGTAAATTTAAAAGAACCAATGGTGGTACTTGTATTAATCAAAAACCAATTGTAAAAGCGGGAGAAAAAGTGAAAAAAGGAGATGCCATTGCAGATGGACCATCTACTTCTAATGGAGAAATGGCACTTGGTAAAAACGTATTAGTTGCTTTCTCAACTTGGGAAGGATACAACTACGAGGATGCTATTTTGATTAATGAAAAACTAGTAAAAGAAGATGTGTTTACTTCTATTCATATTGAAGAATATGATTGTGAATGTCGTGACACCAAATTAGGTGCAGAAGAAATCACTCGTGATATTCCAAACATTGGAGATGATTCGTTAAAAGATTTAGATGAAAATGGAATTATTCGAATTGGTGCAGAAGTAAGACCTGGGGATATTTTAGTTGGTAAAGTTACGCCAAAAGGAGAAACAGAATTAACGGCAGAAGAGAGATTATTAAGAGCTATTTTTGGTGAAAAAGCAAGAGAAGTTAGAGATACTTCTTTAAGAGTACCACATGGAGAAGCAGGAACAATTGTAGATGTAAAAATCTTTACAAGAGATAATTCTGATGAATTAGGACCAGGTGTTAACCAAATTATTAGATGTTATATAGCAACCAAAAGAAAAATATCAGTAGGAGATAAAATGGCAGGACGTCATGGTAACAAAGGTGTTATCTCAAGAGTATTGCCAGAAGAAGATATGCCATTTATGCCAGATGGTACACCAATTGATATTTTATTAAATCCATTAGGTGTTCCTTCTCGTATGAATTTAGGGCAAGTTTTAGAGGTACATTTAGGAGGAGCAGCCAAAGCACTAGGATGGAAAATAGCAACACCTGTATTTGATGGAGCGACACAAACTGATGTTGAGGAATTATTGGAAAAAGCAGGTATGAGTAAAGATGGAAAAACCGTTTTATATGATGGTAGAACAGGAGACCCATTTGATAAGCCAATTACAGTTGGTGTTATGTATATGTTAAAATTACACCATTTAGTAGATGATAAAATCCATGCTCGTTCAACAGGACCATATTCACTAGTTACGCAACAACCATTAGGAGGTAAAGCACAATTTGGTGGACAACGTTTTGGAGAGATGGAAGTTTGGGCATTAGAGGCATATGGTGCATCTTATACTTTACAAGAAATGCTAACCGTTAAATCAGATGATATTGTAGGAAGAGTAAAAACTTATGAAGCAATTGTAAAAGGAGAAAATGTTCCAGAACCAGGTGTTCCAGAGAGTTTCAAAGTTTTAGTAAAAGAATTACAATCTTTAGGATTAGATGTTCGTTTATATTCAGAAGACAATCAAGAATTGGAACTAAAGGAAAATATTGAAGAAGGAATCGAATATGATCCAAATAAAGAAAAGAAAATATTATCAGAAGACCAAGTTATTGCAGATGGAGATTTAGATGGTTATGGAGAAGAATTAGAAGATGATATGCTTCTAGATGATGAAGCAAGTGATTTGGTAGAGGATAGCGATGAATTGTTTGAAGAACTTGGTGATGAAGAAGATGAATTGCTATTTGATAATGATTTAGCAAATGATAATTTAGATAGCGATGAAGATATTATAGAGTAAAATGAATGAGGGATGTATAAATGGCAAAAAAACGTGGGAATTGGAAATTTAGAAATAGGCTAAAGCTAAAAAACGGAAATAAAGTCAGCGAAAAACAAGCAGTTGAAAATACTATTGTAAAAGAAATAATAGAACAAGTAGAAAAAATGCAAAATGGAGAAGTAATAAATGTCGAAAGATTGATGATAGGGATTGTTCAAAAGAATGTTTTAGAGAAAAGACTGATAGAAGAGGAACAAATTATATTGCAAGCTAGACAAAGATTAGAAGATACACAAAAAATATCTTGCTTAAAAAATGGGGAATATATAAAAGATGAATATGGAATCATTGTCAATGATGAAAGAATGATAGATTCTATTAAAGAAACAATGATAAATCAAATAGAAAAAATGCAAAATGGAGAACAAATAGAATTTGGAAAAATGATGGCAGAGATTACTCAAAAGCATAATATGACAAGAAGCCATAGAATAGAGAAACAACTTATATGTGAAGTTAGACAAATGTTAAAAGCTAGACGAAAAATATCATGTTTAAAAGATGAAAAATATGTAAGAGATGAATATGGAATCATCGCTGATCAAGAAACCGCAGCCATAAAAAGAGAAGAGGCCATTCAAGTAGCAGAAAGAATCAAAAAAGAAATAGAAGCAGAGGGAGAAAAACCAACTAAAGAAGAGATATTAAAACGTTTGGATGAAGATTTCAAAGAAAATCAACTATATAGGACATGGATAACAGTTTTATGTAGTAATGGAACTCTTTTAGGAAAAAAAGAAGAGGTTAGACAAAAAGAAAAATTATGTTCAGAGAGAAAAGAAGAAATACCGATAAAAGAGGATGAAGAAGAACTGAACAGATAAAACAAGAAAAAATTAATTGAATAAATTTCAAAAAGAGAAAAAGGCGACAAGAGGGAATTGTTCGAGCGGTGGAGAGCCCTTTCGTATCTGTTTTGAAACACCAAAACTTATGCAATCGAATGAAATGAGATTGTAAACCTATAAAAAATAATTGGAGATGTACTCTAAAGGAGTCATCCCCAATGCGACATGGGAGGAAAAAGAGTGGATGAATTAGATATTTTTGACAAATTAAAAATAGGAGTAGCATCTGATGAAAAAGTAAGAGAATGGTCAAAAGGTGAAGTAAAGAAACCAGAAACCATTAATTACAGAACTTTAAAACCAGAAAAAGATGGTCTATTTTGCGAAAGAATCTTTGGACCAACCAAAGACTGGGAATGTCATTGTGGTAAATATAAAAGAGTGAGATATAAAGGAATTGTATGTGATCGTTGTGGTGTTGAAGTAACCAAAGCAAAAGTAAGACGTGAAAGAATGGGACATATTGAGTTAGCAGCACCAGTTGCTCATATTTGGTACTTTAAAGGAATTCCAAGTAGAATTGCTTTAATGTTAGATATCTCACCAAGAAATTTAGAAAAAATTATTTATTTTGCTTCTTATGTAGTAATTGACAAAGGGACATCTAATCTAGAAAAGTGCCAAGTATTAAATGAGAAAGAATATCATGAAGCAGAAGAACAATATGGAAGAGGTTCTTTTAAAGCTAAAATGGGAGCAGAGGCTTTAAAAGAATTACTAGCACAAATCGATTTAGATATCTTATCAGCAGAAATTCGAAAAGAATTAGAGACAGCTAGTGAGCAAAAAAGAGTAAAATTAGTAAAAAGATTAGATACGATAGAAGCTTTTAGACTTTCTGGAAACAGACCAGAATGGATGATTATGCAAGTAGTACCAGTTATTCCACCAGAACTTCGACCAATGGTACAATTAGATGGTGGAAGATTTGCAACATCTGATTTAAATGACTTGTATAGAAGGGTTATCAATAGAAATAACCGTTTAAAAAGATTACTAGAATTAGGAGCACCAGAAATCATTGTAAGAAATGAAAAAAGAATGCTTCAAGAATCAGTGGATGCTTTAATTGATAATGGAAGACGTGGAAGACCAGTTACTGGTGCAGGAAACAGACCATTAAAATCTTTATCAGACATGTTAAAAGGAAAGCAAGGACGTTTCCGTCAAAACCTACTTGGAAAACGTGTTGACTACTCTGGACGTTCTGTTATCGTAGTAGGACCAGAACTAAACATATACCAATGTGGACTTCCAAAAGAAATGGCAGTAGAATTATTCAAACCGTTTGTTATGAGAGAATTAGTAGGAAGAGGAATTGCACAAAACATTAAAAATGCTAAAAGAATGGTAGAAAGATTAAGACCAGAAGTATGGGGAATTTTAGAAGAAGTTATTAAAGATCACCCTGTTATGCTAAACCGTGCACCAACATTACATAGACTTGGAATTCAGAGCTTTGAACCAGTATTAGTAGAAGGAAGAGCCATCAAACTTCACCCATTAGTTTGTGAGGCTTTCAATGCTGACTTTGATGGTGACCAAATGGCTGTCCATTTACCATTATCACCAGAAGCACAAGCAGAATCAAGATATTTAATGTTATCAACTAACAACTTGTTGAAACCACAAGATGGTAAGCCAGTTGCTGTACCTAGACTAGACATGATTTTAGGAGCTTATTATTTAACGATGGTTTTAGATGGAGAAAAGGGAGAAGGAAAATACTTTAAAGATCCAGAAGAAGCTATTATGGCATTTGAAAATCATGAAGTAGGAATTCATAGCAAAATTTTTGTTAGAATTGAAAAAGAAATTGATGGAGAGATTAAAACTAAAAAAATCGAAACCAGTGTTGGTAGAATTATTTTCAATAAAGGAATTCCACAGGATTTAGGATTTATTGATAGAAAGAAAGACCAATTCCAATACGAAATTAATTTCCCAGTTATGAAAAAATCAATGGGAACGATTATTGAAAGTGTTATCAGAACACATGGATTATCAGAATCAGCAGAAGTAATTGACTATATTAAAGCATTAGGATTTAAATATTCAACACTAGCAGGAATTACGTTCTCTATGGATGATGTACAAGTACCATCAGCGAAAAAGGATTTATTAAAAGAATCTGATAAAAAAGTGGAAACGATTAGAAAACAATATGCAAGAGGGTTAATTACAGATGATGAAAGATATAAAGCTGTTATCAATGTATGGGAAGATACCACGAAACAAGTAAGTTCAGCCATGGAAGAAAACTTTGATGAGTTGAACCCAATCTATATGATGGTTAAATCTGGAGCCCGTGGTAATATGAACCAATTAAGACAAATAGCAGGTATTCGTGGATTGATGGCAAGTACTACTGGTAAAGCTGTCGAGATTCCAATCAAATCATCTTTTGCAGAAGGATTAGATGCTTTGGAATACTTTATTTCAGCCCATGGAGCTCGTAAAGGACTTTCTGATACAGCGTTAAGAACAGCCGATTCAGGATACTTAACAAGAAGATTGGTTGATGTATCACAAGATATTATTGTTAGAGAACAAGATTGTGGAACACAAGATGGAATAGTAGTTTATGACATTAAAGATGGAAATCAAATTATTGAAAAGATGCAAGAAAGATTACTTGGAAGATTTGCCATAGAAGATGTTGTTCACCCAGAAACGAAGAAACTAATTGTAGATAAAGATACTATGATTACCGAAAAAATAGCGGAAGAAATTGTAGAAGCAGGAATTGAAAAATTGAAAGTACGTTCTGTATTAGGATGTCGTTCAAAACATGGTGTATGTCAAAAATGTTATGGTATGGGATTAGCAAGACGTGATTTAGTATCGATAGGAGAAGCGATTGGTATTATTGCTGCTCAATCTATTGGTGAACCAGGTACACAGCTTACTATGAGAACGATTCACTCTGGTGGTGTTGCTGGTGTTGCTGATATTACACAAGGTCTTCCTAGAGTAGAGGAACTATTTGAAGCTAGAAAACCAAAGGGATTAGCTATTATTACAGAAATCGATGGTAAAGTAAAAATCAAAGAAACGAAAAAGAAAAAAGAAGTAGTGGTAACATCAAATGATGATTCAAGAAGTTATACGATACCATTTGGATCTAAAATGAAAGTAAGAGATGGTGATTTAGTAGAAGCAGGAGAACCATTAATAGAAGGTTCTATTAATCCAAGTGAAATTTTAGAAATTAAAGGACCAGAAGGCGTATATGAATACCTAATTTCTGAAGTACAAAAGGTATATAGAAACCAAGGTGTTGATATCAACGACAAGCACATCGAAGTAATCGGAAGACAAATGCTTAAAAAGGTTAGAGTAGAAGATAATGCTGATACCGATATGTTCCCAGGTTCCTTAATTGATATGTATGAATTCGAAGAAAAAAATAACCAAGCAAAAGAAGAAGGAAAACGACCAGCAACTGGTAAGAGAGTATTACTTGGTATTACCAAAGCCTCTCTTGCTACTGATAGCTTCTTATCAGCTGCTTCTTTCCAAGAGACTACAAGAGTTCTTACAGAGGCAGCAATTAAAGGTAAAACAGATGATTTAGTGGGATTGAAGGAAAATGTTATTATTGGTAAGTTAATTCCAGCTGGTACTGGTATGCAAAAATATCAAAATATTCATATTAGTACAGAAGAAGAGTTAGAAGAAACAACGGATATAGAAGAAAATGTGTAAACTAGATAGAAAAAAGAGGATACTAACTAAAAAACGTATCCTCTTTTTATGTCCCAAAAACTTGACAAATAGCCTATTTGCTAGTAAAATAAGGTAGAATAAATAGAAGGAGAAAGATAATGCAAAGAACCAGTGGAAAAGTTTTTGACACTTTAGTATCCAGAACAAAAATATATTTAGTTATTATATTTATCTTATTAGTATATATATCGATAAAGAACACATATATGATAGTACCAAGTATCGGAATTTTTGTAGCAATTGTGCTATATAGTTATTATGCCAACAATAAAAGGAGAAGTGAAATATCAGAATCTTTACAAGACCTAACATTAACTGTAGACACAGCAGCAAAAACGAGTTTAATTAATTCACCATTTCCATTAATTATATTACAAACAGATGGAAATGTAATTTGGAGAAGTGCAAGATTTACATCTGAATTTGCTAATGTGGATATCAATACTTATATCAAAGAATTAAGTATTGATATTAAAGATGAAATAGAGAAAAGACTTGAAAATAATAATCAAGATATTATAAGAAGCATAGAAATTGATAATAGAACATATCGAGTAGTAGGAAGATATGTAAAATCCAAAAAGAGTAAAACAGAACATAAGGTGATTTTGTACTTTATTGATGACACAGAAAATATAAAGCTACAAAAAGAATATAAAGATTCCAAAACTTGTGTTGGAATTATTATGGTAGATAATTATGAAGAGACCATGCAAAGACTAGAAAGTGAAGAAAAACCACAAGTAATAGCGGAAATTGACAAATACATTTATGAATGGACAGACAGTACCAATGGTGTTTTGATAAAAACAGAGAAGGATAGATATATCTATTTCTTTGAACAAAGATATTTAGATAGTGTAAAAGAAGATAAATTTAGTATTTTAGATAAAATTAAAGAAATTGATATGAAAGAAAAGGTACAATTTACTTTAAGTATAGCAGTATCTAATGAAGGAAGAACAGACAAAGAAAAATATAAATCTGCTCAAACAGCAATGGATATTGTTTTAGGACGAGGAGGAGACCAAGCGGTTATCCGAGAAAATGAAATTTACAAATTCTTTGGAGGAAGAGCCCAAGAAGTAGAAAAAAGAACAAAAGTAAAAGCGAGAGTCGTGGCACAAGGATTAGAAAATCTTATCAAAGAATCTAAAAAAGTGATGATAATGGGACATAGCAATCCAGATATGGACTGTGTAGGAGCTAGTTTAGGAATTTATCGATTAGCCAAAACGCTAGACAGAAATGCTTATATTGTAATGGATCAAAAAACACCTGCTTTAGAAGCATTTAGAAAGTCAATTGAAAAAGAGGAAGAATATGAAGATGTTATTATCAATAAAGAAGTAGCTTTAGAGAATGTAGATGAAGATACGATATTGGTAATTGTTGATACCCATAAAATGAATTATGTGGAATCATCAGAATTAGTTGATAAAGTAGAAAAAGTAGTTGTTATCGATCATCATAGAAGAAGTGCAGATTTTATAGAAAAAGCAACACTTATTTTCCAAGAGGTGTATGCCTCTTCAGCAGCAGAACTAGTAACAGAACTAATACAATATGTAGAAGAAAAAGTGGAATTAAAAACCATAGAAGCAGAAAGTTTATATGCAGGAATTATGATGGACACCAAAAACTTTACTTTCAAGACAGGAGTAAGAACCTTTGAAGCAGCGGCCTATTTACGAAAATGTGGTGTTGATATTATACATGTTAAAAAGTGGTTTCAAAGTGATTTAGAAAGTTTCAACAAAATAGCCGAAATAGTAGGAAAAGCTGAAGTTGTAAACGGTTCTATAGCTATTTCAATTTGTGAGGAAAAAACAAAAGATGTAAATGTAATATGTGCGAAAGCAGCAGATGAATTACTTACGATTGGAGAAATAACAGCTTCATTTGTAATGGGGCAATTAGGAGATAAAGTTTATATTAGTGGCCGTTCAATAGGAGATATTAACGTACAAGTAATATTAGAAAAACTAGGTGGTGGAGGACATATCACCCTTGCTGGAGCACAAGTAGAAGGAATGACATTAGAAGAAACGAAACAAGAATTAATGAATCGTATCAACGAATATTTTTCAGAAATTGAAAATTAATTTCCCTACTTTTCCCTTTTCCCCACTGGTTCCGGGTTTAATTGGGAAAAATTCCCCCAATTAAACCCGGAACCAGTGGGGAAAAGGGAAATGAATCAAGAAATTGAGAGAACTAGAAGAAAGGTGAGATAACATGAAAGTAATATTAAAAGCAGATATAAAAGGAGTTGGAAAAAAGGATGAAGTTATAAATAGCTCAGATGGATATGCTAGAAACTTCTTATTTCCTAAAAATTTGGCAGTGGAAGCTAATAATGAAAACATGTCTAAATTAAAAGCAAAGCAAAATTCTGCTAAATTCCAAAAAGACCAAGAAAGAGAAGAGGCTTTAAAGATAGCAGATAAGTTATCTAAAATTTTATTGAAGATAAGAGTGAAATCTGGAGAAAATGGAAAAATTTTTGGTGGGGTATCAGCAAAAGAAATAGCACAAGAACTAGAAAAAGAATATAAAATAAAAGTAGATAAAAAGAAAATAGACTTAAAAGAAGCGATTAAAACATTAGGGATACACAATATTGAAATCAAACTATTTGAAGGTGTTATTGGAAAATTAAAAGTCGATGTGATATCAGAATAAAGTTAAAATAGCAATTTATAGCAAATTTGAGTTACCATTCACAGCCGTAAATTTTCTTAATATTCATTTTGATTGTGAATGGTAACAGTCTTGAATCATACTAATAGGGAGGATTTTGATGGAGTTAGGAAAAGTACCACCACACGATTTAGAAGCAGAACAAGCAATTATAGGAAGTATGTTAACAGATAAAGATGCTGTTATTTCTAGTGTAGAAGTCCTAAAAGAGGAAGACTTTTATCGTGAAGATAATAGGGCTATTTATACAGCAATATTAAATTTATACAATCGAGCAGAACCAATTGATATTATTACGGTAAAAGCAGAATTAGAAGCAATGGGAAAATTCGAACAAGTAGGAGGATTAGAATATTTAGCAGAACTTCCAGAAAGGGTTCCTACAACTGCTAATGCTTCTAAATATATTAAAATAGTGGAAGAAAAATCTACACTTAGAAATTTGATTAAAACCGCTAATGAAATTATTGAATTGGGTTATGATCCAACAGAAGAAGTAGAAAACATCATGGAAGGGGCAGAGAAAAAAATCTTCAATATTATGCAAAATAAAAATCAAAAAGGATATACACCAATTAAAGATATATTAGTAGATAGTTTTACGGAATTAGAAGAACTTTATAATAGAAAACAACATATCACAGGAGTTCCAACAGGATTTACGGAATTAGACTATAAAACAGCAGGATTTCATGGTTCGGAATTAATATTAATTGCAGCCAGACCAGCAATGGGAAAATCTGCTTTTGCTTTAAACATTGCAACCAATGCAGCACTTAAGGCAAATATACCAGTAGCTATTTTTAGTTTAGAAATGTCAAAAGAACAAATGGTAAATAGAATTTTATGTAGTGAGGCTATGGTAGATAGTAATAAAGTAAGAACAGGTAAATTAGAAGAAGATGATTGGACAAAATTAGCACGGTGCCATTGGACCATTATCAGAAGCAGAAATATATATTGATGACACACCAGGCATATCGGTAATGGAAATAAGAGCAAAATGTAGAAAACTAAAATTAGAAAAAAATTTAGGGATGGTTGTAATCGACTATTTACAATTGGTACAAGGCAGTAGTAGAAGGGGAGGCAGTCGTGAACAAGAAATTTCAGAAATCAGTCGTTCTTTAAAAATATTAGCAAAAGAAATTGGTGTACCAGTAATAGCTTTATCGCAATTATCAAGAGCAGTAGAGCAAAGACCAGACCATAGACCAATGTTATCTGACTTGCGTGAGTCTGGAGCAATTGAGCAAGATGCTGATATTGTTATGTTTTTATATCGAGATGACTATTATAATCAAGATAGTGAGAAAAAAGATATAGCAGAAGTGATTATGGCAAAGCACAGAGGAGGTTCAACAGGAACAGTAGAATTATTATGGTTAGGAAGTTATACCAAGTTTGTCAATCTAGAAAGAAGATTTGATGACTAAATCTTCCCCACTGGTTCCGGGTTTAAATGGGGAAATGAGGAATGAAGTTTCTACTGATTTTGGATTTCTAAGTAGGAAATAATAAAATAGAAGATAAGGTTAAGAGGGGTAATTTATATTTTATGGGGATAAAATTAAGAAAGGTAAGGTAGAGAATATGGCAAGAATCCGTAAAGAAAATATAACTACTTCTTTTTTTCATATTATGGTGCAAGGAATCAATAAAGAATATATATTTAATTCCAGTGAGAATATTAATAAATATATGAAAATTATGAAAGAAACCAAAGAAAAAATAGATATCATGATATTAGCATATTGCATCATGAATAATCATGCACATATCCTAGTTCATGAAGAAGATATAGAAAAGGTAACCCAATATATGCATCGAGTAAATTTACGATATGCTAAATATTATAATAAAAAATACAATAGAGTGGGATATGTTTTTAGAGACCGATATAAAACGCAACCAATATATAGTGAAAAGCATTTATATACATGTGTTAGATATATACATAATAATCCCGTAAAAGCTAATATATGTGACAAAGCAAATGAATATAAATACGCAAGCTGTTATGATAATATTTTTTATACAGATACAGAGTTAGAAAGAAATGTTAAGAAAAATATGTACAATGAACAAACTAATTTACAGGAAGAAGAAAAATTTGTATTGATGGAAAATGAGCAAAATAAAGAGCAAATATGCCATGAGATAATAAAAGAGACCATGCTCAAAATAGTCTTACAAAAGAAAGTTTACATCAAAATGAGAAGGTGCTAGGAGACATCATAAGAAAATTAAAGCAAGAAGATATTTCTTATAGAATGATGGAAAAAATTTTAGGGACTAATCGTAAAAAATTAAAAAAAATAGCAGAATTATAAAATACAAAGAAAAGAGGAATAGAAAATCATGCATAATAGAGAAAAGAAAAAATTAGAAGATATAGTACAAAATACGATTATTAAATATCATTTAATAGAAAATGAAGATAAAATAGTAGTGGGAGTTTCAGGAGGACCAGACTCCATGTGCTTATTAGATAATTTAGTAAAAATGAGACTAAAATTAGAAAAAAGAGGGAATCTTTATTTGAATCGAGAATTGTTTGAAGGAAAATCTCAATTAAATTCGGAGATGATAAAAGGAAATCCCCAATCAAACTTAGGAAACCAGTTGGGGAAAATTTCCCCAATTAAACTTAGGAAACCAGTTGGGGAAAATTTTGAAATTGTAGTAGCACATTTAAATCATAAGTTAAGGAAAGAAGCGGATGAAGAGGAGCAATATGTGAAAAAATATTGTGAAAAAAATAAAATTGAATTTTATGCAAAAAGTATAGATGTCAAAAATTTGGCTCATACTAATAAAATAGGAACAGAAGAAGCAGGAAGAATGGCAAGATATGAGTTTTTTAATGAGGTTTTAAAGAAAACAAAAGCTAATAAAATAGCAATTGCACATAATAAGAATGATAAAGTGGAAACGATTTTATTGCATATTTTAAGAGGGAGCGGTATAGAAGGATTAAAAGGGATTGATGTGAAAAGAGGAAATATTATTAGACCACTCATAGAATGTGAAAGAAGTAAGATAGAAGAATATTGTGAAGAAAATCAATTACATCCTAGAATAGACCAAAGCAATTTTGAAAATATTTATAATAGAAATAAAATCAGAAATGTTGTGATTCCTTATATTCAAAAAGAGTTGAACCCTAATATGATAAAGACAATGGAGCGATTATCTGATATTGTGAGACAAGAAGATGAGTATGTAGAAAAGCAAATGAAGAAAATCTATCAAGAGTTAGTGATAGATGAAAAAGCAAAAGAAATTATAATTGATTTAAAAAAGTTTAATTTACAAGAAATAGTAATAAAATCAAGGCTAGTCAGATATATTATAAAAAGGTTATTTGGAACAACGGCGAGCATTGAAAAAATACATATAGAAGATATTATAAAATTGTGCGATAATAATATAGGTAATAAATATTTGACACCAAATAAAAATTTTAAAGTTTTCGTAAAAAATCATAACATTTACTTTACAAATCAAATTGATAATTAGATTGTAATAGATATAGAGGAAGTGAAAAAACTTAAGCTTCCGTAGTAAATGAGTGAAACCCATAAAGTTGTAATAAAAAAGACATATAAAAAACTATTGAAAAAGAAAAAGTTATGTGGTATAAAAGCAATATAAAAAATGAAACAACAAAACATAAGGAGGAATTATTTTGAAAAACGGAATTAAAACATTAGCTATGTGGCTAATTATAGGAGTCATCTTTATTGTTGTATTATCATCTATAGTAGAAAATAGCGAAGCTAAATTGAAATATTCAGAATTAATAGCTAACATTAATAGTGGGAAAGTCGAAGCCATTCAGATTGAGTCAGATGGAAAAACAGCGACAGTAACTTTAAAAGATGACAAAATTAAAAAAGAAGTAAATATACCAGAAATGGAAAGTTTTATGACTTATTCAGAAGATTTCTTAAAAGATGGTGCTTTTACATTAGAAGAAAAATCACAATCTATTTTTATTACCATCATTAGTTTATTAACGCCATTTGGTTTATTGATTATATTCTTTATTTTCTGGTTCTTTATGATGGGTGGAGCTGGTCAAGGTGGAGCAGGAAGTAAAACCATGTCATTTGGAAAAAGTAAAGCTAGAATGATGACACCAGCAGAAAAGAATAAGATTACATTTGAGGATGTAGCAGGTGTTGATGAAGAAAAAGAAGAATTAGAAGAAATTGTACAATTCTTAAAAAATCCAAAAAAATTCACAGATATGGGTGCTAGAATTCCAAAAGGTGTTTTATTAGTGGGGCAACCAGGAACGGGTAAAACATTGTTAGCAAAAGCAGTAGCAGGAGAAGCAGGGGTTCCATTCTTTATCATTAGTGGTTCAGACTTTGTGGAAATGTTTGTTGGTGTTGGTGCATCAAGAGTTAGAGATTTATTTGACCAAGCCAAGAAAAATGCACCATGTATTATATTTATTGATGAAATTGATGCTGTTGGACGTCAAAGAGGTGCAGGTCTTGGTGGAGGACATGATGAAAGAGAGCAAACATTAAACCAATTATTGGTGGAAATGGATGGATTTGCAGAAAACGAAGGTGTTATTGTGTTAGCAGCAACTAACAGACCAGATGTATTAGATAAAGCTTTATTAAGAGCAGGAAGATTTGATAGACAAATTGTAGTAGGATTACCAGATGTCAAAGCAAGAGAGCAAATTCTAGAAGTACATTCAAGAAAGAAACATTTAGCAGATAATGTAGATTTAAAAGTGGTAGCTAAAAATACATCAGGATTTGCAGGAGCGGACTTGGAAAATGTCTTAAATGAAGCGGCACTACTAGCAGCAAGAAGAAATATGACAGAAATAGGAATGAAAGAAATTGAAGATGCCATGGTTAAAGTAACGATGGGACCTGAAAAGAAAACAAAAGTAAGAAGTGAAAAAGAAAATAAATTAGTTGCTTACCATGAAGCAGGTCATGCGGTAGTAAGCCATTATTTGGAAACACAAGATCCAGTTCATCAAATATCTATTGTACCAAGAGGTATGGCAGGTGGATATACGATGTATCGTCCAACCGAAGATAAATCTTTCATGTCCAAAACAGAAATGGAAGAAAACATTGTATCACTTCTAGGAGGAAGAGTGGCAGAAGCACTTATTTTAAATGATATTTCAACAGGAGCAAGTAATGACATTGAAAGAGCAACAAAAATTGCAAGAAGTATGGTAACGAAATATGGAATGAGTGAAAGAATTGGAGCTATTATGCTAGGAGGAAACCAAGAAGAAGTATTTTTAGGAAGAGATTTAGCACAAAGCAAAGAATATTCAGAAGAAACAGCAGCAGTAATTGATGAAGAAACCAAAAGAATTGTAGATACAGGATATAACAGAGCAAAACAAATTTTATCAGATAATATCGATAAATTACATCAAGTAGCAGGCATATTGCTTGAAAAAGAAAAAATTGAAGCAGATGAATTTGAAGCAATCTTTGGAGAATAATAAAAAAATCAACTTTCCCCACTGGTTCCGGGTTTAATTGGAGAAAAATTTCCCAATTAAACTTAGGAAACCAGTGGGGAAACTTTAAGGAAAGTAGCAATTATATATTGCTATTTTTTTTCTTTTAGTATAAAATAAATTTGTCAAAAAAAGAAAAGAAAAGATGGTGCAAAGACGTATGAAAAATTATTATGAGATACTAGAAGTTAATCCAAAAGCTTCCAAAGAGGTTATAGAAAAAGCATATAGAGTGCTAGCCAAAAAATATCATCCAGATTTATATACAGGAGAGAAAAAGGAATATGCAGAAAGAAAAATAAAAGAATTAAATGCTGCTTACAATATTTTGTCAGATGAATTTTTAAGAGAACAATATGATAGTGAATTAAAAAAAGAAAATATGGAATATACACAAAATTACTATCAAGGAGCAAGAGAACGAAGTAACTTAAAAAACAATTATCAGGATGCAAGACAGAAACAAGTAGAAAACTCGAAACAGCAACGAACCAAGAGACCAAGAGTAGGGACATTAGGCTCTATGATAGAATTAACAAAACAACTAGTACACGATTTAGCAAGAAGCAAGGAAAAGAGACAAAAAATTAAAGAAATGACAAAAATGGATGTAATTGCTATTGTCCTTACTATTGTAGTTGTTATTCTAATTGGTGTCATTTTATGGTTTATTCCATTTACAAATGGTTGGATGAGGGAATTATTGTTTGAAAATCCATTATTTAATTGGATAGGTGGACTATTTAGTTAACAAGAGTAGTAGATTTAAATAAAAAAGCAAAGAACAGCTGATGTCAAAAAAATGTTAAAAGAGAAGAAAGCGGTATTATTTAAACTCTAACTATTGACAAGTTTTAAGGTTTCATGTATAATAAATAACGTTAAAAGGGTTATCCCACATACATATTTCGTATGGACCGGAAGGAGGGGAATTATAAATGTCAGAGATAAAAGTTAATAATGGTAATATAGAAGATGCCTTAAAAAGGTTTAAAAGACAATGTGCACGTAATGGGGTGCTTCAAGAAGTACGTAAAAGAGAACATTATGAAAAACCTAGTGTAAAGAGAAAGAAAAAATCAGAGGCAGCAAGAAAAAGAAAATTTTAGAAAAGTTGGATTGGAAGTTAGGGATGTTAGAATGCTGGACTTCCAATTTTTGTTTTTTTACTGGTTCCGAATTTTTTCCCACCAGTTCTGGGTTTAAATGGGGAAACTTGAGGAAAAAGGACTGTCCTTAATGGACTCAAGTATAATAAGTAAAAAAAGTAGTATACTAAATTAAAGGAGGAAAAGAGATGGAGTATAAACAAATAGAATTAAAAAAAGGAATAAAACTTCATACGATTAACACAGACAAATTTAAAACAAATTTAATCGCTATTTTTATGACTACAAAATTAAACCGAGAAGAAGTAACTAAAAATGCAGTGATATCAGCAATTTTAAGAAGAGGTTCTAAAACTATGCCATCACAAGAAGAAATTAGCAAAGAAATGGAAGAAATGTATGGGGCTAGTTTCGATTGTGGATTAGATAAAACAGGAGATAATCAAGTTTTAAAATTTTATTTAGAAACGATAAATGATAATTTTTTACCACAAAAAGGAGAAGATATGTTAAAAACTTCTTTGGAAAAGTTATTAGAAATAGTTTTTAATCCATATATTGAAAATGGAAGTTTCAAACCAGAATATGTAGAACAAGAAAAAAATAATATAAAACAAAGAATTGAAGGAAAGATTGATGATAAAGCACGATATAGCATAGATCGATGTATCGAAGAAATGTATAAAAATGAGCCATTCGGACTATATAAATTTGGATTTATAGAAGATTTAAAAAACATGGATGGAAAGAATTTATATGAGTATTATAAACAATTGATTGCATCTTGTAAAATTGATTTATTTGTATCTGGAAATGTTGGAGATGAAATCAATCAAGCGATTATAGAAAATGAAAACATTGTAAAATTAAAAGAAAGAACTCCAAATTATGTTGTTCCAAAAGAATTAAATAAACAACTTCCAGAGAAAGAGAATATAGTAACAGAATCTATGGAAGTGACACAAGGAAAATTAATACTAGGATTAAATGTGTGTTTAGACAAAGAAGAGTTAAGATATGATACCCTAATTTACAATACTATTTTAGGAGGAAGTGCCAATTCTAAAATGTTTCAAAATGTTAGAGAAAAAGCACATTTAGCTTATGTTGCAAGTTCTATGTACTTACGATATAAAAACAATATTTTTGTAAATTGCGGAATTGAAATAGGAAACTATGAAAAAGCATTGGAGCTGATTAAAGAGCAAATAGAGGATATGAAAAAGGGCAACTTTACGGAAGAAGATATAGCAAATGCTAAAAAGGGATTAGTAGCATCCATAAAAGCAATTGATGATGAACAAGATAGTGGAATTACTTATTATTTTGGACAAGAGTTATCGCAGAGTAATGTGTCAATTGAAGATTATATTAATAAAATTGAAAAAGTTACCAAAGAAGATGTCATTCAAGTTGCAGAAAAAGTGAGAATTCATACGATTTATTTTTTAAAGGATTAAATTTCAAAATATTATTATCATCACGATAGAAGGAGGAAAGAAAGTGCAAGTTATTGAAAATTTGAAAGTAAAAGAAAAATTATATATAGAGAAGTTAGAAAATGGCTTAACCATTATGATGATTCCTAAAAAAGGAATTCAAAAAAAATATATGATATGGGGAACGCACTATGGATCTAATGAGAGCAGTTTTATTGTGCCAGGAGAAGAGAAAGTTACAACTGTTCCTAATGGTGTAGCTCACTTTTTAGAACACAAATTATTTGAACAAGAGAATGGAACGAATAGTTTAGATGTTTTAACCGCATTAGGAGTAGAGGCCAATGCTTATACAACGAATGATCACACAGCTTATTTATTTGAATGTACCGATCATTTCTATGAAGCAATGGATGAATTAATGGATTATGTGCAACGTCCCTATTTTACAGATGAAAATGTCGAAAAAGAAAAAGGAATTATTGGTCAAGAAATCATGATGTATGATGACTATCCAGAATGGAAGGTATACTTAAATGCTATGCAAGCTATGTACCATAATAATCCAGTGAAAATTGACATAGTGGGAACCATTGAAACTATTAGCAAAATTGATAAAGAAATATTATATAAATGTTATCATACATTTTATAATCCTTCTAATATGGCAATGGTATTATGTGGAGATTTTGAGCCAGAAGCGATGATAGAAGAAGTAAAGAAACGTTTAGTAGATACGAAAGCAAGTGGAGAAATAAAAAGAGAATATCCAGAAGAACCAGAAGAAATTGTACAAGAAAAAATAGAGCAAAAATTAGAAGTAAGTAGACCGTTGTATACCATAGGAATTAAAGATTCTGGAAAATGTGATATCAAAAAGCATATTACAATTGAAATTTTGTTAAACTTGATAATTGGTAGAAGTTCAGACTTATATAAAGAACTATATAATGATGGAATTATTTATGCTGGACCAAGTTTAGAATATGAATTTAGCAATATATATGCCCATGTTCTAATTAGTGGTCAGTCCAATGAACCAGAAAAAGTTTATCAAAAAGTCAAAGAAACAGTAAAACAATTCAAAGAAAAAGGCATAAACCATGAAGATTTTGAAAGAATGAAAAAAATGATATATGGTGGTTATGTGAAAGAATATAATGATGTAGTAGATATTGCAAGGATGTTTTTAGCTGATTACTTTAAAGGAATGAATAGTTTTGACTATTTAGAAGAAATCAAGGGGATTACTGTAGAATATTTGGAACAAATATTAAAAGATGTCTTTCAAGAGGAGAAAATGGTTATTTCTATCGTAAAAAATTAAAAAAATGAAAAAGAAAAGAATGTAAAAAAAACGGCATTTTCCATAAAAAACTGGAAATGCCGTTTTCTACTGTAAAAAAAGGTCGAAAAAACATAAAAAATGCGTACGAAAGTTGGCAAAAAGGCTTGAAAATACTTGACTGGGGAAAAATCTTGTGGTAATTTATAGATATACAGAAGATAAAGGAAGAAATTAGGAAGGATGGAAATAAATGTTAAATGATGAAATTTGTAAGTTAAGAGACAAATTGAATAGAAGTATTGAACAAGGTGATGATTATAGTGTTACCTATCAATTGAGTGTGGAATTAGATGAACTAATTGCCAAATATTATAAAGAATTAAAAAAGAATAAAAAAAAAATTGGCATGGAAAATCATGCAAATTAAAACCTCTTGAGCATTTTTGTGTTTAAGAGGTTTTTTTTAAATAGAAATAAAAAATAAGAAGAAGGGAATGTGTTGCAAATTCAATCATAACATGAATGAAATTAAATAAAAGGACTTGGAATCAAACAATGAGGAATAGAAGAAAAATCATTTGGAAAAAACCTAGACAAAAATGAATAAAAATTGTTATAATAACAGCATAGAAAGATAACTTTATTTAAAATTAGATAAAGTTTTATAAAAAATAAAGGTGTGACAAAAATGAACACAGTCATATTAAAATTTGGAGGAACATCGGTAGCAGATAATATCAAATTAAATGTGGTTGCAGAAAAAGTAATCAGTCTAAAAAAAGAAGCAAAAAATGTGGTAGTTGTTGTATCAGCCCAAGGAAAAATGACCAATCAATTAATCAAAGAAGCACAAGAATTGTCAGCTATTCCAGTAGAGAGAGAAATGGATATGCTATTATCAACAGGAGAACAAATAACAGCTTCCAAATTAAGTATTTTATTAAACCGTAAAGGTTATTCTGCCATTTCTTTAACAGGATGGCAAGCAGGAATCAAAACTAGTTCCATTCATACAAGCGCAAAAATTGAACAAATCTATACCAAAAGGCTAGAAGAAGAATTAGAAAAAGGGAATATTGTAATTGTTGCAGGATTCCAAGGACTAAATGAAAAACAAGATATTACAACATTAGGAAGAGGTGGCTCTGATACAACAGCAGTAGCTTTGCAAGTAGCACTAAAAGCAGATAAATGTTATATCTTTTCCGATGTAGATGGAATTTATTCGGCTGACCCCAATATGATTACAATAGCAAAAAGATTAGATGAAATATCTTTTGATGAAATGCAAGAAATAGCAGATAGTCGGTGCGAAAGTATTACATGATAGATGTATTCAGATGGGAAAAAAATTTGACTGCGATATGATTGCCAAATCAACTTTTTCAAATGTTGGTGGGACTAAAATATGCCAACAAATTGAATCTTCTGAAGTAAAAAGCATTATAAAAAATGATAATTTAGTAGAAATTAAAATAGAAAACCAAGAATTCTATCATATTTATCAAAGTTTATTAGAAAATAATATTATGGTAGAGGATTTTCAAAAAGAAGAAAATGAGATACGATTTAGAATCAAAAAAGATGTACGAAATAAAGTAATAGAAATACTGGATAATAAATATCCAAGTTGCCGATTAGAACAAGAGGAAATTGTAAAATTAAGTATAGTTGGTTATGGTATTACACAAGATAATAGAGTTTTAAACCAAGTGATAGAGATGTTAAAAAAGCACCATATTCAGATAAGCAATATTAATTTAAGTCAAAGCAAAATAGAAATATTAGTAAAAGAAATAGAAAATGATATTGTTCAATTAATACATGGAAAATTAATACAAAAATGATGGAATATAAGTATCCTCAAGATTGCGACCTTTGGTCGCTTTTTTTGTCATAATTGAAATGGAAATGTAATTTTAATTTAATAAAATCCCACAAAGTGGCTTCCGTAAGTACATAGTGGTAATAGGAAAAGAAATCTATTTACAAACCTAAAAAAATATTGCAAAATAAAATAAGATATAAAAGTGTACATAAAGAAAATTGATTAGTACTAGAATTACGTAATGCAGAATTGGACAATTTTATTTGTAAGAGAAAAGAGACAGTCTTTTTACAATTTGTTGTACACATACTTTTTTAAGAAGGAGGGAGCCAAGTTAGTCTGCTTGGCAATTAGCTATGAAAAATAAAAAAAGACAATTGATTGTATTATTAGTAGCAATCGTAATTTTAATGATAGGAATTGGAATGGCTATTTTAATAAGTAATAATAG
The DNA here is from genome assembly GCA_022792395.1 of Clostridia bacterium. Classification (GTDB taxonomy): domain Bacteria; phylum Bacillota; class Clostridia; order TANB77; family CAG-508; genus CAG-269. The sequence continues at coordinate 38,729 of JAAWAX010000037.1, forward strand.
TGCAATTGTAGATGTATTAAGAAAAGAGGGAAAGGTTGAGAATAGTAATATAGAGACTTCTACTGATATAGAAATTTTAGATTATTATAGTAATGATTCCACTGATATTAGTAATTTATTAGGCGTTGAAAGTAATATTATTTATAAATATGAAGATACAGATGAAGATTATGTATATGATCAATGTAGAGTAACAATAACAGGGTATGGAGCGTTTCGTAGTAAAGGTGGAGTATTAACTACAGCAAGTGCCGCAAAAGGATGGGTACCAGATGATGCAAATCAAACAATAACCAATATATATACCACTAATAAAGATTGGACTATTGAAAAATGTAACTTTATAGATGGAAATGGTCAAACAATTTCCATAGGTATAGGTGTTTATGAAATAGAATCTGGTTTGAATAGCTGGAATGTAAGAGAAAAAGTATGCAAGGTAGATAATGCAACAGTTACTTATAAATATATGAGTAACAGTTCGGATTTAGCTGGGGGTCAATACGATATTTGCGAAGTAACAATAAAAACAGTTGTTCAATCAAATACCTGTACAGATTCCTCTTGGGATTTTAGTAATGGAGTGTATACAAAAACATTTAATGAAAACAAGACAGAAAACTTTTATGATAGATACAACAGTATTAGTATTGTAGTCGATGAGATAGGAAATTACAAAAGACCAGCAACTGAAATAACAATAGACCATACAAAAGAGTCAATACAAAAGGATGGTGGGGAATTATATTTAACAGCAACAGTAGGACCAAATAACGTATCTAGTCGAGAGGTAAAATGGACATCTTCTAATGAAAATATAGTACAAGTTGATAATGATAGTAATTATGAAAATCGAGTTAAAGTATCTGGAGTGGGAATCGGAACAGCAACCATAACAGCGACAGCAATGGGAACAAATGGTAGAACAGTAGAGGCTACATGTGAAATTTTAGTAAATCAAAAGGAAATAGAGACATCTAAAAATGTAGGTACAGTTACGTATATATATAAGGATTCAAATAATAATGGAAGATATGATTCTTGTATAGTAAAAATAAAATTAAAAGCTTTAACATATGCAATTACAGATGAAGAATGGTCATATGACAATGAAGAATATTGTAAAGAATATTTTGAGATAAAAAATGAATCAGTAAATGTTACAGATAAAGGAGCGTTTTTTAGTAGCATAGACATTAATGTAACAGAAATTGGAAAATATGTAGTACCAGTAACACAAATAAGTCTAGATAAAGATAGCATAACTGAAAATGTAGGAAGTTCAGAAATATTAAAAGCAAATATAGTACCGACACATGCTTCTAACAAAAAAGTGGAATGGATGACTTCAGATGAAACGATAGCAACAGTAAGTAATGGGACAGTAAGAGGAGTGAGAGAAGGAACAGCAACTATAACAGTAAAAGCAAAAGGAACAGATGATGGAACAGAAATAACAGATACTTGTACAGTTATAGTTAGAGCTATTCCTGTAAACAATGTAACAATCGATAAATCAAGTGCATCAATACAGAAGGGTAAAACACAACAATTACGAGCTAGCATAACACCTAGCAATGCAACCAACAAAAACTTAACTTGGACAAGTTCAAATACATCAGTAGCAACAGTAGATCAAAATGGATTAGTAAGAGGAGTAGGAGTAGGAACGGCAACGATAACAGTGACAACAGAAGATGGTAGAAAAACAGCAACATGTAATATGGAAGTTACTTCACCAACACTAGAAAGAATCGTAGTAGATGATTCAAGAACAAAGAAACAATATAATGAAGGAGACTTATTAGATTTAAGAGGATTAGAAGTAAAAGCGTTTTATAGCGATGATACAGAAGAAATAATAACAGACTATATCACAAATCCACAAGATAGAAGCCAATTAGTAACATCAGGAATGGTAAAAGTAACGGTGGAATATCAAGGAAAAACAGATGAATTTGAAATTAATGTTGCTCCAAAACTAACTGGAATAAAAATAACAAATCCAGATAAAACAACATACAAAAAAGGAGAAAAATTAGACTTAACTGGATTAAAAGTGGAAGCAGTTTATAGTGCTGGCCCAAACAAACCGATAACAGATTATGAGATAGATTCAGATGTAGAAGAGGGAGAAATATTAGAAGATGTAGGAGAAAAAGAAATAACAATAAAATATCAAGAAATGGAAGACAGTTTTATCATAACTGTAACAGAAGAAATAATTACACCAACATTAAATAAAATAGTAATAACGGAAGAGCCAAGTAAGAAGGAATATAAGCAAGGAGAACAATTAGACTTAAGTGGATTAAAAGTGGAAGCAGTTTATACAGATGGAGCAAGAGAACCAATAATTAACTATATAACAAATCCAAAAGAAGGAGAAAAATTAACAGAAGTAGGAGATAAGAGAATAACAATAGAATATGAAGGAATGGAAGACAGTTTTATTGTTACAGTAAAAGAAGATAAAAACGAAGATGAAAATCAAGATGGGAATGGAAGCGGTAACCAAGATGGAAACGGAAATACAAATGGAAATGGAAGCCAAGGTGGAAGTGAAAGTCAAGGGAAAACGGAAACACCAAGTAGTAATAAAGTTTCTAATAGTGGAAAAGGTACAAATGCTAATACTGCACCAAAAATATTACCAAAAACAGGAATTGGTGAAACAATAAGAATGTACGCAATTGCTTTCTCAATTGTTATGGCAATTATAGGAATGATTGTAATTTGCAGTTACGTTAGATATAGAAAAACACCAAGAGAGTAAATAAAGAGAAATTGTTATAAAGTCAATAATCTGTAAAGAGTAAACAGATAGAAAACAATGTTTACTTTTTACGGATTTTTTAATAACTTCTATTTTATAGAATTTGAATCCGTAGAGAATCAACCTAATAATGCACCTTTTTGTAATAATTGAAATTAAAATGTAATTCTAATTTCATAGAATGCTATTAGATAGCTTCTGTAAGTACATATTGGTAATAAAAAAATAGACCTATTTACAAAGGCTAGAAAAAAGTGCAAAATAGAATAAGATATAAAAACTATACATAACGAGAAGACAAAATATCGTAAATTGTAAAATACATGAGACTATCTTTTTACAATTTATAATATGTGTAAATTATTAAGAAGGAGGGAGTTAATTTAGTCTAATTGACAATTTTGTTATGAAGAGTGTAAAAGGAAAGGTAATTACATTATTAGTAGTGATAGGAATTTTAATAATAGGAATTGCCATTTTATTAAGTAATAATAAAGATATGATTAAGTTATCAAATCAAGTAGCTAAAGTTGAGGAATTTAAGAGTAATATCGATATGAGAAATGTTATGAGCTATTATGTAGATGTAAGCGATTATACAGTAAACAATGAAAAGAAGGCAAAAATTAGATATGAATATACAGATACAACGGGAAATGACAAATATGATACATGCCAAGTAACAATTACAGCAGTTACATATTTTACTGAAGTTGATGAGAGTGAATTAGAGGCTAATGGGTGGGGACCATTATGGGAAGGTCCTATGCAACCAATAAAAAGTATAACTAAAACATATCAAAAAGCAATAAATGAAACAATTGAAATTGTAGGTATAGGAAGTATAAATATAGATACTGGAAGAATCGGTGAAGAGGTAATAGCATATGATTGGTCTGACAATATTTCAAATAGTTATGTATATGGTACAGTTTCCTATAGATATGCAGATACGATAGGCAATGGTAAATGGAATACTTGCATAGTGACAGTTGCATTTCAAGATGGATGGCATTTTTCGAATGATAATTGGGAGACAGATGAAGAGGCAAACCAATATTATAAGATTTTTAGGGAAAATATAGAGAATAATCAGTATTATGTATTTTTACAAGGTTCATCAGGCATCCTAACAATTTCTGTGGATAAAATTGGTGAAAACATTACTGAATTAAACATGGATAATAATAAGACTATGATTGAAGGAAGAAGTTATCAGTTGAATGTTGAACAGCAATCATTAAGTACTAACAATAAAACCTTGAGATGGACAAGCTTAAATGAAAATATAGCAGTTGTAAATCAGTATGGAGTGGTAACAGCTAAAAATGTTGGAACAGCAACAATTAAAGTAGAAGCAATGATAAATAAACAAGGTGCTGCAGAAAATCTTGAAGGAGGATTTGAAGGAGGAACTAGAACGTGTACAGTTGAAGTCGGGAATGGTTTTAGAATAGAGAATTATTATAGTAAATTTGAAACTAATGCTGGAGTTACCTATGAATATATAGATACAATAGGAGATGGTAAGTATGATAATTGTAAGGTAACAGTTTCAAATGTGAATTTAGAAGAAGTACCAATAGGATGGCAGAAAATAGAAGAGACAAGTATTTCAGCATGGTGTAAAAATTATGCAACAAATGCTTCAGAAAAAATAAAAGTCAATAAGGAACAAGAGAAGAACATAGAAGTAGATGAAATTGATACAGAAATACTAATTAATCATGAGAAAATATTATATGATAATGAAGAAGGATATAGAGTAAAATATAGGTATATGGCTTCAGGTGGTAATATAAGATATGACCTTTGCCAAGTAACAGTTACTTTAACTCCTAATTCCCCCTATGGTATAAAATTCTATGAAGATTATGGTTGGTATCGAAATGGTGAAAGGGAATTATATAGAACATTTAAAGAAAAAAGAAACAGTTTTCTTGGAAATGTTAATGGATATAGCGACATATACTATAATGTAGAAAAAATTGGTGATTATATAGATGGTTACATAGGAGAGATAAAAATAGAAAATAAACCAGACTATGATAGTATACCAATAGGAACAGAATGGTCATTGCAAGCAGTAATTAATCCAGAAGATACTGGAGATTTTGAGGGAGACTATAGTTTATCTTGGAATAGTGATAATCCAGAAATAGCCAGTATAAATGAAAATGGAAAAATAATAGGTAAATCAATAGGAAAAGCCACAATCCGTTTAGAAGCAAGAGGAGAGAAAAATGATAGAACAATTGTAGAAGAGTATCCAATCTATATTACAAAAGAGGAAAATAATAGTATATATAAGGTTATCTATAAATATAACGCTGATTATACTAGTTGCGATGTAATTATTAGTGGTAATAGTTCAGAGTATGCTATTTATAGTACAAATGAAGGTTGGGAACTAATGAATGGACAATTACCCGCTATTAAAAAGACATATACAAGAAACAGAACAGAAATAGTAGATTTAGGAAATCTTGGAACACAAGAAATAAATGTTAATCAAATTATTGTTCCTATAACTAGTATAACGATTAATGGGTTAGAAGAAAATGGAACGATCCAGAAAGGAGAAAAAAGACAACTTACAGCTCAAATAATGCCCACTGATGCGACTAATCAAAATGTAACATGGTCAAGTTCTGAAACCAATGTGGCAACAGTAAGTGAAAATGGACTTGTAACGGCAAAAGCAAAAGGAAAAGTGACAATAACAGCAACAGCAGATGGAAAGACAGCAACACGTAGAGTGAATGTGAGTGCTTTAGACAGAATAGAAATAAAAAAGCCAACAAAGACAAAATATGAAAAAGGTGAAAGATTAGATTTAGATGGACTAGAAGTAACAGCAGTTTATAGCAATGGGATAACAGAAACTAAAGAAAAACTAAAAAATGGATATACCACCAATTTAAGTAATGGAGAAGAATTGACAACACAAGGGGAAAGCACTATTATAGTAACATATCAAGGAAAGACAGCAACATTTGAAATTAATGTAATTACTGTAAAAGAAATAATTATAGATACTTTACCAAAAAAGAAAGATTACATACAAGGGGAAAAACTCAATTTGGATGGATTAGTAGTCCAAGCAGAATATAGCGATGGAATGAAAAAGGAAATAACAGACTATACAACACAACCAAGTAAAGACACAGTATTAACAACAGTGGGAGTAAATATGATAACGGTAACCTATAAAGGTAAAGAAGAAAAATTTCCTGTTCTAGTAAAGGCAGAAACAACGGAAGAAGAAGGACTAATGGAAATAGAAATAGTAAATGAACCAGAAAAGAAAGAATATAAAATAGGAGAAAAATTAGACTTAACTGGACTAGAAGTGCAAGCAGTTTACAAAGATGGAACAAAAGAAATAGTAGAAAAAGAAAACTATGTTACAAATCCAGAAGAAGGAACAATATTAGTAAAAGAAGGAGAAATTTTGGTAATAGTAGAATATGAAGGAAAGGAAAGTGGTTTTGTTGTTACAGTAAAAGAAGATAAAAACGAAGGTGGAAATCAAGGCGAAGATGGAAAACAAGAAGGAAATGAAAAACCAGATGGAAGCGATAACCAAGGCGAAGATGGAAATGGAAGTGGAAGTGGTAACCAAGGTGGAAGTGAAAGTCAAGGGAAAACGGAAACATCAAGTAGCAATAAAGTTTCCAATACAGGAAAAGGTACAAATGCTAATACTGCACCAAAAATATTACCAAAAACAGGAATTGGTGAAACAATAAGAATGTATGCAATTGCTTTCTCAATTGTTATGACAATAATAGGAATCATTGTAATATGTAGTTATGTTAGATATAGAAAAACACCGAGAGAATAGACTAAAAAAGACAAAAGAGTAGAGCAAAGCTAGAAAATAAAATCACAAATGGAAAAAAATAGAAAAAGCCTTGCAATTTATTAAGAAATATGTCATAATAGAAACACAGAGAAAAACAATAAAAAAGAGAAGTACATTTACACTTGCTTATCAGAGAATAGAAGTAGTATGCTGGAAGCTTCTTAAGAAAAAGATAAATGGAAAGTAGCTTTTTTGGTTGATATTTTGAGAAATTGAAATTAGAAATATCCGTTTAAGCCACGTTAAAAGCTAACTTAAGATATAATCAATCTAGTTGATTATAAATAAGGTGGTACCGTGAGAAATAATGCTCGCCCTTATATATAGGGCGAGTTTTGTTTATATGATAGAAAAGTTTTTAGAACCTCCTATCATATAAATACATTCCACATAAAATTGCTTTGCAATTTTCGCGAATGAACAATTAAACGTGGGCTAAACTCTACCTATTGAATTTTATAAAATATTAATCAGCCTACTATTGTTCTATGCTAGGAAAGAAGAGAAAGGAGAAAAGAAAATGAATGAATTTAAGGAAAGAAACAAAGTGGAGGTAGTGCCAATAGAAGAAAAGAAAACAGATTTTTTAACAGAAGAGGAGGAAGAGAAAAACGAAATACTTGCTCTTATATTTGCAGTTCTTAATAGACAAGAACTAACAAAAGAACAACAAGAAAAACTTTTGGAGACAGATGGAGAGATATTACATAGTAGAATGCAATATATATTGTTAAATATGGCAAAAGAATGTATGAAAACAGGAAAAGTTACACAAGAGAACTATGAAAAATATGCAATAGAGGCTCAAAAGAAAGTTTCATTAGGACAAGCTGTTGGAGACAAATGGGAAAAGATTCCAGAAAAGTAGAAAAAGAGGAGAGTGTAAAAGGCAATGATGCAAGATAAATATAATCCAAAAGATTTTGAAGAAAAATTATACAAACATTGGGAAGAAGAAGGATATTTCAAACCAAATATGGACAAAAACAAAGAAAGTTATTGTATTATGATGCCGCCACCAAATGTAACAGGGAAATTACATATGGGACATGCATTAGATGATACCATACAAGATATCTTAATTCGTTTCAAAAGAATGCAAGGTTATAATGCTTTATGGCTTCCAGGAACTGACCATGCATCCATTTCAACAGAAATGAAAGTGGTTCAAAAATTAAAAGAAGAAGGAAAGACCAAACAAGATTTAGGAAGAGAGAAATTTATAGAGGAAGCATGGGATTGGACTAGACTTTATGGAGGAACCATTCAAGAACAACAAAGAAAGTTGGGATGTTCTTGTGATTGGGAAAGAAAAAGGTTTACATTAGATGAAGGTTTATCCAATGCCGTTTTAGAGCAATTTGTTAATTTATATAACAAAGGACTAATTTATAAGGGAAAAAGAATGGTAAATTGGTGTACAAATTGTAATACCTCTATATCAGATGCAGAAGTAGAATACAAAGAAGAAGGTTCACATTTATGGCATATTCGTTACGCTGTAAAAGACACAGATAAGTATATTGTAGTAGCAACGACAAGACCAGAAACTATGTTAGGAGATACTGCAGTAGCGGTTCATCCAGAAGATGAAAGATACCAAGATTTAGTAGGAAAAACATGTATCTTACCAATTATGAATAAAGAAATTCCAATCATAGCAGATTCTTTTGTAGAAAAAGAATTTGGAACAGGAGCAGTTAAAATTACTCCTGCCCATGATATGAATGACTATCAAGCTGGATTAAGGCATGATTTAGAGATTGTGGAAGTATTTGATGAAAACTTCAAAATGGGAAATTTAGTAGCAGAATACAAAGGAATGGACTTATTAGAGGCAAGAAAGAAAATAGTAGAAAAATTAAAAGAAATAGGTGCATTGGTTAAAGAAGAAGAATACGCACACAATGTGGCAAAATGTGAAAGATGTAAAAACACAATTGAACCTAAAATTTCGGAACAATGGTTTGTAAAAATGAAAGAATTAGCAAAGCCAGCTATTGAAGTTGTTAAAAATGATGAAGTTAAATTCGTTCCAAAAAGATATGAAAAGACTTATTTTAATTGGATGGAAAATATCCAAGACTGGTGTATATCAAGACAATTGTGGTGGGGACATCAAATACCAGCTTACTATTGTGAAGAATGTGGACATATCCATGTTGCCAAGACCAAACCAGAAAAATGTGAAAAATGTGGTTCTCATCCATTAAAACAAGACCCAGACACATTAGATACATGGTTCAGTTCTGCTTTGTGGCCATTCTCAACACTTGGATGGCCAAACACAGAAACCGAAGATTTAAAAACTTTTTATCCAACTAATGTATTAGTAACAGGGTATGACATTATATTTTTCTGGATTGCTAGGATGGTATTTTCTGGACTAGAAACCATGAAAGAAAAACCATTTAGTGATGTCTTAATCCATGGAATTGTAAGAGATAGCCAAGGAAGAAAAATGTCAAAAACATTAGGAAATGGTGTAGATCCAATTGAAGTAATTGACCAATATGGTGCAGATAGTTTAAGATTTTCTGTATTGTCAGGAACTACCATGGGAAATGATATCCGCTATATGCCAGAAAAATTAGAACAAGCTTCTAATTTTGCTAATAAAATATGGAATGCAGCTAAATTTGTCATCCATAATATGGCATCAAAAGAAGAAATACTTGCTTTTGGCAATTCTATTAAAGATAAAGAAACAGGAAAATATAAATCCGAAGGATTGAAAATAGAAGATAGATGGATTTTAAACAAATTAGATCATTTAATCAAAACAGTTACTAGAAATATAGAAGAATACGATTTAGGAATTGCTTTAGATAATATCTATAGTTTTATTTGGAATGAATTTTGTGACTGGTATATTGAAATGGTTAAGACAAGATTATATAGCGAAAATAAGCAAGATAAAATTGGAGTAAGTTTCGTTTTAAATTATGTATTTGGTAATAGTTTAAAATTATTACATCCATTTATGCCTTTTGTAACCTCTAAAGTTTATGCAGAATTAGTCAACTATGATGATAAAGAATTAATGGTGGCACATTGGCCAAAAACAAAACAAAGAGTGGATTATGATGAGAACAATGATATCATAGAAAAAATAAAAGATATGATAGTAGAAATCAGAAATATTAGGGCTAGTAAAAATATTCATCCATCTAAAAAAGCAGATTTAATATTGGTAACAGAAACATATCAAGATGAAATTGAAGAAGCCAAGGAATTTTTATTGAAACTAGGATTTGGTAAAAGTATAACCGTTCAAAATAATAAGGTAGGAATTCCAGAAGATAGTATTCAAATTATAACAGATGGCATTGAATTATATATGCCTTTAGAAGGTCTAATTGATAAGGAAGAGGAACGCAAAAGACAAGAAGAAGAAAAAGCAAGACTAAAACAAGAAATTGCAAGATGTGAGAAAATGCTTTCTAATCCAGGTTTTGTAAATAAAGCACCACAAACTAAAATTGAAGAGGAAAAAGCAAAGTTAGAGAAGTATAGAACAATGCTTGAGAAGATTGAAAAATAGAAGGTTTACTGGTTAGAGAATTTTTTGAGTAAAAAATAAAATGAGCTAAAAATATTAGGAAAATGGAACATTTAATAGAAAGATAGGTATTGTAGAGATTACGAATTAATGTAATCTCTATTTTTCATTAAACTACTTTTATATTATACATAAAAAGCTTTTAAATAGGATAGATTTTTTTGTCGAAAACTTCTAACAAATCGACAAAACTTCTTAAGTTTTACTCTTGGAAAAAAATGTAAATCGTATTATAATACAAAACGATGGCTAAAGTGGGACAGGCACAACTTAGCCATTAATGGTTAAGTTGTGCCTGTCCCACTTTGACCACTTAAGAAAGGAGTCAAAATGGAATCAAAATTTTATGAAGAAGACAAGTTGCTAGTTTTTAAAATTACAGATGAAATTGATGATTATAGTGTACAAAAGATAAGGAGGAAAGCGGATTATGAAATGGAAAGATATATGCCTAAAAGAGTTATATTTGATTTTGATTGTGTCACTTTCATGGATAGTGCAGGAATAGGAATGGTAATAGGAAGGTACAAATTTGCTAATATGATAGGAGCCAAATTAGAAGTAAGTAATTTGACACAAAGTGTAAAAAGGATATTTGAAATGAGTGGCATCTTAAAGTTAATTCCAGTGGCTAAAGTGGGACAGGCACAAGTTAGCCATTAATGGTTAACTTGTGCCTGTCCCACTTTGACCAAATTTAGCCAGTAATGGTCAAACGGTGCCTGTCCCAGTTTGACCAAAAAAGAAAGGATAAAAGAGAAATGAAAGATATGTTTGAAAATGAAATGAAATTAGAGTTTATTAGTAAATCTAAAAACGAGGCATTTGCAAGAGTTACTGTGGCAGCTTTTGCTGCTCAATTAGACCCTACCATTGAAGAGTTAGCCGATATAAAAACAGCGGTTTCAGAAGCAGTAACCAATTGTATTATTCATGGATATGAAGATAAACAAGGAATTGTAAAGATAGTAGGACATTTAAAAGAAGATGAAATTATACTTGAAATTTCTGATAAAGGAAAAGGAATTGAAAACATAGATATAGCAAAAGAACCATTATATACAACAAAGCCAAATTTAGAGAGGTCTGGTATGGGATTTACGATTATGGAGAGTTTTATGGATACGATAGAGATAGAGTCAATTATAGGATTAGGAACAAAAGTAACTATGACAAAAAAAATAAAGCCAAAAATTGAAACAGAAGAAGAGGATTTTCAAATGATGACAAAAGATTAAAATAAAAGGGGTTTACTATGTACGAAAATGATATAGAAGCAATTAAAAAAGCCCAAACACGGAGATAAATTTGAAATGCAAAAATTAATTGAACAAAATAATGGACTAATCTGGAGTATTGTAAAAAGATTTAATGGAAGAGGATATGAACTAGAAGATTTATACCAAATTGGTTGTTTGGGGTTTATTAAATCGATAAAACGATTTGATTTGACCTTTGATGTGAAATTATCAACTTATGCTGTACCATATATGATTGGAGAAATTAAGAGACATATCAGAGATGATGGTCCTGTTAAGGTAAGCAGAAGTATTAAAGAATTAAGTATCAAAATAAGAGAATTGCAAAAAGAATATTTTTATAAAAAAGGAGAAGAAATAACGATTCATCAAATAGCAAAAGAATTAAAAATTCCCAAGGAAGATATTGTTTTAGCAATGGAATCAAGTAATTCAATCGAATCGATTGAGGCAAGTACCTATACCAATCAAAAAGATGGAAATAGCATTAGCTTGTTAGAAACATTAGCAAGTAATCAAAATGAAGAAGAAATGATAACCAATAAATTAACGGTAAATCAACTAATTGAAAATTTAGAAACACGAGATAAAGAAATTATTTTGTTACGATTTTATAAAGAAAAAACACAAGCACAAGTAGCAAAAATTCTAGGAATTACACAAGTACAAGTCTCAAGACTGGAACGAAAGATTTTAGGAAATATGAAAAATAAGTTAAAAGAAGCATGAATTATCAATCATAAAGGAGAGGAGTAAAAAATGTGAAAAAATTTTGGTTATACTTTTTTGCTTTTATTTTTATCTGTTTTTTCATGCCAGCTTTACTTACGAAGAGAGATAAACCAGTAAATGCAGAGGAAACAGAACAAGTAGAAAATAAAACAGAAACAAATGAATATGAATATAAAAATTATGGAACGATAAAATTATTGCATAAAAAAACAAATGAAGTAGAAGAAGTTGCATTAGATGAATATCTTTGCCATGTAGTATCAGCAGAAATGCCAGCAGATTTTGAATTAGAAGCGTTAAAAGCTCAAGCAGTAGTGGCTAGGACATATACTATTTATAAAGTGGAAAATAAGAAACATGATAATGCTGACATTTGTGATGACTCTACTTGTTGTCAAGCATGGATTTCAAAAGAGGACAGATTAGCCAGATGGGAAGAAAATGTCAGAGAAAGCAATTGGAAAAGAATAGAACAATGCGTCAATGAAACAAAAGGAAAAATCATTACTTATGAAAATCAACCAATTAATGCATTTTTCCATAGTAATAGTGGAGGAACAACAGAACTTCCTGTTAATGTTTGGGGGGGAGGAAGTGATTTACCGTATTTACAAGTGGTAGAAACAGCAGGAGAAGAAGGCTATAGCCAATATGCTTCCGAAATAGAACTTTCTAATGATGAACTAATAAGCAAGCTAAAAGAGAAATATGCGGATATTCAGATTGATTTTGGAAATAATGAAGAGATTAAGATTATAGAATATACAGATAGTAATCGAGTAAAAACTGTAAAATTTGGGAATCATGAAATTTCAGGAGTGGAAGCAAGAAGTATATTTGGTTTAAAATCAACTAATTTTGAAATAATAAAAGAAAATGATAAAATAAAATTTTCAGTAAAAGGATATGGACATGGTGTTGGAATGAGCCAAACGGGAGCTGACACAATGGCAAAACAAGGAAGTAATTATGAAGAAATTGTACATCATTTCTATGTGGGTGTAGAAATAAAAGAAATAAATTCTTTATAAATGTATAATCCTCTAAAAATAGGAAATACTTGTAATAATAAAACTATTTAAGGAGGATTATATGAGAAGAGAGAATAGAAGAAAAAATTCGCACAGCAAAATGACAACCGATAAGATTATACTATATGCAGGGATTGGAGTAGCTATTTTAGCGGTAGTGGTATTTGCTTTATTTATGTACAGCAAAAATTTAAGTGATGATATGAAAAATAGTAGTATGAGTTTAGAACAGATGGCCAATATGGCAAACAACAATACAGTCAATACAGAAAGTGCTAGTACAGAGATAGGAAAATCAGTAGAAGAATCTGCCAATGAATTAAAAGAAACCAATACAACTAATAGCATGAATACAACTAATTCGGCAAGCAATCAAACCACTAATAATACAACCAATACAAACAAAACTAACAATACGGCTAATACGACAACAAATACCAATACTACCAATGCAGAAACGAAAAAAGAATTAAGTTTTGAAAAACCAGTAGAAGGTGAAATCATGAGGGAATATGCGAAAGACAATTTGATTTATTCTGCTACTTTAGCGGAATGGACAACTCATACAGGAATTGATATAAAGGCAGATAAAACGACTGTTGTAAAAGCTGCTGAAGCAGGAACCGTAAAGTCAATTAAAAATGACCCAAGATATGGATTAACAATTGTGATTGAACATGAAGACAATTTTCAAACTGTATATGCGAATTTATTAACTTCGGAATTTGTGGTAGAAGGAGAAAAGGTAGAAAAAGGACAATCGATTGGAACGGTTGGAAATACAGCTGTTTTTGAAATTGCAGATGAACCACATCTTCATTTTGAAATCTTAAAAGATTCTTTACCAGTTGATCCAAGTATTTATATAAAGTAAAAAAATAGAGAGAATATGAACTGCTCTTTAAAAAGAAGGCACTTCCTAGTCTCTCTCTATTTTTATCTTTTAAAAATTAGTGATTCGTATTTTTTATATTGTAGAAAAGTTCTACATAGTATACTTTATCTGCTATCGCTTAAGAATTCTTAAATTCGTATTTTATTGTATAGGAAAAATTAATTTTTCCTATACAATAAAATACATTCCACAGAAAATTCTTACAGAATTTTCGCGGGCGAACTTCTAACACATCATGAATTTGTAACAGCTAAAGCTTAACAACTTCAAGAAAAGACGGGGCATGTAAATAATCTAAAAGGTCAAAAAAATTTCAATCATGCCCCTTTTGTTCTTAGTTTTTCTATAATTTGAATGGCATTACTAGCAGCTCCTTTACGAATATTGTCAGCCACTACCCAAAGATTAATACCAGAATCAACACTTTCATCACGGCGAACTCTACCAACAAAAACTTCATCATGCCCATTAGCTGTTATTGGCATAGGATATAAATCAGAAGAAAGGTCATCTTGTAAAATTAAATTAGGAAAACTCTTTAAAGTAGCGATTACATCTTCCATTTCAAAGTTTTTATCAAATTCTATATTAATCGATTCAGAATGACAATTGCTAACAGGAACTCTAACCGTTGTAGCGGTTATTCGTAAATCGGGCCTATGTAAGATTTTTTTTGTTTCATTTATCATTTTTAATTCCTCTTTTGAATAGCCATTTTCCATAAAAACATCAATATGTGGTAAACAATTATTGTAAATAGGATGAGGAAATTTCTTTAAAGGGATAGAATTATCGGTATTTTTTAAGTCGCACAAAGCATCTTTTCCAGCACCAGATACAGCTTGATAAGTAGAATAAACAATTCTTTTGATATGATATTTATCTTCTAAAGCCTTTAAAGGAAGCGTAGCTTGAATGGTTGAACAATTTGGATTACTAATAATTCCGTGATGATAAAAAGCATCTTCAAGATTAACTTCTGGAACGACTAAAGGAACATCATCATGCATACGAAAATAGCTACTATTGTCTATTACAATACAGCCTTTTTTGGCAGCAATGGGAGCAAATTTTTTAGCAATTTCTCCGCCAGCTGAAAAAATAGCGAAATCAAATCCAGAATCAAATGAATTTTCTGTTAATTCTTCTACTAGATAATCGTTTCCTGATATAGAAAGAGAGATACCAGCTGATTTTTTAGAAGCAAATAAGCCATAACTTTCAATTGGTAATTTTTTTTCTTCTAATATTTGGATAGCAGTTCTACCAACAAGACCAGTTGCTCCGACAATGGCTAGTTTGAATTTTTTCAAAATAATTACCTCCTTAAGGTATTAATAGCCAAAATATTTTAGTTAAAATATCTTTGATAGTATTCTACTACAATTTGATGAAAAAGAAAATAGAGAACAAAAAGTTTATGAATAAAAATTAATTTAACAGATCTAATAAACAGTATAAAAATAAGCAATAGATATTTGTTCTATTACTTACTTATATAGATAAATTGCTAAATAGTATCTCCACCATCAATCAATGTAACTTCATTAAGTTTTCCATCTTTAAACAATTGATTAATATTATTTATAGTTTTACTTGAAACTTTATAATCATTATTATTAATAATATTCTTAACAACTTCTCTTGCAGCATTTTTTAATATTTTTTCTAAATTTTCACTTGATGAGTCGTATTTTGAATATTCTTCAGCAGTTAATTCTGATAAACTAGTATAAAGTTCATATTTATTTTCTTCTGAATCATACATATAATAATAGTAAGATGAAACAACTCCTCCATAGCTATTGGTACCACTAACGTTCATAACAATTTTCTGATTATCCCTATCAAACCAAGCAGTTGTCAATTTAAATGAAGAGGGATTCTTTAAATTTTCAGAGATTTCAATTGACAATACTGCTAAAATATTTTCTGTCATTATATCTGATTTTTCGTCCTCTTTTGCTCTTTCATAGGCTTCTAAATATTGACCATTGGCTAACAAATCTTCTATTGAAACATTTAATTTAGAAATAATATTTTTACCTATACAGAATAATACAATAAGAACAGCAATTATGATTAATATAATTATAATCTTCTTTAAACTAATTTTATTAGCTTTAGTTTTACATTCTTTTTTTACTGTGTTAACAATTTCATTTATACCTATGTTTTTTTCTGATTTTGCTCCACATTTAGGGCAAAATTTTTCATTTAGTTGTAATTCAGTACTACAATGTTTACACAATATTTTGTTATATTCTCCTTTTTTCATACCACATTTATGACAAAATTCTTGTCTCTCATTTAATTTAGTTCCGCAATTCAGACATACAAAAACATTATTTGCTTCATTTCCATTCATATTTTTTCCCCCTTTTGTATGTCGAATTATATCACATTTGTATAGATTGATACAATTATTTGCTTCATATTAATTATAATGATGTAGACATAAAATACAAAAAATTCAACTTGCATTTTTTCAAAAAATATATTATAATAATTTGCCAAGTAAAGGAGAAAAAGAATGTTAATAAATCATAAAATATTAGAAAATTTGTGTAAGGATGCAGGCGATAAAAGAACGCAAAAAGCAAGAGCCTATAAGGCTTCTGGAAGGGTGGAAATAACGAATGTTGAATATAAAGATAGTAAAAATTTTGATATAAGTGCCATTGTAGTAGGAAGTGAACCATATAAAACTTATGTATCGATTCGTGAGGGAGAAGTAGAAGATATTACTTGTGATTGTCAAGACTACTATAATCATTATGGCGTATGCAAGCATACACTTGCTTCTGTTATGACATTTTCAGAAGAGAGAAATACGAATCAAGAAAAAGAAGAAAAAAGTCCAAAGCAATTAAACCAGCATTATAGAAGTTTTAAACAAATTGTCAATACTTTTTATCAAGAAGAAATCGAACAAATTGATTATGATGAGGAAGAAGTAACACTAAAAAACAAAGGAACGGTAAAATTAGAACCTAAAATTATCTATGACAAATTTTCTGGTGAGATGAAGATAGAATTCAAAATTGGAAATAAGAAAATGTATAAATTAAAAGATTTATCCGAATTCTATACCAGAATGTTAGAAAAGGAATTTTATAAATATGGAGAAAAACTGCAATTTGTTCATACAAGAGAAATGTTTGAAGAAGAAAGTAAGCCATTGCTAGATTTTCTTTTGCAATATTCTGAAGTTATCAAATATGCGAATTCCAATTCCAATAGTAATTATCGATATTATGGAAAAGCCTTAAGTGAAACCAGTATCATTTTAGGAAATAGTGGAATCGATGATTTATTTGATGTACTAAAAGGAAAAAAATTAGATTTTCAAAAAGATTATAATACAGAAAAAATTGAACTAACAGAAGAACAACCTAAAATAGAATTTCGATTAAAAAAAGTAAACGAAGAGCAATATGCTATTATTCCCAATATAGAGATTTTTAATGTAACGATTATGAAAGGTAAAAACTATAAATACGTTTTAACCAATCAAAAGTTATATCGTTGTACAAAAGAATTTGAGAGAACCAATTTAAAATTATTGGAGTTATTCCGACAAAATTATATGACAGAAGTACTTTTAGGAAGAGAAGAACTAACACAATTATTTTCAATTATTATTCCTAAAGTGAAAAATGCGATTATTATCGAAAATATGACAGAAGAAGAAATCGAAAAATATAAACCAAAAGAACTAGAAGTTAAAGTATATTTAGATTTTGATAAAAATGATTTTCTAACAGCCGAAGTAAAATTTGTTTATGGAGAAAATGAATTCAATCCATTAAACGAAAAGTTGAAGCTAGACTTTCCAAGGAATATGATACAAGAAACAAAAGCATTAAATGTATTTAGAAAAACTGGTTTTATGTTGGATAGTAGAAATTTACAGTTTATTTTACCAGATAACGATAAAATCTATGAATTTTTAACAGAAGATATCAATTATTATATGCGAAAATTCGATGTATTAGCAACTGAAAAATTTAAAACCAAACAGATTAGACAGCCTAAAATTGAAAGTTTAGGAATAAAAGTAGAAAATAATTTATTAACCATAGATTTAAAAAATATCGATATAGATGTGAAAGAAATAGAAGAAATTATGGTAAAATATGAACTGAAGAAAAAATACCATAGACTAAAAGATGGTAGTTTTATCAATTTAGAAGAAAACAAAGAAATGGATTTTCTAAATAAATTAGTAATCGGAATGGATATTGACTATCAACAATTAGAAAAAGGAGAAATAAGGTTACCAGTCAATCGTAGTTTGTATTTAGATCAGTTGCTAAAAGGAATGAAAGGAACAGAAATTGTTAAAAATGGCGAATACAAAAAAATTGTAAATGGAATGAAACAAGATCAATTAGAAGAAATGGAAGTTCCTAAAAATTTAGAACCAATTTTAAGATATTACCAAAAAACTGGTTTTAAATGGTTAAAGATTTTAGATAATTATCGATTTGGTGGAATTCTGGCAGATGATATGGGACTTCGGAAAGACCATTCAAATGTTATCAGTTATTGTAGATTATGTACAAAATGAACAAGAAGATAAGAACATGATACCAGGGCAAGAACAATGGATGGATAGTAGAAATAAAAGAGCTAGTTTAGTTGTTTGCCCAAGTTCATTATCTCTTAACTGGCAAAATGAGGCTAAGAAATTTGCTGGTGACTTACAAACATTGGTAATAAGAGGAACTTTATCAGAAAGAAAAAGACAAATCGAAGAAGTAGATAATTACGATTTGGTTATTACTTCGTATGATTTATTAAAAAGAGATATTGAATGGTATGAAAAAAAGAATTACCAATTCCGTTATATTGTGGCAGATGAAGCACAATATTTAAAAAATAGTAATACCAAAAATGCAAAAGCCATCAAAAACATAAAAGCAGATACAAGATATGCCTTAACAGGAACGCCAATTGAAAATTCTTTATCGGAATTATGGTCTATTTTTGACTTTATTATGCCAGGGTATCTATTCTCTTATAAAAAATTTAAGGCAATGTACGAAATGCCAATTGTAAAAGAACAAAATCAAGAAGTAATGGAAAAATTAAGAATGTTAATAGAGCCATTTATTTTAAGAAGAAATAAAAAAGAAGTATTAACAGAATTACCAGAAAAAACAATAACGATATTAAACAATGAAATGGGAGAAGAACAGAAAAATATTTATTTGAATTATTTAACCCAAGCCAAACAAGAATTAGCAGAAGAAATTGATTTAAATGGTTATGAAAGAAGTCAAATGCAAATATTAGCGGCCTTGACTCGATTAAGGCAAATTTGTTGTCATCCAAGTTTATTTATAGAAGATTATCAAGAAGGAAGTAGTAAATTGGATCAATGTATGGAAATTGTAGAAGAAGCAACAAATGGGGGACACAAAATTTTACTATTTTCGGGATATACTTCTATGTTTGAGATTATGGAAAAAGAATTCAAACAAAGAAACATCCCATACTTTAAACTAACAGGTAGTACGAAGGTAGAAGAAAGAATCAAATTGGTAGATGAATTTAATGAAAATCCAGATATCAAGGTATTTTTAATCTCATTAAAAGCAGGAGGAACTGGTTTGAATTTAACAGGAGCAGATATGGTAATACACTATGATCCTTGGTGGAATTTGTCGGCAGAAAATCAAGCAACGGATAGAGCCTACCGAATTGGTCAGAAGAATAATGTGCAAGTATATAAATTGATTACTAAAAATTCAATTGAAGAGAAAATTTATGAGTTACAACAAAAAAAGGCAGAATTAGTAGATAATATGCTTAATACGAAAACATCGTTTGTGAATCGATTGTCGAAAGAGGAGATTATGAATCTTTTTGCATGATTTTAGTTAGTATAAATAGCAAAAGCTATTTGCTTACAATTAGATAGTTTTTGGAATATTTTTGCAAGTTTTGAAAAAATGTGTTATAATTCTATATGGACCAATGTAAACCCAGACAAGATAATTTTTATCTTGTCGCCTTTCTAAAAAATAGGAAGGGAGGAAAAATTCATGAAGCACATAAAAACGCTTAATACAAAACGGTTACAAAATACCGTGAAAAAAGGCGGATGTGGTGAGTGCCAGACATCGTGCCAGTCAGCATGTAAAACATCTTGCACAGTAGGCAACCAGACTTGTGAACATGCAAAATAATTTGCAAGTTTGGGAAAAGGTTTGGGCGAGTGAGAGAAATCCACTCGCCTATAAAAACAGATAACACATAAAAAATGAAAAAATTCATAAAAATATCGATAAAAATATGAACTTTTTCATTTTTTTTATTGATTAAGAGGAAAAACTATGATAAAAAAAGAAGAAAAACTGTGTTTAATTATAAATAGGAAAAGAAAGAGAGAAATCAATGAAAGATTATATAACTATAATTGGAGGGGGATTAGCTGGATGTGAAGCAGCTTACCAAATAGCCAAGCAAAACATAAAAGTAAAATTATATGAAATGAAGCCACAAAAATATTCACCAGCCCATTGCAATGAAAATTTAGCAGAAATTGTATGTAGTAATTCTTTTAAATCGAAGCTACTAACCAATGCATGTGGATTATTAAAAGAAGAATTAAGAAGATTAGATTCTCTGTTGATTCGCATTGCAGATGAGACAAAAGTGCCAGCTGGACAAGCATTAGCAGTGGATAGGGAAGTATTTGCTCAAAAAGTAACAGAAGAAATTAAGAAAAATCCTTATATTGAAGTCATAAACGAAGAAGTTACCAATATAAAAAAAATGTTAAAAGAGGGAATCGTTATCATAGCCACAGGGCCACTAACTTCCAACGGGTTAGCTAATGAGATTCAAGAATTGACAGGACAAGATAAACTATACTTTTATGATGCAGCGGCACCAATTCTTCAAAAAGATAGCATTGATTTTAAGATTGCCTTTTATGGTGATCGCTATCATCAAGAAAAGAAGAAAGAAGAAAGCATAGAACAATGGAAATTAAGATTAGAAGAACAGGAGAAAGAAGAACAAAGTTATATTAATCTTCCTATGAACCAAGAAGAATATGAAGCATTTTGGAAAGAACTAGTAGAAGCAGAAGTTGTAACTTTACATGAGTTTGAAAAAAGAGAAATCTTTGAAGGTTGTATGCCAATTGAAATTATGGCAAAGAGAGGAATTGATACTTTGCGATTTGGACCATTAAAACCAGTTGGATTTGATGACCCAAGAACTGCTAAAAGACCATATGCTATTGTCCAATTAAGACAAGATGATAAACAAGCAAATTTGTACAATATGGTAGGTTTTCAAACCAATCTAAAATATGGAGAACAAAAAAGAATCTTTCGTAAAATTCCTGGGTTAGAGCAAGTAGAGTTTGTTAAATATGGCGTTATGCATCGAAATACTTATATTAATGCTAGCCAACTATTGGAAGAAACTTATCAGCTAAAAGCAATACCGAATCTATACTTTGCAGGACAGATTACAGGAGTGGAGGGCTATGTAGAATCGATTTCTTCTGGTTTAGTAGCTGGTTTAAATGCTACTTGTGATTTTAGGAAAGAAGGAGAAGGTTATCATTTTTCAGAATATACAGTAATAGGTGCGTTGGCTAAATATATTTCTACTCCAAATGATAAGTTTCAACCAATGAATGCTAATTTTGGTATTTTGCCAGAGCTGGAAGGAAAGAAGATAAGAGATAAGAAGGAGAGATATCAAAGATTAGCACAAAGAAGTTTGGAAAGTTTAGTACTAAAATAAAGCAGATACAAGGAAGTATTTGCTTTTTTTTTATAGGAAATTATTACAAAGATTACCAATTTATGACATTTTTATTTAATTTATGTAAATTTGTTGCAATTTTTTGTAATATTTGCTATAATAATAGAAGTGATTATATTATTGTGTGCGATATTTGAAAGGAGAAAAATGAAATGGAAGAAAAAATATTGAAGGCAATAGAAAGTAAAATAGAAAATTTAACTAGAGATGAAGAACAATGCAAAGAAGTTTTACAAAATAATAAGGTAGTAATGGGAAAAACATTAGAAAAAAATGAAATGGAGAACGATTTGTCAAAAATTCAAAGTGAAAAAAATGAAGCTCAAAATGAAATAAAATATGTTCAAGAATTATTTCAAACAAAAGAAGAAAATGAAAAAATATTAAGTCAAAAGGATAAATTGCTAGAAGAAAAAGCAAATTATGAAAAAATATTAGCAAATTTATCAAGAAAATATTCAATAACTGAAGGAAAAATTGAAAAAACGCAAGAACAAAAAGAATGCGAAAATGATTTATCTAAAATTAATGATGAATTAGAAAAAATGAATGAAATTGACAAAGAATTGAATAAAACTAATGATGAAATTAAAATTTTTATGGAAAAATATAAAATAAAAGAAGAGCCAAAGAAGGAAGAGCCAAAGAAGGAAGAGCCAAAGAAGGAAGAGCCAAAGAAAGAAGAACCAAAGAAGGAAGAGCCAAAGAAAGAAGAGCCAAAGAAGGAAGAGCCAAAGAAAGAAGAGCCAAAGAAGGAAGAGCCAAAGAAAGAAGAACCAAAGAAAGAAGAACCAAAGAAAGAAGAACCAAAGAAAGAAGAACCAAAGAAGGAAGAGCCAAAAGTCAAAGTTATGATAGCAGTATCTAAAAATAAGATAGATATACAAGGCAAAGAAGATGAATTATTCTACAAAGAAGAAATGAAACATGTGAAAGAATTAAAGAAAAAATATCGTATCATATTTGGTAAAAAAATAGATTGGGCATTAGTTTCGACATTAGAGAACATTGATTCTACAGGAACACTTACAATGGATTATTTAAGTGTTATAAAAGGTGAATCATTAAATGGTAAAGATTTAGCAACAAGTCTTGAAGAATTAAACAAAAAAGTGGATATAGAATATGTATTTGATGATGAAGAAAATGGGCTAGTTAATCGTAAACCTAAAGCATTTGCACGTAAAGCAAATGAATTAGGAATCGCTTCTTTAGTAGGAATTAATGAAAAAAGCTTATTCGATAGAATGAAAGATAGTATTGCAGACAGATTTAAAAATAGAAAGTTGTTCCAAAAGAAAGATAAGGTAAAACAATTGGGCAAAAGTTCAGCAGAAAAACAAAAAGAACAAGTAATAAATCTAATAAACAAAGATAGAGAAAAATATAAAAATGAACAATATAATGAAATGACAAACGGAGATTATATGAAATCTTTAGATAAATCTTTTGAAAAGGCTAAAGAGGAAAGAATGGGACAATATAAAGTTAATAATGATGATAATCATTTTGAGGAAAATGCTACTAACAAGATAATGGAAGAACAACAAGAGATGACAGCTAAAGAGGTAGAAACATTAAAAGCAGATTCAGTAATCGATACAAATGGTGATGAAATATATTTATAATACAAAGGGCTTGGAAAATTCGGCTAAATGTCAATAGTTGGGGTGGAAAACTTTGAAAGTTTTCTGCCTCAATATTTTTATATTGTAGGAAAGTTCAGCACAGCATACTTTATCTGTAATCGCTAAAGCTCAACAGCTAAAGAATCCTAGTAGAAGGACTTTCTGTACAAGATAAAAATGGGAATTTCTAGAATTTCTTTGCGATTGCCATTGCTTAGAAATTCTTAAATTCGTTTTTTATGCTTTTTATAAAATTAGTATTATTTTCAAGAAATTATGTTAAATTCCTTGAAATATTACTTAAAATCTGGTATAATCTATAATAGTTGTAAAAAAAGTAAGATTTAAAGAAAGAGGAAGGGGCAAATATGGAAGAAAAATATGAAAAAATGGTAAATAAAGATTATATGAAATCTTTAGAAGAAGCTTTTCAAAAAGCTGTAGATAAAGACCTAATTGAAAAGATGGCAAAAGGAAGAGAAAAAGTAGAGAAAGAAAGGGAAGAGGAAAGGAAGCAAAAAGAAATAGAGGAAGAAAAGAGAAAGGCAGAAGAAGAGAAAGAAATATTGGAAGAAGGAATGAAAATACTAGAAGAAAGAGAAAAAGTAGAAGCGTTAAGAAAAAAATCAGATAAAGTAGAAATAACCTATAGTGCGAAATTTGATGCATTTCTTATTAAAAATATTGACCTAAACGACAAATGCTATAAAATTGATAGAAAAGCATTAGAACCAATTACATCTTCAGAATTAGCGAAGAAAATGAATGAGCCAGAAGAGAAATTCAAAAATATGGATAGAAGTACGATGTTACATTTACAACTATTAGGTAATTATGATGAAAAATATAAAACCAATAAAGCAAATCAATATTTAGAAGAAGAACAAAGTGAAAGAAGTAGGGAAGAAAAAGCTAGATATATGAAAGATATTTGGTCAATAGGCATTCATTATGATGTAACATCCTTATATGAAAAAGATAAATTTACAGAAGAAGAAAGAGATGAAATTCTAGGTATTGTAAATATTTCGAAAGAAAAAGGAATGGCAACTGTAAAAAAAGGAATGAAAGTTTATATGAAAGAAACTGTGAATAAAATAAAAGGTTTATTTTCAAAAATAAAAACATTAAAATTGCCATCATCACAGAGAGGAGAAGGACAAAAAGAAGATAGAAAGAATTTTCAAGAATCGGCAAGAAGAGTAGAAGAAAAGGTAAAAGCAATCAATTTAATAATAGAAGATAGAACATCAGATAAAAGAGAAGTAGAAGATTTAGGATATTTAAAACAAGATGAAATCAGAGGATTAACAACAAATGCAAAACAACAAAAGAATAGGGCTAGGGAAGCATTACAAACTGATAGATGGGAATTACAAAGATATATCCGTGCTGGCAAAACAGATGGGAAATTAGAAGAAAATGCTAGAAAAATACTAGAAGAGAAACAACAAGGTGTAGAAGAAGGAAGAGAACAAGAGGAAGATCAAAAATAAGAGAAGTGAAAAGCATTGGTAGATATTTAATTTTATAGTAAAGGATAAGAACTTGGAAATGAAAAAAATTTCCAAGTTTTTTATTGACTTATTAAGTTTGGCATGATACAATAGAAAAGGTTACTATAAATTGCATGTATTGTGCAATTCCGTAGCAGTTTAAATCTTTTTAAGATTCGTAATATTTCAAAAATATTACATAAAAATTAAGAAGAATCAGAGTAAAAAATAGGAGGTGAAATTTAAGTGCCAACAATTAATCAATTAGTAAGAAAAGGAAGAAAAACAGGAGTAACAAAATCAACAGCACCAGCTCTTCAACATGGATGGAACTCTAAAAACAAAAAATTAACGAACAACAGAGCTCCACAAAAAAGAGGTGTATGTACTGTTGTAAAAACAGTTACCCCTAAAAAGCCAAATTCAGCTTTAAGAAAAGTTGCCAGAGTTAGACTTTCTAATGGTTATGAAGTTACATCTTATATCCCAGGTATAGGACATAACTTACAAGAACATAGTGTTGTATTAATTAGAGGTGGTAGGGTAAAAGACCTTCCAGGTGTTAGATACCATATCATCAGAGGAACATTGGATACAGCAGGTGTTAAAGATAGAATGCAAGCGCGTTCTAAATATGGGGCTAAAAAGCCTAAAAAATAAGTTAAATGAATGAAATCAGGCATCTTACACATTTTCGACATTTATTCCAAACTTTAACGTACCAATGTATGTGATTTAGCTTGTAATAAATTTCTAAAATGTCTAATATACCTAATTTACTTCATTTAACAGATAACAGTAGTGCTTGTTATTTTGTCTAAAATTTATGGTACTTAAATTTAGAATAGATAAATAAGTGCTATACGCAAGAAAGAAAAACTTTCTTGAGAGTACCTAAAATGTTCTGTTTAGAACATTAACTAATTAAAAGGAGGGAAGAATAGTGCCAAGAAAAGGATATGTAGCAAAAAGAGAAGTATTACCAGATCCAATTTACAATAGCAAAGTAGTTACAAAATTAGTAAATAACATCATGCTAGATGGTAAAAAATCAGTTGCTCAAAAAATAGTATATGATGCATTTGACATCATAAAAGAAAAAGAAGGGAAAAATCCTTTAGAAGTATTTGAAGCAGCTTTAGAAAATGTTATGCCAGTTCTTGAAGTTAAAGCAAGAAGAGTAGGAGGAGCAACTTACCAAGTTCCACTAGAAATCAGACCAGAAAGAAGACAAACTTTAGGATTAAGATGGATTGTAACTTATGCTAGAAATAGACATGAGAAAACAATGGCTGAAAAATTGGCTGGTGAATTAATCGATGCAGTAGCTGGAAACGGTGGAGCATTTAAAAAGAAAGAAGATACACATAGAATGGCAGAGGCTAATAAGGCGTTTGCTCATTACAAATGGTAAAATTCAAATAAAAAACAGAAATCTGCACATTTTCAGAAATAATTTAACAATTCGACGTACCAACGTACGCCTTCATCGTTTAATTATTTCTAAAAATGCACATCTTACTATTTTTTATTTGAATTTGATTTAGAATAGAAACAGCAATCTGCACATTTTCAGAAATATTTAACAATCTGATATGCAAATTAGAATTAAAGAAGAAAAAACCGAAAGGGGGAAATAAAGACAATGGCAGGAAGAGCATACCCACTAGAAAGAACTAGAAATATAGGAATTATGGCACATATTGATGCCGGAAAAACAACAACAACAGAAAGAATTTTATTTTATACAGGTAAAGTTCATAAAATAGGTGAAACACACGAAGGAGCAGCAACTATGGACTGGATGGCACAAGAACAAGAAAGAGGTATTACCATTACGTCTGCTTGTACAACATGTTTTTGGAATGATAATAGAATTAACATTATCGATACCCCAGGACACGTTGACTTTACAGTAGAAGTACAAAGATCTCTAAAAGTTCTTGATGGAGCAGTAACCGTATTAGCTGCAAAAGGTGGCGTTCAACCACAAACAGAAACAGTTTGGAGACAAGCGGACAAATACAGTGTACCAAGAATTGTATATGTTAATA
>JAAWAX010000038.1 GCA_022792395.1 Clostridia bacterium
ATAATTATTACATATCTACTTTTCTACGGATTAGTAGCAATGACTATCATAAATGTTGCCTTGTTAATCATCATCTGTTGGTTACTTCATAGGCAATAAAAAATAAACCATTCTGCTTTGGCGAGTGAAATGGTTTATTAATCATATTCTCGGCAACACACTTTGTGTTACTCATTTTCTATCTTTATTATACAGTCATTTTTTTATTTTGTCAAATGCTAATTTTTTATATTATCACTTAACTTATAATTTATCTTTTTATTTCTAATGTATAACCTTTAGGTATAGTATTAGATAATATTCCTCTTATAAGAGTTTCTGATTGTTGGTTTGCTAGTTCTAATATTCCAGTATTTGAAGCTTCTTTTTTTGCATCTTCCTCAGCAAGTGATAATGCTTTAGCTAAATCTTCCTTTTCATTTACATTAAATAGTGCAAATCCTGTACCATAAAATCTAAGGTCATTTGGATCTACTTTGGCATCAAATATTTCTGCATTTGGAATTTCTATAAATATTTTCTTCTGTATTGGGTCTGAATCAATTTTTACATTTTCAAAGTTGATTCCTGCTCTTATTGTAGCTGTAAAACACATTGTAAAATCTGACCTATTAAAAATATATATTCCTTCATCATGGTATTCTGACAATCCAGTAATCTTAAGTTTTGCTGTTGTTAACTCACTAGATTTTGTTAATACATTTTTTAAAAATACTGTATCAACATCTGGGTTTCTATTAATCCCAAAAGCAACAAATAGAGTAATAATTAAAATAATTATTATTCCAATTATTATTTTAACTTTCTTACTTAAATTTTTAACAAAACTAAAATATCCATTCTTTTTTACTACTTCTTTTTCCATATTTATTTCCTCCTTTTTAAAATATCCATATTACTAAAGCTCTAATTATTATAAATAAAACTATTGCTCCTAAAATAATTGCCAACCATTTTTTCATTCTTGTACCTCCTAGTATAAACTTTTTTCTATAATAGTACCTGTTTTTTACGCGAAACATTGAGTTTCAACATTTTATATCACAAATACTATCTTCAGTTTTTATTATATATAAAGCTGATAAAATATCAACTAATTATCAGCCTTATATATAATTTGTGTTTATAAATCTAATAATTGTTTTTTCTTCTTTTCAAATTCTTCCTGTGTTATTATATTGTTATCTAATAAATCTTTTAGTTTTTTCATTTCTTTATACGAAACATCTTTTTTATTAGTCTTTGAGATAAATTTTGCTATTCCATCAGTAATCCTATTTATTCCATCAGAATTTTTTTTACTAGCACTTGTCTTTTCTTCTTTAATTTCTTCATATTTATCTGGATTCATAATAATTTCTATATCTTTATCAAATTCTTCATCACTATAATTAAATGTTGCTTTATCTAAAGTATCATTTAATCTATTTGCCATGGGCATCATAGAAGCAAAATTTATTCCACCAGATATGAAACCACCGATTACAGGAATTGCTTTAGATACACCTTGTGCAAATGTTTTCTTTGTTAGATTTATTCCAATAAAATTTGCTATTTTTTTAATAATTGGATACCAGAATGTTTTTGTTAAGGCTTGTTGAGGAATTTTCTTTAATGCGGTTTTTGATAGTTGCGTAGATAGTACCCTAACACCAGAAACAGCACCTGAAACTCCAAACATAACACCACAATACAACATTAATTGATTTTTTATTTTATCATCATCTATTTTTCCATCAGTCCATAAATCTTGTGCACCATACAAATATGATAATTCTTGAGCTAGTCTTAAAGCCATTCCAAAGAATTGTAATATGTCTGCTGGTATTGTTGCTGCCATTGCTAAACCACCAGGAATGCCTGCTACAAATGATGCTATTGATGATTGACTTGTTCTAGCTAGTATTAACTTTTTTGATAAAAGAATAATATTCTCTCTTTTTATTCCTGCTTCAATAGGACCTATATCAAGTATTTCTTCTAGATTATCAGCTTTGGAAGCAAATTGTTCAGCCAAAAATTGTTTTCTATTAACTTTAACACCTGGGATTTGTACTGCGTTTATTATTACTTCTTCAAGCATCATTTGTTTTGCTAAATCATTATCTTTTTCTTCCATATATTTTCCTCCATTCACTTATTTCTCATATAAGAATATGTTTTTTTCGCGAAAATTTACTGTTTATTTTTATTAATACTACCATAAAATTATGTTTTTTTCAATCAATTTACAAAACAAGATAGAATAATCTACCTTGCTTTGTTTTTGTCTTTTTTCTGCTTTTCTTGTTCCTTTTCAAACTGTACTTTTTCTTGCTCTATCTGCTCATGTAATTGATGTTGCCTAATTCTTTCTACTCTTTGTAGTATATTATTACAATGTCTTATTTCTTCTGTAATTGGAGTAATTTGTCTTGAAAGCTCTATAATTTCATTTTCTATTGTTTGTTTTTCTTCATCCATTTTTGCTCTTTTATACTTTTTTCAAAAATTTTCTCTTTTACTTTTTAATGGATTTACTCTTTCATAAGCGGATTTTTCAAATTC
The DNA here is from genome assembly GCA_022792395.1 of Clostridia bacterium. Lineage (GTDB taxonomy): Bacteria > Bacillota > Clostridia > TANB77 > CAG-508 > CAG-269. The sequence goes on from JAAWAX010000038.1 coordinate 2,548, forward strand.
AAGTAATTCTTGCTCTGTATTTATATTGTTATTTGCCAAAAATCTTGCTTGATTAGAATACTCATCCATTTGCTTTATCTCTGCTATTAATTCAGGTGTCATTTTCGTTATTTTCGATTTTAAGGTACTTTCTGTACTTATACCGAATAATTCTCATATTGGTATATAAGATATGCAATAGAGCCTTTATTTTTATAGTGTTTTTCTTTGTGTTTATTGTAATTTTCATAAGTTCTAGTAATTAGCACCATAGGATTAGAAGAATAGGAGTATAGTGGCTGTGTTTCTAATATTCGTTTGTAAATATTTTCTTTTGAATATTTGCTTCCAAATTGTCTTTCAATTCTTGTGTTCCTTTTGTATGGATCACGTCTTATAGATAAGGTTTCATTTTTATCTGTAATTACATAACCTAAATCTTGTAGTATTTTTACAAATTCATTATAATCTTTTGCATTTTCTATTGCATAATCAATAGAATCTTTCATAAGCTCCTTATATAAACTGCTAGTAGCATACTTATTATATTTTTCTTCCTGTTTCAAAACATTTAGCCCATATTCTCCACAAAGTTTATCTGATGTTTTTCTCATAATAGCGTAATCTTTTTTTGTATTACAGAATCTTTTACCATCTAAAAAGGAAACAGAGTTTAACACAAAATGGTTATGCAAATTATCTGTATTCAAATGTGTTGTAACTACTA
>JAAWAX010000039.1 GCA_022792395.1 Clostridia bacterium
ATGAATTTGAAACCAATTCGTTTACAAAAACAAATACCAGAATTTTATGATAAATTTATAGCATTAAAATCCTAACAAAAATCCCCACGGGTTCCGGGTTTAAATGGGGACAGTTATTTTAAACTGTCCCCATTTAAACCCGGAACCAGTGGGGATTTTTGTTAGGATTTTAATGCTATAAATTTATCATAAAATTCTGGTATTTGTTTTTGTAAACGAATTGGTTTCAAATTCATATCAGTAAAGCAATGTTTTGTTTCACCAGTAAAAACTAAATCACCAGTTTTTTTATTTATGACTTGGTATCCCATTGTTAAGCGGACACCATTAAATTCTTTAACATAGGGTTTGATTTCAATAATATCATCAAATGTAACGTGTGATTTATAATCACAATTAACACCAAGTACAGGTATCATAACACCTTGTTTTTCAAATGCAGAATAGGGCATATGATTATCATCTAACATTTGACATCTTGCTTCTTCTAGAAAACGGATGTAGTTAGAGTGATGAACGACTCCCATTTTATCTGTTTCATAATAATTAATTCTTCTTTCAAAGGTAAAATCCATTGTAATTCCATCCTTTCAAGAAAATATTATAGCGAAAAGAGATTTTATTGTCAAATATTGCAAAAGGAAACATAAAGTAGTATAATAGAAATTAAGAACAATGGCAGAAAGCTTCTAGCATATAGAGGCGACAATAAATAAGGAGGGGCAAATTTATGATTCGGATGAATCCCAATAAAATAGTTGCAAATTCAGCAAAAATTATGTTTGATGGAAAAGTGAAATATAACTTTTCAGAAGAAGAAACAAAGAACTTATATGACAGAATAGAAGGAATAGAAGATAAAACAAAGAAATTCGATGGGGAACTAGTATTACACTATATTATAAATGGAAGAAAAATAGTTCTGGATAAAGAAGGAAAAAAAATCCATATATATGGTCAAGTAACCCATGGAAAAGTAGAGCCGATTTGTACTATTGAACAAAATCCAAAATTATATTCTTTATTAAAGAATTTTGTTCAACCCTAAAACAAAAAAGTCATTCAGTCTTAAGATTGAATGGCTTTTCTGTTATATGATATAAATTGATTTATGCTCAATTTTTAATTCTTTCTTTTTCCAAAAATAGAAAGAATTCGTAAGAAAATATTAATAAAGTCTAAATATAATTGCATAGCACAATAAATGTGTATTTTATCATTATCAATAGAAGAATCTTCTTGTAAAAGCTTCATTTTATTAATATCATAAATCGTAATACCAAAGAATAAAGCTAAAATTAACCAATCTAAAATTAGTTCAAAAGTAGTATTTTTTAAAAGAAAAAGATTTACTATACTAAGAAGAATACCAGCTATTAAAAATACAGATAAATAAGGTCCCCATGAAGTTAAATCTTTATTTGTTTTATATCCTATCAAGCCTAAAGCTGCAAATAACAAAGCAGAAATAGCAAATAGATAAATGATAGAACTTAAGTCAAAAACAACGAAGATAACCGCTAAAGTAGCTCCATTTATCATAGCATAGACAAAATACAAAATTCCTACGACTAAAGGTGGTAACCTTTTAAATAAAAAGCTAAAAACAAAAACGACTAATAATTCAACAATTAGTAAAACATTAAAATAATTCCCCATTAAAATGTCTATAAATAAGCCAGAAGCATATGTGTACCACGCAATAATACCAGATCCCAAAAGTCCTAAAAACATCCAAAAGAAAGTTTTTCCAAATAACTTATTTTGAACACTTATTTCTTCATTCATAAAATTTCCCCCTCTCTATTAAAAGTATAACCGTAAAATGTAAATATGACAACACCAAACTAAAAAATTTTTAGTTGATAAAAAAGTAAAAATGTGATACATTTGTGTCAGAATATGTAAAACAAGCAAAAGAGGAAAAATATAAGAACAAGAATAAGGATAGAAAAAAGGAGAAATAGCATGTCAAAATTTGTGCATTTACATATACATAGTGAATTCAGTCTATTAGATGGAGCCAATCGAATCAAAGACTTACCAGTAAGAGCCAAAGAATTAGGAATGGATGCTATTGCCATTACTGACCATGGTTCTATGTATGGAACGATTGACTTTTACAAAGCATGCCAAAAAGAAGGTGTTAAACCGATTATTGGTTGTGAGGTATATGTAGCACCACGAAGTCGATTTGATAAAGAGCCTAATATTGATAATCATTATAATCATTTAATATTACTAGCCAAAAATCAACAAGGTTATCAAAATTTAAGTAAGCTAGTTTCCATTGGTTTTGTAGAAGGATATTATTATAAGCCACGTATTGATTTAGAAGTATTAGAAAAATATCATGAAGGGCTTATTTGTTTAAGTGCTTGTTTAGCAGGTTCTGTCAATCAAGCCTTACTAAATGGACAGAATGAAAAAGCAGAAGAAATTGCACTTTGGCATAAAAAAGTATTTGGGGAAGATTATTACATTGAAATTCAAAACAATGGAATAAAAGAACAAGTTTTAGCCAATCAAAAATTAATTGCTTTAGCAAGAAAATTAGATATTCCATTAGTTGCTACCAATGATGCCCATTATTTAAAAAGAGAAGATGCTTATAATCATGAAGTATTGCTGTGCATCCAAACAGGAAAACGAATGAGTGATATTGACAGAATGCGTTTTGAGACAGATGAGTTATATGTGAAATCACCAGAAGAAATGATAGAATATTTTAAGGCGTTCCCAGATGCAATAGAAAATACGGTAAAGATTGCAGAGCAGTGCAATGTGGACTTTGAATTCGGACACACGATATTGCCGAATTACGATGTTCCAGAAGAATTTCCGACTCATTATGATTATTTCAAAAAATTATGTGATGATGGAATTAAGAATCGATATGGAGAGAATCCATCACAAGAGATATTAGATAGGATGGAATATGAACTAGGTGTCATTCAAAAGATGGGATATGTAGACTATTTCCTAATTGTATGGGACTTTATTCATTATGCTAAAACACATAATATTCCCGTAGGACCTCGGGCGTGGTTCTGGTGCTGGTTCAATTATTGCCTATGCTATTGAAATTACAGACATTGACCCCATGAAGTATGGACTTCTTTTTGAAAGATTTTTAAATCCAGAAAGAATTAGTATGCCTGACTTTGATGTGGATTTTTGTTATGAACATAGACAAGATGTCATTGATTATGTATCAGAAAAGTATGGACATGACCATGTATCACAGATTATTACATTTGGAACTATGGCAGCTAAAATGGTCATTCGAGATGTAGCAAGAGTGCTAGATGTACCATATTCAGAAGCAGATAGTTTAGCTAAAATGATACCAAATGAATTACATATTACGATTGGAAAGGCATTAGAGCAAAACAAAGAATTAAAAGATAGATATGACACCGATGAAATGGTAAAAAAAGTTTTAGATGTTGCTATGGCATTAGAAGGAATGCCAAGACAGGCATCTACTCATGCTTGCCGGGGTGGTTATTACCAAAGACCCAGTTGATACCTATGTTCCTTTATATGTTCGTGATGGTCAAATTTCGACACAATACATCATGACAACATTAGAGGAATTAGGGCTATTGAAGATGGACTTTTTAGGACTCCGAACTTTAACCGTGATACAAGATACCATTGATTTAGTCAAAGAAAACACAGGAATTGAGGTGGAATTTGACAAAGATATGGCAGACCCTAAAGTATATAAATTATGGCAAGAAGGGAAATCTTGTGGTATTTTCCAATTTGAGTCACAGGGCATGACAAACTTTATGAAAGAACTAAAACCAGATTGTTTAGAAGATTTAATTGCAGGGGTATCTTTATATCGACCAGGACCAATGGATCAAATACCAAGATATGTGAAGGGAAAATTGAATCCAGGACATAATGAATATACGCACCCAAGACTAGAACCAATCTTAAATGTGACTTATGGTTGTATGGTATACCAAGAACAGGTTATGCAAATTGTACGTGATTTAGCAGGATATTCTTTGCGGGAGAGCAGATTTAGTAAGACGTGCTATGGGAAAAAAGAAGCTAGATGTTATGGCAAAAGAAAGAGAAATATTTATTCATGGACAAGTCGATGAAGAAGGAAAAATCATAGTTCCTGGTTGTGTACGAAATGGAATTGATGAACAGTCAGCTAATAAGATATTTGATGAGATGGCAGAATTTGCCAAATATGCTTTCAACAAATCACATGCTGCTTGTTATGCGGTAATTGCTTATCGAACGGCTTACTTGAAAGCTTATTATCCAGCAGAATTTATGGCAGCAACTCTAAATAGTTTTTTAGGAAATTTAGATAAAATACCACAATATATTGATGAGTGTAAGCTGTTGGGAATTGAAATTTTAAAACCAGAAATTAATAAAAGTGATAGCAAATTTACAACAGAGTATGATGGTCACATTGGGACAGGCACAACCTTGCCATTGACATCAGAAAATGGTCAATCTGGGACAGGCACAACCTTGCCATTAACATCAGAAATATCTTGTATGCCCAAAATTCGTTTTGGATTGGGAAGTATTAAGAATGTAGGAACGGTACCAGTTAATAATATTGTAAAAGAAAGAAAAGAAAATGGACCTTATAAAAGTTTTACTGATTTTTGTGAGAGGATTGCAGATGAAGCGGTTAATAAAAAGTGTGTAGAAAGTTTAATTAAAGCAGGTGCATTTGATGAATTTGGACAAACGAGAAGCACTCTATTGGCTTCTTTTGAAAGCATTATAGATGTGATTCAAAGTGGAAAGAAGAAAGGTTTTGATGGACAAGTTTCCATGTTTGATTTAGGGTCAGAACAAGAAAAGGAAGAAATGAATGAAATCAAATATCAATTTGATGAACATGAAGAAATGTCCAATAAAGAATTGCTATCGATTGAAAAAGAAATGTTAGGAATTTATATTTCGGGACATCCTTTGGAAAAATTAAGAAGTCAAATAGAAGTACAAACAACGATTAATAGTCTAAAGGTAAGAGCAATTGAAGAGCAAATGTCATCTTCTAATTTGGATAATCCTGAAATGATAATGACAAAACAAAGTGGAAAAGTAAACTACAAAGATGGCCAAAATGTAAAATATGCAGGGATTATTACTTCGATTAAAAAGAAATATACAAAAAATAATAAAATTATGGCTTTTGTAACGGTAGAAGATTTATATGGAGTGGTGGAAATTATTGTGTTTGAAAATGCCTATATCAATGCTGGTAAAAGTTTAGTGGAAGAAAACATTGTCATGGTAGAGGGACGTTTGAGCATAAGAGAAGATGATAGTACTACTATTATTGCAAATGAAATTAAGGATTTTGGAGAACAAAAACAAAAGATTTTGACTCTTGATATTACAAATGCGAATGAGGAACAAAAAGAGAAGTTAAGAGGAGCCTTGCGCTATTTTAGTGGTGATAGAAATAATATGAATGTACAAATTAAAGTAGAAGAGGATACAAAACCTTGTGGTCAAATTTATTTGACTGACCAAATTCAAACTGTGTTCCAAGATATTTTAGGAGAAGAAAAGATAGAAATACAGTCATAAAAACAAGACAAATGTTATAAAAGTGGAGATAATGAAACTTGACAATTAGAAGAAAAAAGTAGTAAACTATAGCAATATGAAAGTTTCATAATATCCTAGTTATAGGATAAGGGACTTACCAAATAAGAAAGGGGAGAAATGGGCAACATGGATGGGACAGAAATATTGGCCCAAAGGGCTAAAATGAAAGTTGTAGGATTAAGATCATTAGCATCTAGGAGAACAGGTTTAGATTATGAACCTTTGAGATTGTTCAAAGAAATCGAAAAAGATGACAGATGCAATGAGCTTCTTAAAAATTCTGCAATAGCTGGAAAGAATTCAGAGATTGTCAAATATTATAACGAACATATTCGGCAATCGAAATTGTCTGCAAAAGACAAAAAAGAGCTCATTATATGAAAAAATAGAACCCCTTTCAAAGGGAGTTCTTTTGTTCTTGTATAGGAAAAATCGAAAATTTTTCCTATACAAGAAAACACATTCCACAGAAAATTCTTACAGAATTTTCGCGGGCGAACTTCTAACGCATCATGAATTTGTAACAGCTAAAGCTTAACAACTTCAAGAAAAGACGGGCATGTAAATAATCTAAAAGGTAAAAAAAAATTTCAATCATGCCCCTTTTGTTCTATTATAGGAAATCGTTACACATATAATTATTGGCACAAAATCAATGATTTTGACAAAGGCTAACATAATGTTGTATAATTAAATGGAAAAATTAGTAAATTTATGCCATGGATTTATATGGCAAAGGAAAAATTCAAGAAAGGAGGGAGTTTTATGCTTATGAAATACGGTAGGTTAAGAGGAAGAGAACTATTAAAAGAAATGGTAGCCCAAAAAGATGAAACGATTATGAGTTTCTATAATTTCCTAAAAGAATACTATCCATATTTATTAACAAGGCAACAGCTCTATGAAGAAGAAATTCGTAGATATAATAGTTTAGCGGATGCTAATGTCCTTTATGTGGAAGTCAGAAAGGCAATTCAAATAACAAAAACAAAACGGTAAAGCTAAAACCCCTCTTAAAAAGGGGTTTTTCCGTATAAAATTAAATCCATTCACCATATTTTTTCATATAAATCTTTTTTGCAAAAATAGCCACAAAGCAATAAAGAATGGTAATTATAAAAATCATAAAAATATATTTCAATTCAATTGGAACTAAGCCAATTAGATTTCCTAAATTTGTGAAAGGAACAAAAAGTCCAACCAAAATTAAAGTAATTGAAGAAATGTAAACAGCTTTATGGGCATTACTTTGCACAAATGGTAGTTTTGCTGTTCGAATAATATGCATACCAACCAAATTAGAAGTGATACTATAACTAAACCATATAGTTTGGAAAGTAGCTACATCTCTTATTTGGAAAAGGAACCAAAGAGAAGCAAATACTAGCATATCGAAAGCAGAGCTAAGTGGTCCCATAAAAAACATGAAATTTTTTAAGCTTTTTATGGAGAATGTTTTTGGTTGTTGCAAAGCTTCTTTATCCACATGGTCAAATGGTAAAGTAAGTTGTCCAAAGTCATATAGTAGACTTTCTACTAATAATTGAATTGGTGTTTCTGGTAAAAATGGTAACAAAGCACTTGCAATGACAATCGAAACAACTTCTCCAAAATTAAAACTAGTAGCAAGTTTTATATATTTCATCAAATTTGCAAAAGTACGACGACCTTCGGTCACACCATCTAATAAAACATTTAAATCTTTTTCTAATAAGATGATATCAGCAGCTTCTTTGGCAATATCAACAGCAGTGTCAACAGAAATGCCAACATCAGAATTGGTAAGAGAAGGGCTATCATTAATACCATCCCCCATATAGCCAACGACATTGCCAGATTCTCTTAAAAGTCTTACAAGTCTAGCTTTTTGAATAGGAGAAAGTTTAGCAAATATATTCGTTTTCTTTAATAATCGTAAAACTGCCATATCTGTTAACTTATCAATCTTATTTCCCAATACAATATTTTTGGAATTGATACCAACTTTATTACAAATGCATCGAGTGACTTCAGCATTATCACCAGTTAAAACAATAACTCGAATACCTGCATGATTAAGCTTTTCAATTGATTCTTTAGCAGTTTCTTTTGGAGGATCCAAAAATCCAATAAAACCAAGTAGTACCATATTTTTTTCATCAGAAACTTGGAAATGTTCAATATTGGCAATATCATTTTTTTGGCAGACTGCTACCACTCGTAGACCTTCTTCATTTAATGTTTTGCTGATTTTTCGGATATTTTCTTTTATTTCTTTAGTAATAGGAGAAACATCACCTTTATAATCCACCATAGTACAAATGCTCAAAATTTCTTCAACAGCACCTTTTGTGATAAGCTGATTTTTGTTGCCATCAGAAACAACAACAGACAAACGCCTACGAGAGAAATCAAAAGGAATCTCATCTAATTTTTTGTATTTTTCTAAAAGTTCCCCCATATTATTTTCTAAACCTCTTTTAATAACAGCTTCATCAATATTACCTTTTAAACCAGTTTGAAAATAAGAATTTAATAGAGCATGTTTTAAAATTCTAGGGTCTTCTTCTCCATTGATATCTAAATACTTTTCTAGTACAATTTTATCTTCTGTTAAGGTTCCTGTTTTATCTGTACATAAAATGTTCATAGCACCAAAGTTTTGAATAGAATCTAGTTTCTTTACAATCGTTTTTTTCTTAGACATTCGAACAGCACCTTTGGATAAACTAGAAGATAAAATGACTGGTAATAAAAGTGGTGTAATTCCAATGGCAATGGCGACAGCAAAAGTAAAAGCAGTTATAATATCATGTTTCCAAGCATTTAATAAAAATACAATTGGTATCATAATTAACATGAAACGAATTAATAATCGACTAATATTTTCGATTCCCTTTTGAAAAGCCGTTTTTGGCTTTCCAACTGTTAAGGTATGAGCTACTTTACCAAAATAAGTAGAGTCAGCAGTTTTAATAACAATTCCTTTGGCTACTCCTGAAATAACATTAGTACCCATAAAGCAAATCGTATCTAAATCAGCGATACTATCTAATTGTTCTATTGATAAATTACTTTCTACTGTCTTTTTAACACTATCTGATTCTCCAGTTAGAGAGGATTGACCAACATATAAATCTTTTGCTTCTATTACTCTTAAATCTGCAGGAATCATACTACCAGCAGAAAGAAGAACAACATCACCTAAGGTTACATGACTGATAGGAATTTCTAGTTTTTCTCCATTACGAATAACAGTAGTAGTAGTAGCTACCATCTGCTTTAATTCTTCTGCAGCTTTATTGGAACGAAATTCTTCAAAAAAGTCCAATAGAGTACTAGCTGATACTAAAATAGCAATTACAATAATATTGGCATAACTAGGTTCTGGTGGCAAATAAATATCAGTATAAATCAAAATAGCTACTATACCAAGCAAAATACAGTTAAAAGGAGTAAATAAACTTTCCAAAAAGTAATGATACCACTTTTTTGGTTTTGCTTGTTTCATTTCATTTAATCCTAAATTTCGTAGTCTTTCTTCTGCTTCTTGCGAAGAAAGTCCATTTTCTTTCACTTTATATTTTTGAATAAAATCTTCTTTGGGTAAAGTTGCTTCTAAACCATATAATTTACTAACATTTACCTCATCTTTCATAATATTATTTGACAAGTTTAATCATCTCCGTTCTTTAGTATATTATAAAGATTATACCACCAAACTAAAAAATTGAAACAAAAATATAGAAAAAATCTTAAAAATACGATAAAGTATAAAAATAGTTTGTAATAATAATAAGGGAAAAAATATATATGTTTTAAAATCAATGCTTTTAGGAAATAAAAAAGGATACTAATAAGGATACTAACCTTATAGAACTTTTGGTGTAAAAAAGGAAAAACAAAAGTTTATTTTAAAAAAGATAAAAATGTAAAAATAAGTTAAAAATGTAGTTTACAAAATACTCTTTTGACTTATTATTTTTTTACTGTTTTCATATACTTTTTTAGAAAACAATGTTATAATCTAAAGGGATAACTAGACTAACTATATGAAAGTCAAGAGTTTTTATAAAAATTTTTAAATAAATTTCTATAAAATTTAAAGCACGACAAATAAGCATTTAGAAAAATGCTTTTAAAAATTATGGAATTATTGATATTAAGCTACTTTATTGGCTTCATATTTATTGTTTGTCTTTAATAAATAATAAATCACACGTACTAATTTTTTTGCAACATGACCTAAAGTAACTCTATAATGCTTTCCTTCAGATAATTTTTTATCTTTGAAATTATTA
>JAAWAX010000040.1 GCA_022792395.1 Clostridia bacterium
ATAAAAGATACAACTGGAGCAGTAAAAAGTGTAAATGACCTAAATTTAGCAATTAAAGATTTTGAGCATTATGCTTTTGAAACAAGACAAGAAGTTTCTTCTCTAAAATATCAATTAGAGCAAAAAGATGATGAAATACACTCACTAAAAAAGGAACTATCCACTAAAGATAAGATTATAGAGAAATTACGAACTGAAAAGGAAAGTCTAAAAGAACAATTACAGAAATTTAAAGGCTTTTGGCATAGTATTATGAGCCATTTTCACAAGAGAATTTGCTATAATAAAGATAATAACTACAAGATTGTTAGTGATGATTTATATAAAAATGGAATATTTGACAATAACGATAATGAAATTGCAAATAACACTAGAAGAGTAACTATACCAAATGAAAATAAGCAAAACAAGAATAGAAAGAAAAATAATGATACTAGATTTTAGAAGGAGGAATTTTAGATATGGAAAACGAATTACCAAAAACAAAAATTGATGAAAGAACAGGGATTGAATATTATTTAGAGGGAGATTATTATTTACCTAATATTGTAGCACCAAGACAACAAAAGATTATATTAAATAAATATGGAAGAATGAGATTAAAATTTTTGAAAGAACACAAGAAAGCTGAATATACTATAATGATTATGAACGGAACACTAAATACACACTTAAAAGAAATACAAGAAACGGCACATAATAGAGTACAACAAATTATTAACGATTTTAAGGCTAAAAGCGATTTGACAGAAGATATGAAAAATACAGATATGTTCTATTGGGTAGGAGCTATGAACTCTATTAAAGCACAAGCCGAAGAAATTGTTTTGAGTGAATTGATTTATGTTTAAAAATTATTCACTTTTATACATAATGTACTCCATATAAATTTGCAATTTTATGTAAAATATAGTATAATCTTACTTAAGAAAGATTTTTTTATAACTTAATTCCTGTATTCACTAATTAGTGGAGGAAGTATCCTCGTACTTTTTGGTTTAACATATATAACAAGAAAACGACAATAAAAGAAAATGGAGGATTTATTATGAACGATGAAAAAAAGATGAACAGTTTAAGGACACTAGTTCGGAATATCAAATTTATACCTATGATTCCCCTGATATTCATTGAAATGCTTGCAGTAGGACGTGTGCTTTTGAGTATCTGGATTTTGCTATTAATTACCATTGAATTGGTTTTAAGTGGAATTTTAAAAGACAGTAAAGGAATTGCTGCAGGTAGTGCGTGGTATGTATTATGGTTAATTGCTTTAATTGCAAACTTGTTCAGAATTTAATCATCCAAAAAAGATAATTATTTCTTTTTCCTCGTAAGAGGTTTCTTTTTTTATAAATTTTCTTATGATTTTATTGCAATTTATAAAAAATATGATATACTTTAATAAATTGATTGATATTTGTATCAATCGTCAAGAGAGCCAGAAAAAGTTGTAGATAACTACGCCAATGGCTCCATAGAAAAAGCGAGAAAATATTGAAGTATCAATGTTTTCTCGCTTTTTTATATATTTTTATGTTAAAAATAAGAATGCAGTATTTTCAAGGCTTTTAGAAGTTAAAAATGCAAAAAATAATTTTATATGGGTTAAAATTGGGTTAAAATGAAAAAATCATTGTGTTAAAAATGAGTTAAAATAGAAAATAAAATTAATTGTAGAACTTTATTCTGTGGTGTTATAATAGATATAATGATATGTTATCTGAAAAACTAGATAAAACAAAAGCAACAGAATTACAAATAATATTAATAGATATATTAAATGATTTAATACACGAATATTGATTTTGTTAATACCAATCTATTAATATTTTATTGTGTATTATATAATAATTAAATGAAATGTTATAAAATTATTACCAAAAAATAAAAAATGAATTGTAAAATTTTATTTTGTTCGCTTGTATTTTATAATTAAATAATGTGTAGTATTAAATATAGGAAATGAGAAAAAGCAGTATGGGTGTTACCACTTTACATACACAGTTTTTACTGTGAGAATGGAGGTGGTGCTATGATAGAATCAGTATTAATTCAATTAGTATGGCTATTATTCTTCGGACTTATAGCAGTTACAGTCGTAGCATTTGCCTTAATCATAATATTGGTTATTATTTTGAGCAAATAAAAAAGCACCACGTACACTTTCGCAGAGCTATGTGGTGTTTTATCTAAAATTTTTAGGTAGCACACATTTCTGTGGCTCTCATTTTCTATACTATAATTATACACAGATTTTTAATTTTTGTCAAACATATTTTTGACATTTCAGCATTTAATGTAGCTATCAATAAATTAAGAAAATTAAATCAAGAGCAAAAAACACCAATTTATTATAAAAGAGCAAAAAAGAATGAAGGAGAAGTTATTATCATAAATAAATAGGAGAAAAAATGAAACAAAGAATAAGTAATAAAAGTATAATGTCAGTACTTTTATTTGTACTACCATATATTATAGTAGAATTTACAAATATAATACTAATAACGATTGATAGAGCATTATCTAATTCTATTGGTACAACTGCAATTATAGTATTTGCTTCGCTTATAAGTTTGGATTCTGCAATAAATACTGTACAAGAATGTATATCACAATCACATAGTATTGTATTATCAAGAGATAGAAAAAATAATAATAGCATTAATACGGTAGCTATTTTTTTACAAATGTCTAGTAGTATTATTATATCTTTAATAATATTTATATTTGCTAATAAACTAACTTATATTTATACTTTAGAAAATGATGCTAGAAATATTTTAACATATCTATTAAAATTAAAGGCAATTCAATTACCGATTTTAGCAATAAGTCATATACCAAAAAATGATTTAAAAATAAAAGGCAAAACAAATCTTATACTGATTTCAACAGTTATATCTTCATTATTTAATATTCTCGGAGATATAATAAGCATTAAATTGGGATTTAATGAGGTTGGAATATATGTAGCCACAATTATATCTACACTTATAAATACAATTTTATTATTCATATTTTCGAAATATAAATATAGAAAAATAAGAATGGTATATATAAAAGACATAATTAACCATGCAAAAGATTTATTATTTAATAAAGTAATTCAAAAATTTGCATACATTTTTCTTGAGAGTATATCAAGTTCTTTTGGTACTGATGTTTATGTTATAGTATGTGTATGTTCGGCTGTTGTACAAGTGTTATTACAATTAGCAGAAGGATACTATACAGGACTTTTAGTTTCTTATGCAGATTCGATAGAAAATAAAGAAAAAAATCTATTAGGAAAAGTAAATAAAATTACAATTTACTCTTTAATGTTTTCACTAATATTTTTTATTATTATTCCATATCCAGCTTGGTATTTTTTGGGGAGAAGTGTTCCTTGGAGTGAATGTGGTATATATGTTTATTTGTACTCAACTGAATTTTTTACGTATATTCTTAATAATAACTATTTAGCATATTTATCTGCTAATAAAGATACAAAAGCTATTAGATTAACTTCATTTATTGGTGGCATATGTATAAGAATACCATTACTTTGCCTAATAAAATATTTCAATATTGGACTTGTTGGTTTAGGATTAGTTTGTACTGGTGATAGGCTTGTTAGAACCATATACTTAAAATCCTATATTAAGAATAATAAAAATCTATATAAGAATTAAAACAAATTATAGAATACATACTGATAGTATAAAAGATAAAATGGACTGTGCGTACTGATATAAATTCATTTCATTATCTAATAAGAGATTTAGTCTTAAACAACTAAATCTCTTTAAAAAATTGATATTCATTACCTGATACAGTTTTTCCTTTATAAACATAACCATTATAAATACCACCATTATCATCATCTAAATGTACATTTAATTTCATATTATAAACGAATTTTTGATTTAAGTTATTAATAATATGAATTTTAAAAGATAGTGTATAATTAATATCTTCTAAATTGATATTTGCTTCTTGTAGAACTTTTCCATTAAAAGAAATAGTATTAGCATCTTCAGAAACAGCATAATTGGTTAAAATGTCTTTATTCATATATCCTAAAGAAATAGGATTAGAACAATCAGTATAGAAAGTAGGGTTAGCATAATCATTATTCTCATTCTCTGAATTAGTATTTATAATATTAAAATCAATTCTATTGTTTTCAGCTTCTTCTATCTTTTTGTATTTACCAAAATCTAAAGGATTTTTATAATTTAAAATTTTAGTTCCTATATCAGCATCAGAAGTTGCTACTATATTATCAATATATAACTGTTTAATTGTATTTTCATCTGTTAATTCAGAAGAAGTATTGGTATTATCAAGATAGATAGAAATATCTGTATATTGACAAATACTCATATCTTTTAAAGATTGGTCTTCTGAATTGTCAATAGCATTAGCACTACTGTATAACAATATTTTTTGAATATTAAAAATAGGATTTTCATTTTCATCTGAAATTTCTATCATTTCATTTGCAAAATTATTTCTAGCAAATACCACAGAAAATACTAAATTATAATATAGAAGAAATACGATAAATAGAGCTATAATTAAAATAGTAAAAAGTAATTTTTCATTTTTTATTTTAAATTTCTTCATTATTTACCTCCTATATTATTGAAGTCTATTATATAGTGTTTCCATATAGTTATATACTTTTTCATGCCATTCAGGATCACTAGCATAGCGAGTATTAACACCTTTTAAAGTAGGACCATTGTAATACCAAGCAGCAGCCGTTTCTCCATCATAAATTTTAGTACCAGATGGGTTTAAATAATATTTAACTAAAGATTTGGCAACGGTTTCAATTCCTTCTACATAATTTTCAAATTCAAAAGAAGATTCATAAGGTGTTGCATCATAAGACCCATAACCAAATAAGTTTTTCTTATCCATAGCAATTTGAGAAGTTCCCCAACCACTTTCGTGAATAGCAATGGATGCTAAGAAAATACCATTAATATTATATTTCTTTTCTGCATTGTAGAAAGCAGTATAGTTATCTTGAAATATTTTATTTTTATCATTTGGAAGATTAGTAAATATTTTTTTGTAGTCATTTAAAGTCAAACCACTTGTTCTATTTAATTCCATATCAAGATTTATCTTAATTAAAATTCTTTGTATTCTATTCTTTTCAATAATATTTGGCATAGTGTAAGATGAAGTTAAATTAGAAGTTTTGATATAGCCTTCTATATTATCAAAAGAAACTTTACACCATTCTTCACTAGGTAATTCTAATAATTTAACATCCAAATAGTTTTTTACTTCTGCAACATCATTAGAAGAAATATCTGGAGTTTCTTTTAAATTATCAGTAGTAACTAAATACATAATATCCCCAATATGTACTTTATGTTTTGCTAAAAATTCAGAAGTACCAATATTGACTATTTTGGAAATTGGTTCTACTAATTTTTCTTTACTTAAAATAATTTCTTCTACAAAATTTCCGCTTTCATAAGTTTTGACAGCAGTTACGTTTTCTTTTCCAGGAGTACCTTCTTGTTCTATAATTTCTTCTCCTTTTGGAAGAGTAGGATTATTATTATATTCTGTCATAAATTCAATTTCTCGCTCTTCCGTAACTTGTTCTTTTACTCTATCCATATCAGCATTTTCAGAAATAATACTTTGTATATTCAAACGATGACGATTTAATTCGTATTCTGATATTTCTTGTAAAGTATCTTCTTTCGCATAACTTTGTGTAAAAGAGGTGTTTTTTGGAAATAAGACAGCTAGACCAACAATTAAAATACCACAACCCACTATAATATGTGAAAGTTTTAAATCAGAGTTTTTATTAGAATTGTTTCTGTGGAAATGAAAAGTAAAGTTCTTTTTTACGTTGGTAGATTTAGGCGGTGGTTTAGGTGGTTCATAATTTTCCTCACTAGTAGTTTGAACTCTTTGTATCTCTTGTAATTCTTTAAATACATCAGATAAGTTTCTGTTATTGTGATTATCTAACATAATTTTTCTCTCTTTCTTTGTTTAAAATAATACACATTTATTATACATGAATCGTTCAAACTTGTCCATAAAAATAAGGAAAAAAATATTGGGATTTTATAGCAATAATTTTTTTCCACAAATTGTAAACTATTTTTGTTTTTCTAATTCTATTGCAAAATTCACAAAATAGTATATAATATAGTTAAATAAGCAATAGTAAATCTAGAAGAAAAGAGGTGGAATATGCAAAAAGTAGAAGAAAGTATTCGGATATGAATTTCAAGACAAAAATTTATTAAACAAAGCTTTTACGCATACATCGTATGCCTATGAAAATAATCTAGAGAGTAACGAAAAATTAGAATTTTTAGGAGACAGTATACTAGAATTTATATCCAGCAAGTATTTGTACCAAAATTATCCAAAACTAAAAGAAGGAGAAATGACTAAAGTTAGAGCAACTGTAGTTTGTGAAAAAAGTCTGTATAAAATAGCTAAATTGCATAATTTTAGTGATTTCTTATATCTTGGAAAATCGGAAAGAAAGACAGGAGGAGAAAATAGACCAGCCATTTTAGCCGATAGTGTAGAAGCGGTAATAGCAGCCATTTATTTGGATGGGGGAATAGAAGAAGCAGAAAAATTCATCATACAGAATTTAAAAGATGAAATTGAATTGGCAACTAAACATGTAGGAGATAGAGACTATAAAACAGTACTACAAGAAAAATTACAAGAACATGGAGAAGTGAAAATTGAATATGAAATAACCAAAGAAGAAGGACCAGACCATGATAAAAAATTTGAAGCACAAGTAAGTTGTAATGGAAAGATTTTAGCAAAAGGACAAGGAAAAAGCAAAAAAGAAGCACAAATGGGGGCAGCCCAAAAAGCATTAGAAAATTTAAAATAGGAAAGAGGTCAATCTATGAAGAAACAATATATTATACCAATATTTGTACCACATTTAGGATGTCCAAATGATTGTATCTTTTGTAATCAAAAATCAATTAGTGGACAAAAAGAAAATATGACAAAAGAAAAAGCAAAAAAAATAATAGATGATTACTTAAAAGAGATGAAAGAAGAAGCTCAAATTGAAATAGCGTTTTATGGTGGAAGTTTTACAGCAATAGAACCAAAATTACAAGAGGAATTATTAGAAACAGCATACCAGTATATTGAACAAGGAAAAGTAGAATCGATAAGAATTTTTACTAGACCAGATTGTATTGATAAAGAAACCTTGAAAAGATTAAAAAAGTACAAAGTAAAAACCATAGAATTAGGAGTACAATCAGCCAATGACTATATTTTGAAAAGAACCAATCGAGGTCACACATTTGCAGATGTTAAAAAAGCCTCTAAAATGATACGTTGGAATGGCTTTAAATTAGGGCATCAAATAATGGTAGGACTACCAGAAAGCACTAGAATAGATGAAATAAATACAGCAAAAGCATTAATTAAGCTAAAGCCAAAAATGATAAGAATTTATCCAGTATTAGTAGTAAAAAATACAAAATTGGAAACCGAGTACCAAGAAGGAAAATACGAACCAATACCATTAGTACAAGCAGTAGAAATTTGCAAAGAATTAGTCAGAAGGTTTGCTGACAAAAAAATTGATGTGATTCGAGTTGGTTTACAAGATACAGATGAAATAACAAGCCCTGAAAGAAAGGAAAGCCAAGTGGTAGCGGGACCTTATCATCCAGCTTTTAGGCAACTAGTAGAATCCGCCTTATGGTATGATGCTGTAGTAGGAAAAATTAAAAAGCTAAACGTAAAAGTAAAAGAAGTTGAAGTTACGGTAAATCCAATAGATGCTAGTAATGTAATTGGACATAAAAAAGAAAATATTATGAAGCTAAAAGAAATATATGATGTAGACTTAATTTTACAACAAGACGAAGAGATGAAACAAGGAAAATCAAAAATAGAAATCACGAAAACATATAATGATTTTTTAGAAGAATGAAAATAAGAACAACAAGTGGCATGATTAAAACATACTACTTGTTAAGTTAGTTTTTATGCCACATTAAGTTGTTCACCCGCGAAAATGCTAAAAGAATTTTCTGTGGAATATATACTATTTTAAGAAAATTTTTGATTTTCTTAAAATAGTATAAAATCACCAATATAAGCAAATACTGCTATAAAGGTGATTTTTTTTATGAATTTTTTGGGGAGGAAAGCAATGAAGGTTAAAAAATTTGCAATAGAAACACTAGAAACCATAATAGGTGCTTTCATAATGGCGGTGGGAGTATCGTTATTTTTATTACCAAATCAGCTGTCATCTGGAGGAATATCAGGTGTTGCTACCATAACTTATTATCTGTTAAATATACCAATGGGAACCATGATATTAGTAATTAATGTTCCACTATTTATCCTAGCCATATATAAAATAGGAAAAAGCTTTTTTATCAAATCCATGATAGGAACAGTATTTTTATCAATTTTTATTGATTTTTTAGACCAATTAGAACCATTAACCAATGACCGATTTTTAGCTTGTATCTATGGTGGAATTGTCATTGGATTTCGGAACAGCTATTATTTTAAAAGCTAATTCTTCTACTGGTGGAACTGATTTAATTAGTTATATTGCAAGAGAATATAGACCAACCATTAGTATGAGTAGAGCTATTATTATTTTAGATACGATAGTAGTGTCTTTAAATGTTTTCTTTTTTCAAGAGATAGAAATTGGTTTATATTCTGCTATTGCCATTTATTTAATGGGGAAAATGATAGATATTTTATTTGAGGGAATTTACTTCACAAAATTACTTCTAATCATATCAGATAAAAATGAAGAAATTGCAGAGCAAATAGGTGAAAAAATTAAAAGGGGAGCAACTGGACTTTTTGGAAAAGGAATGTATACAAAAGAAAATAAATTAGTACTAATGTGTGCAGCTTCCAGAGGTGATATTGCCAAAATCAAGATGATTGCAAGAAAAATAGATCCACAGAGTTTTATTGTAATAACCAATTCAAGGGAAGTAGTAGGATTAGGATTTAAAAAAACATGATTTAACAAAGTATGAAAAAGGCAATAAAAATATGCTACTTTTTGTATTAGAAAAGCATTTATAAAAAATAGTAAAATTCAAATAAAATTGAAATTCAGCAAACAATGTAGTATAATAAAAAGGTAGAAAAGAGCAAATGGTAAAAAATAATTATAATTTTTTTTAGCTGGATTTGAGCTATTTAAAGGAATGAAATTAACAATGAAAGAACAAAAAATAATATTGCAAAAAGTAGACTCATTTAAATTAAAAGATATCTTTGAATGTGGACAATGTTTTCGTTGGAATCTACAAGAAGAGGGGAGTTACATAGGCGTTATTAGACAAAACGTGCTAAAAATAAAAGAAGAAGGCGAAAATATCATAATAGAAGGAATAGGTAATGACAAAATAGCAGAAATAGCAGAAGAATATTTTGATTTAAAGCGAGATTATACAAAAATAAAAGAGCGATTAACTAGAATTGATAAACATATGCAGACTAGTATACAATATGGACAAGGTATCCGTTTACTGAACCAAGATTTATGGGAAACTATTTTGTCTTTTATCATTTCTGCTAATAATAATATACCAAGAATAAAAGGGATTATAGAAAGACTATGTAAAAAATATGGAAATAAAATTACTTGGGAGGGAAAAGATTATTTTACCTTTCCAACACCAGAGCAACTAAAAGATGTTACCATTAAAGAATATAGAGAGTTAGGGTTAGGATTTAGAGATATAAGAGTATACGAGACAACCAAGAAAATCATAAGCAAACAAGTAGATTTAGAAAAAATGCAAGAAAATCCAAATACCTTTGAAGTAAGAGAACAATTATTGACATTATCAGGAATAGGACCAAAAGTGGCAGATTGCATTTTATTATTTTCAAACTTAAAACGATTAGAAGTATTTCCAATTGATGTATGGGTAAGAAGAGTTATGAATGACTTATATATTAAAGAAGCAGATGAAACAAAAGTTAGCAAAAAACAAATTGAAAAAATAGCAACTGAAAAATTTGGGGATTTAGCGGGAATTGCACAACAATATTTATTTTATTGGAGAAGAGAAGGGGAAACATAAGATAAATAAAAGTAGAAAATGGAGGAAAAAATGGGACTAAAAATCATATATGGAAAACCAGGAAGTGGAAAAAGTCAATACTGTTTTAATCAAATCATAGAACAATTAGAAAAAGAGAAAAAAATATATATGATTACACCAGAACAGTTTTCATTTACAGCTGAAACCAAGCTAATGAAAACTGCTAAAAATCGTGCTGTCCTAAATGCAGAAGTTGTAACTTTAAGTAGAATGGCATATCGAGTATTAAATGAAGTAGGTGGAAGTAATAAAACCCATTTAACCAAACAAGGTAAAGCCATGCTGATTTATTCTATATTAAATCAAAACAAAAAACAATTAAAATTT
This sequence comes from Clostridia bacterium, assembly GCA_022792395.1. Lineage (GTDB taxonomy): Bacteria > Bacillota > Clostridia > TANB77 > CAG-508 > CAG-269. The sequence continues at coordinate 10,449 of JAAWAX010000040.1, forward strand.
TTGGGAAAATCAGATGAAAATATTGATTTAAGTATGAATGCCATTACAGAGTTCAAAAAGCATGGGATAATGGTGGAAGATTTACAACAAGAAATAGAAAAAATAGAAGATGCTTATTTAAAAACAAAACTAAAAGATATTACCGTTATCTATGAAAAATTTCAAGAACAAATAGAAGGGAAATACATAGAAGAAACTGATTTATTAAGCATATTAGCCAATAAAATAGAAGAAACTGATATCGTTCAAGATAGTATGATATATTTAGATGAATTTGCAGGTTTTACGAAACAAGAATATGAAGTAATTACAAAATTTATAAAACTTGCCAAACAGGTGAATATAACAATTTGTACAGATGATTTAAATATCAATACGAATCCAGATTTAGATATATTTTATTCCAACAAAAACACAATTGCCAAAATTTGGAGCATGGTAAATGAAAATAACTTTCCGTTAGAAGAACCAGTCCATTTAGAAAGACAATATCGTTTTAAAACAGAAGAATTGCAACATTTAAGTGAAAATATCAACAATCACAAATCCACAAAATATGAAAAAAATGTGGAAAACATAGAACTATTTTTAGCTCAAAATTCTTATGCAGAAATAGAGAACATTGCTAAAAAAATTACTAAACTAGTTAAAAATGAAAATTTAAGATATAAAGATATTGCCATTATTACTAAAAACATAGAAGAATATGCTTCTTTTGTAAGGGCAATCTTTTCAAAATATAATATACCAGTATTTATCGATGAAAAGAGAGATGTGAATCAAAATGTAATCATACAATACCTATTGGCATTATTAGAAGTTATGAATAAAAACTTTACAAGCGAAGCGGTTTTCAACTATTTAAAATTAGGATTTTCTGAAATAGAAGAAGATGAAATATTTGAATTAGAAAACTATTGTAATAAATGGGCAATTAAGCAAAATAAATGGAAAAAAGACTTTGTCTATGAAATGGAAAAAGAAGAAAAAAGGCAAAAAATAGAAAGATACAATGAATTAAGAAAACAAATCATAGAGCCATTATTAGTAGTAAAAGAAAAAATCAATCAAAACAAAAACATAGAAAATATCACGAAATGCCTATATACTTTTTTACAAGAACAAAGAATAGAAGAAAAAATAGCCAAGAAAATACAAGAGTTAGAAGAAAAATCTTTGATTGATTTAGCTAACGAGTATGTAGCAAGTTACAAAATTATAATAGAACTATTAGATGAAATGATTTTAGTGTTTGGAAAAGATAAAACAACCATTGACCAATATAGTAAAATACTAAAAGTAGGCTTAAAAAATAGTGAATTGGGAAAAATTCCAGGGACACAAGACCAAGTGACTTTTGGTGATATTGACCGATCCAGAAGCCACAAAGTAAAGACTGTATTTATCATTGGATTAAATGATGGAAGTTTTCCAAGTGTTAATAAAGAAGAAGGATTTTTAGATGATGTAGATAGAGAAAGACTAAAACAAGATGGTATGGAATTAGCCAAAGGAACTTTAGAGCAATTGTATGAAGACAATTTTAACATCTACAAAGCTTTTACGACAGCAGAAAACAATATATACCTATCTTATGTATCAGCTGATAAAGAAGGAAAATCCTTAAGACCTTCTATGCTAATCCATAAAATAAAAAAAATATATCCTAATTTACAAGAAAAAAGTGACTTACTAAAAAAACAATATGAAATCGTAAATGAGCAAGTAACCTATGAAGAATTACTTGAAAATATAGCAAACTTAAAGGAAAAAGAACCAATTGATAAAATTTGGTATGCAATTTATCAATATTATAAAGGAAAAGCTAAATGGCAAGAAAAATTGCAAAATGATTTACAAGGATTGAACTATACGAATTTACCACAAGAAATAAAGAAAGAAAACATAGACAAGTTATATGGCAACACACTAAATACAAGTGTATCAAGATTAGAGAAGTATAGAAGTTGTCCTTTTTCTTACTATTTACAATATGGTCTAAAATTGAAAGAAAAAGAAAATTTAAAAATACATACTTTTGAAACTGGTTCATTCATGCATGAAACCATAGATGAATTTTTCGAACAAGTAAGAGAAGAAGGATTAGGATTAGCAGAAATAGAAGAAGAACAAATCTACCAGATGGTTTCAGAAATTATTGAACGAAATCTGACCTTAAGTAAAAATTTTATTTTTAGTTCAACAGCCAAGTATAAAGCCCTAGTAAAACGACTAAAAAGGATTGTTAGCAAAGCTTTAAAATACATTATACAAACCCTAATATATAGTGACTTTTCCATAGAAGGGACAGAAATTGAATTTGGAAAAAAAGGAAAATATCAACCAATTTTATTAACATTAGAAAATGGGAAAAAAGTAGAGATTACAGGGAAAATTGACAGAATTGATACTGCAATGCGGAGAAGATGGAAAATACTTAAGAATTATTGACTATAAATCATCTAGCAAAAACATAGACTTAAATGAAGTATATGCAGGACTACAAATTCAATTATTAACCTATTCAGATGCTATTTGTAAGGAAGAAGACATCATGCCAGCTGGTATATTCTACTTTTCTTTATTAGAACAAATGATAAAAGCGGATAAAAAAATAACAGAAGAAGAAATCGAAGAACAAATTAGAAAGAACTTTAGGATGAAAGGGCTTATTTTAGCCGATGTAAAAATTATCAAAATGAATGACAATACTTTAACCTCTGGTACATCAAAGCTAGTACCAGCAGCTATCACTACTTTAGGAACCGTAAATGAAAAATGGACCAATGGAGTAGACAAAGAAGAATTCAAAATTTTGCAAGATTATATAGACTTTATTATCAAACAAATAGCGAAAGAAATCTTAAGTGGAAAAATAGAGATAAAACCCTATTATAAGAATGGGAAAACACCATGTGAATATTGTGAATATAAAACCGTATGTGGATTTCATGCGAAACAAAATAACAATGATTACAATTATATTGACAAAAAATCAAAAGATGATATGATACAAAAAATGAAAGGAAAAATCAATGGAAGAAACGAATAAGATACAAATGAGAAAAAGAAACATGAAACTATTTCCAGCTTATAAAGCATTTAGTTGGGATTACCTATTTTTTTATACAGTAAATTTCTTATTTTTAACACAAATAAAAAATATTAATGCAGCAGATGTAGTATTAATTGATTCATTTTACTACTTGTTTACCATGTTTTCGCAAATACCAGCTACTTTTATTATTGAATTTTTAGGAAGAAAAAATAGTATTATTTTGGGAAACATTTTAAATTGTACCTATATATTGGTAGTTCTATTTAGCAATAATTTATTTAATTTAATTATCGCAGAAATGTTAAGTGCAACCGCTTTTGCTATTAAAGAAAGTGCAGAACCAAGCTTATTAAATGAATCCATACCACCAAGCAAGTGGAAAAGTAAGATCTTTGCCAAAATAAGTCAAAAAGGAGCATCCAGATATTATATTATCAATGCGATTACAAAAATTGTAGCTGGAATTTTATATGAAGTAAATCCCTATATACCACTGCTATTATCACTTTTTGTTTTAATTTTAGTAACGACTATGTCAATTCTTTTTATAGAACCAGTCAAAAAAAGAAAGAAAAAGAAAGTGAAAAGTGTAGGACAATTAAAAGAAATAGGAAAGGCTTTTCAATTTGTCTTAAAATCAGAACGAGTAAAAAGTCTGATTCTATTTGCGGCTGTCATGAAAGGAATATTAAGTATAGTATCTAATTATGAAATTAGTATGTTAGAGGATTTAGAAGTACCATCAAGTTACCTAGGAATTCTATTTGCCATTTTAGGAGTTATAGCAGGAATGGCTAGTAAACGACAAGAAAAAATGCATAATAGATTAAGAAATAAAACGCTATCTGTAGTGGGATTTTCTATTGTATTTACTTGTATTTTTTCTGGAATATTTGGTGTGATAACAAAAGAATATCAAATAGGCATTCTATTTATTATGATAGCATATATAGTAAAATATGCTTTTGAAGGAATGTATGAACCATTAATGGAGAAGTATATGAGTAATTTCACAAATGAAGAAATAGATACCAAAATTTTTACCGCTAATAATTTTTTAAAGGGAATTGCTGGAGCAGTCTCTGGAATATTAGCAGCCTTTCTTTTAGACAGAATGGAAACAGCGTATTGTATGGTTATAATTGGAATCCTATTTGGAATATTAATGTTACTAGTATGTAAATTTATGAAGAGTAGGGTAGGATTAAAACCAGAGGAATATGCAAAAGAAGAAGTGAAATATGATAAAATGAAAGAAACACTTTAAAAATACTAATTGCCAATGATTTAGGGGATATTTAGCAACAATAAATGTTGAACCTGATTTTAATAGTATACGATTAAACAAAAAATATTAGAAGCTGCCAAATAAATTCAAAACCATTGGCAACCAAGGAGAACGTAATAGATGGATTTATCAAATGAAAATGTGATACACATTCAAAAAGATGGTGTCGAATATTTACAATTTAAAAAGTTATTAGCATATCAAGATATTATCAATCATGCCTATAGTTTGGGTGTGGATAAAAATTATAGAACTGCCAAAGTAAATAAAGAAAAATTAGAAAAAGAAGCTTATCAAAAAGCGATAAAAGATTATGAAAATCTATGTCATGTTATCAATTCAAAATCAGAACATGTAGTAAAAACAAATCAAGAACATACCAAAGAAGTGAAAATTGTAACTCAAAAAATTAACTTAAAAGAACCAGATTTTAATTTAGAACAATATGATAAAACGGATGGACTAATAACAGACAAGAAAGATATCATGCTTACGACTACAAATGCAGATTGTATCTTGTTACTATTTTTTGACCCAGTAAAAAAGGTAATTGCGAATAGCCATTCTGGTTGGAGAGGAACCATACAAAGAATTTCTGTCGAAACGGTAAAAAAAATGAAACAAGAATTTAATTGCGAGCCAGAAAATATTATCTGTTGTATTTGTCCAAGTATTAGAAAATGTCATTTTGAAGTAGATAGAGATGTAAAAGAAAGTTTTGAAAAGGAATTTCAAGATATTGACAATATAGATGAAATCATAGAAGAAACAGTTGCTAATAAAAAGTGGCATATTGATACAGTGAAAATCAATGAAATAATTTTACAAAAAGAAGGACTAAAATTAGAAAATATTATAGATAGTGGGATTTGTAGTGTTTGTTATTCTGACCTAATTCATTCTTATCGAGTGGAAAAACAAGGGTATGGATTAAATACAGCAGTAATCGAACTAAAATAATGTCGTATTGGGGACGGTTCTTTTCCGACATTTTGTCGTATTGAGGATATTTCTTTACACGAAACAAAGGAGGATAAAAAAATATGTTAATTCCAAATAAACTAAAATTAGGTGATACCATTGGAGTAGTAGCTCCATCGAATCCAATTATTGGAGACAATATAGAAGAATTAGAAAAAGCAAAACAAATCGTGGAAAAAAGTGGATTTAAAGTAAAACTATCAAAGCATATTTATTCCAATACAAATGGTTATAGCAGTACAGCACAAGAAAAAGCAGAAGATATTAATGATATGTTTCAAGATAAAGAAGTCAAAATGATATGGTGTGCCAAAGGAGGAAATAATTCAAATAGCATTTTTGAATTGTTAGATTATAAAATGATTAGGGAGAATCCTAAAATCATATGTGGATATAGTGATATTACATCTATTACTAATATGATTACAGAGAAAACAGGACTAGTAACTTTTAGTGGAACTAATTTTAAAACAATTGCTACTGATGAAACAGACTATAGTTATCAAGAAGTGTTAAAAAGATTAGTAGAAGGAAATCTAGAATTAGGAAAAGAAGAGGAAGAATATAAAACGATACAAGAAGGACAGGCGGAAGGAGAATTAATAGGAGGAAATTTAAATTGTATACATAGTCTAGTAAGTGGTAAATATAAAATTAATTTTGAGAATAAGATACTATTTATAGAAGATTTAGGAATAGAATCTAATCCAGCTATGATAAGCCATTTTCTTGTACATTTAAAACAAAATGAAATATTCAAACAAATAAAAGGAATATGGATAGGAAGTTACGAGCATGAAAGCAATATCAAATTAGAAAAAATTGTAATGGATGTGATTCGGAAAAGAATATCAATTCCCAATCATCCAATCAAACAACTTTGGGCATATAGAAACTAAAATAGTTATACCAGTTGGAACTAAAGCAAAAATAGACACAACTCAAAAGAGAAAAATAGAACTAATAGAAAAATGCGTAAAATAAAAAGAAGAGGAGGAATGCTATCTCGAATGGCTAAAGTGGGACAGGCACAGGTTGACCATTTTTGGCTAAAGTGGGACAGGCACAAAGTAACCATTATGTTTGAAACATGGGAAGAATTAGAAAAATCAATCGTTAACTGTAACAAATGTAAATTATATAAAACAAGACAAAATATTGTATTTGGAGTAGGAAATAGACAAGCAGAAATCATGTTCATTGGAGAAGGTCCGGGAGCAGATGAAGATAGGATACGGAGAACCATTTGTAGGAAGAGCGGGGAAATTAATGGATATGGCTTTTCAAACAGTTGGTATCAAAAGGGAAGAAGTGTATATTGCTAATGTTGTAAAATGCAGGCCACCAGCAAATCGAAATCCAGAAGAAGATGAGGCTTATGAGTGTTTGAATTATTTAAGAAATCAAGTGCTTTTAGTAAAACCTAAAATTATTGTATTGCTTCGGAAGTATAGCACTTAAAAATATTTTGGGGAAAGAATATGGAATAACAGCATCTAGAGGAAAATGGATTGAGAAAAAAGGGATTAAATATATGCCAACATGGCACCCAGCAGCATTGCTACGTGATGAAACGAAAAAAATTGATTTTATTAAAGATTTAAAATTAGTATTAGAAGAAAAATAATACGTTATCAATAGGCTGATTTTGCTAAATAGCATAATTAACCTTTCGTTTTGAGAAAATAATTAGAATGGACTACACAGTCATTTAGATTGACATAGAATAACATCTATAATACAATACATAAAAAAGTAAGGAATGAGGCAGAAATGGAAAAAATAAACGAAAAATCGAGTTATTGTTTGAATTGTAAAGCAAAGCCATGTTCTACGAAAGGATGTCCACTAGGAAATCAAATTCCACAGTTTATAGAACAAATAAAACAAGGTGATTATGTGGAGGCATATAAAATATTGTCAGAAACAACAGTTTTACAAGGTGTTTGCGGAAGAATCTGTCCTCACCAAAAGCAATGTCAAGGATCTTGTGTAAGAGGGATTAAAGGAGAACCAGTTTCTATAGGAGATTTAGAAGCACTTTGTTTTGATGCTATGGTAGAGGAAGAAGATAGTTTATTAAAATGCTATGCAGAGGAAATGAAATTAAATAAAACGAATAAAAAAGTAGCTATCATAGGAGGTGGACCAGCAGGACTAACAGCGAGTGCTTTTTTAGCCAAGAGAGGAATAGAAGTAACTATCTATGAAAAATATGATTATTTAGGTGGATTATTAGTACATGGAATTCCAGAATTTAGATTGCCAAAAGAAATTGTACAAAGAACAATTGATAAAATTTTACGATTAGGAATTAAAGTTAATTACCATCAACAATTAGGAAAAAATCTTTTTTTGAAAGATTTAGAAGAACAGTACGATGCTATTTTTCTTAGTATTGGTGCCAATCAATCATCTAAAATGGGTGTTGAGGGAGAAGAATTACTAGGAGTGTTTGGAGGAAATGAACTTTTAGAATATAAATTACATCCAGATTATAAAGGGAAAACAGTTGCTGTAATAGGTGGCGGAAATGTAGCTATGGATTGTGCTAGAACTATTAAAAGGTTGGGAGCAAAAGAAGTAATGGTAATCTATCGAAGAGCTAGAGAGCAAATGCCAGCTGAAGATAAAGAAGTAGAAGAAGCAATGCAAGAAGGAATTAGGTTTCTATTTCAAAATAATATTGTAAAGATAATAGGGAAAAATCAAGTAGAAAAAGTAGAATTAATAAAGACAAAACTGGTGCAAAAGGAAGATGACAATAGATTAGTGCCAATTAATATAGAAGGAAGTAACTATGAAATAGAGATAGATAATATTATCATGGCATTAGGATCTAGAGTGGAACCTTATGTTAGAGAATTGGGATTAGAAACAAATAAGTGGGGAAATATTGAAATAAATGAAAAGTATCAAACTTCTGATCCTAAAATATATGCAGGTGGAGATTTAGCAGGTGTGAAATCAACGGTAGCTTGGGCTGCACATTCTGGAAGGGAAGCGGCCAAAAGTATCATAGAAAACATTTAATATTTATGTATTTAGGAGAAAGAACAATATAAAAAAATCAAATTCCCAGTCTGGAATTTGATTTTTTTTCTTGTATAGGAAAAATATTCCACACAAAATTGCTTTGCAATTTTGGCGGATGAACAATTAAATGGGGCTTGAAAGATATAAGTTTAAATATAGAGAACTAAAATCAAGCCCCTATTGTTCTTTTCTACTCGATTATGTGTTGTTCTTCAGAAGAAGCACCAAAAATAAGTTTTTTAAGTAGTTTAATAGCACGCATAAAAATATTTTCATTTTTGGTAATAACTTTTAAAGCAGTTTCAAATTGACCACTTTCTAGCAAGTTATATTTATATTCTAGAGCTTCCATTTTTGAAACATAGTAATCATTAAAAAAAGTATATCCTTCTGTACAACCGATAAAATCTTTAAAAGTATATAATTTTTGTCTATATTTTTCAACACCTTCTAAATCTACAATTTTATCAAAAGCTTTATCAAAATAACTAGATATAATAAGATTTTGTGTTCTCATAAAAGTTAAAGTTATTTCATGTTTTAGTTCTTCAATTTTTTCAATCATTCCATCTACTTTTTTATTTCTAGTATCAATTTGGGCAATTTTGTTATTAAGTTTAATAATAGCTTCTTCATGGTTAAGAATATCATCAATAGCATTTTGAATTGACATGAAAGCTTTTGGAGAAGTCAATTCCGAAAAAGTTTTTTTGAAATTATCATAACTTTTTAGAGTGCTTTCAAACAAAATGTCTTCACCAGTAATATAAGCTAACTGGTTAACGAGACAACATTCTAGAGGATAGTAAGAAGGGCTAGTAGTTTCAAAACTAATACCAAAATATTTTACATATTCTTTTGGAATTCCATTAATTTTGGAAGACATCAACTGAACGGCTGCTTCATTTAGACCTAGTCCATATATTTTAAATTCAGTATAATCACAAAGTCCCATTCTAATTAAATAATTTTTTTTATCTTTTACCTCTTGAATATGATGAATACATTCATGAATAGCAAATTCTTCTAAATCTTCATCATCAATATGTTGATTAAAATAAATAGAACTGTTTTTATAAAAATAATTTGCTTCTGCCATACCTTCAGGCATTTTTGCCCTATACATATTTAATCTAGATAATTGAATAAATAAATTGTTTTGATTAAGACCATAATTGGGAAAGGTATCACAAATTTTTTTTGATATATTTCTTGCCATTGAATTAATTTTCAATGTATCTAGAGGTTTTATTACTTCAATTCCATCTTTTTTTAAATCTGCTTCAATACTCATAGATAATTCTCCTTAGTATAATCTATTTCCATTATACTATAAAAAAAGGTATAATCTATTTCAATCATATTAAATGTTGTTTACAGTTTTGTGACACAAAATTACAAATTATAATTTGGAGGTGTCGAAATTTGTCAACGAGATTTTCTTGACATGTTAGTTCTATCCATGTATAATAATAAAACAATCGATTGTACTAAAAAGAAAGGAGGAAATTATGAACAAGACTGAAAAAAATGAAATACTGGATGCTATTCAAAATGTTAATGCAAAATTAGATGTTATACAAAAGGAAGTAGCAAAGATTCCAGAAATACAAAAGGAAGTAGCAAAAATTCCAGAAATACAAAAGGAAGTAGCAAAAATTCCAGAAATACAAAAAGAAGTAGCAAAAATTCCAGAAATGCAAAAGGAAATAGCAAAAATACCAGAAATGCAAAAACAAATAATAGAACTACAAAAAGAAACAAGAAGTATCAGCAGAAGTGTAGCAGTTATTGAATATGAACATGGAGACAAGCTAAAAGCACTATTTGATGCTTTTACAACACACACAGAAAAAATGGAACAACAAGATAAAAGAATTAATCTTTGCGAAAATAAGTTAGAAAACCATGAATTAGAATTATATTATTTAAAATCTAAAGTTCAAGGTTTATAAAAGCCTATTAGAACATAGATAAAGATATCAGTTCTAATAGGCTAAAGATTATCATTATTTCACAACAATATTATAAATCTTATTTTTTACGTAAATCTCTTTTATAATCATTTTATCATCTAATTTAGAATCAATTACTTCGTGAACTTTTTGTTTTACAACAGTTTCTTCTTCATCAGGAGTAATCTGAATGGTTGCCTTTAACTTACCATTAAATTGAATTGGTAATGTTATTTCATTTGCTATTGTTTTTTCTTCATCATATTCAGGCCATTTTTCATAAGAAATTGTATTAGTATGACCTAAAATATTCCACAATTCTTCCGTAATATGAGGCGCAACAGGATTTAGTAATTTTAAGAAACCTTCTGCATAAGCAAGTGGAAAAACATCTTCTTTATTAGCATGATTAATAAATATCATCATTTGGGAAATAGCAGTATTAAAATTCATAGTTTCATAATCACTAGTAACTTTTTTTACGGTATAATGATACGTTCTTTCAAGGGTTTGATTTGATTCATTTTTTATTTTTCCAGATTCGGTATATAATCTCCAAACTCTATCTAGAAATTTTTTCGAACCATCAATACCATTTGGATCCCATGGTTTAGAGGCTTCAATTGGTCCCATAAACATTTCATAAACTCTTAAAGCATCTGCTCCATATTGTTTTATCATATCATCTGGATTAATAACATTACCTTTTGATTTGCTCATCTTTTCGCCATTAGTACCTAAAATCATACCCTGATGGCGTAGTTTGGCAAATGGTTCTTTTACTGGAACAACACCTTTATTATATAAGTAGTTATTCCAAAATCTAGAATATAGTAAATGTCCAACAGCATGTTCTGGACCACCTACATATAAATCAACTGGTAACCAATATTCTAATAACTTTTTATTAGCTAATTCATCTTGATTCTTGGGGTCAATATATCTTAAGAAATACCAACTTGAGCCAGCAGCTCCTGGCATAGTGCTTGTTTCACGTTTAGCAGGTTTACCATTAAAGTTAGTGTTTACCCAATTGGTTGCTTTATCTAAAGGAGAAGCACCTACTTTTGAAGGAGCATAGTCTTCTAGTTCTGGTAAAACTAAAGGTAAATCATCATCTAGCAATGCCTTCATCTCATCATCAATATATACAATTGGAATCGGTTCACCCCAATAACGTTGTCTTGCAAAAATCCATTCACGAAGTTTATAATTTACTTTTTTTGTACCAATTCTATTTTCTTCTAACCAAGTAATCATTTTATGAATAGCATCTTTTTTGTCTAAACCATTTAAGAAATCAGAATTAATATGTAATCCATCATCAGTAAAGGCTTCTTTAGAAATATCTCCACCTTCTAGGACAGGAATAATAGTAAGACCAAATTTTGTAGCAAATTCATAATCTCTTTGATCGTGTGCTGGAACTGCCATAATACATCCAGTTCCATAAGTTGACAAAACATAATCAGAAATCCAAATAGGAATTTCCTTTCCATTTACTGGATTGATAGCATAGCTACCTGTAAATACACCAGTTTTATCTTTATTTAATTCTGTTCTTTCTAAATCAGATTTACTAGCAGCTAATTTTTTATATTCATCAACAGCTTGTCTGTATTTTGGTGTAGTAATTTGATTTACTAATTCTAATTCTGGTGCTAACACACAATAAGTTGCTCCAAATAGCGTATCAGGTCTAGTAGTAAATACAGTAAAATCTAAACTATCATAATTAGCTACTTTGAATACTACTTCAGCACCTTCGCTACGACCAATCCAATTCTTTTGAATTTCTTTGGTAGACTCTGGCCAATCAATTTCATCTAAACCATTTAATAAAATATCAGCATATTGAGGAATATCTAAAACCCATTGTTTCATATTTTTACGAATAACTGGAAAGCCACCTCTTTCACTTTTTCCGTTGATAACTTCATCATTTGATAGTACACACCCCAATTCTTCACACCAGTTAACAGGCATTTCAATTAGTTTAGCAAGACCATCTTCATATAGTTGTTTAAAAATCCATTGTGTCCATTTATAATAATCAGAATCACAAGTAGAAATTTCTTTATCCCAATCAAAAGAAAGCCCAAGCATTTTTAATTGTTTCTTAAAAGTAGTAATATTACTAGCTGTAAAACCAGCAGGATGATTTCCAGTCTTTATGGCATATTGCTCTGCTGGAAGACCAAAGGCATCCCATCCCATTGGGTGTAAAACATTATATCCTTGCATTCTTTTCATTCTAGACATAATATCAGTAGCGGTATATCCTTCTGGGTGTCCTACATGTAAGCCTTGTCCAGAAGGATAAGGAAACATATCTAAAGCATAAAATTTTGGTTTTGAAAAATCCCATACATCGGTGAAAAAAGTTTTGTTTTCATCCCAATAATTTTGCCATTTCTTTTCAATTTCATTAAATTTATATTCCATAAAATGAGACTCCTTTCATCGTTTAAAAATGCTAAAATTGATTTTTTATTTTAACTTTTCATATTATATAATAAAATCCCTACGGTTTCAAGCAAAAAACGATTTTAAATTTAAATTTTAATTTTATTGAATTTAAAATTTAAAAATGATACAATATCAAACGAGGTGTAAACATGATTGATATACAAAAAGCCAAGCAAGAATTAAAAAAATATGTGAGTAATTATGATATACAAAACAATAGAATTAGAGTGAAAATAGGACATATTGAAAGAACAGCAACCATAGCCAAAGAAATAGCAAAAAATATGAAATTATCAGAAGAAGACATCCAATTAGCAGAATTAATAGGATTATTACATGATATAGGAAGATTTGAACAAGTAAAAAGATATAATACTTTTTTTGATAAAGATAGTGTGAATCATGGAGAATTGGGAGTACAAATTTTATTTGAAAAAGATTTTATTCGAGATTTTATAGAAGATAAACAATATGATGAAGTTATAAAAAAATCAATTTTAAACCATAATAGAAATAAAGAAAATATAGAGACAAAGAATGAAAAAGAGATATTACATTCAAAAATTATCAGAGATGCTGACAAAACTGACATCCTATATATGTTGACTTTTGAAGACAAAGAAACAGCATGGGGAAGTGCTAACATAGAAAAAGAAAAAATATCAGATGAAATTTATCGAGAGTTTAAAGAAGACAAAGCGATTCATTATGAGAAAAGAAAAACAGCAGTAGATGCATTAGTAAGTCATTTTGCTTATGTATATGATTTTGAGGATGAACATTCATTACAAATAGTGAAAGACAAAGGATATTTTGATAAAATATATCAAAGATTTGAATTTGAGGATAAAGAAACACAAGAAAAAATCCGTCAGATTTATGAAATGGTAAGAGAGTGTATGGAAAAGAACGGAGAGAAAAGTAAATGATAGATATACAAAAAGCCAAACAAGAATTAAAAAAACATGTGGAAGGGCAAAAAATAGATAACCCAAGAGTTGCCAATAAATTAGACCATATTTTAAGAGTATCAGAAATTAGTAAAAAATTAGCAATGGAATTGAATTTAGCAGAAGAGAAAATACAGTTAGCTCAATTAATTGGATTGCTTCATGACATTGGTAGATTTGAACAATATAAAATATCGGATATTACGAAAAAATTTAATCATGGAGAGGCAGGGGTAGAATTACTAAAAAAAGATAACTATATAAGAAAATATATTGAAGAAAATAAATATGATGAAATCATATATACAGCAGTATATGAACATAACAGATATAAATTGACTCCACGGACTAACAGAAGAGAAAGAGTTGTTTTGTAAAATTATCAAAGATGCTGATAAAATAGACCTTATTTATGAAGGGGCAGAGATTTATTGGAAAAAACCAGAAGTGATAGAAGAAATTGAGAGAGCAAAATTATCCCCCAAAATGCTAGAGGATTTTTATCAATATAAATTAGCAGATATTAGAAATAAAATAAGTCAGCTAGATGAAGTTTTAAGATTTACATCTTATATTTTTGATATTAATTTTGGATATAGTTTTAAGATTTTAAAAGAAAATAATTATATTAGTAAGATGATTGATAGGTTTGATTATCAGATGCCAGAGACAAAAGAAGAAATGATGAAAATAAAAGAGATAGCAAATGAATATATAGAAAAAAAATGTAATCAGTACAAATAATAGGAATTTTTTATAGGGAGATTATTTATGCTGAATAACTTATAAAAAAGTAGAAATGAGGAAGAAAGGAAACGAAGAAAGAATTGGGCAAAAAATTATTGATAACAGAAAAACCATCTGTGGCAATGGAATTTGCAAAAGCACTAAAAATAACGACTAATCGAAAAAATGGATATTTGGAATCAGAGAACTGGATTATTACTTGGTGTGTAGGGCATTTAGTAACAATGAGTTATCCAGACAAATATGATGAAAAGCTAAAATTATGGCGATTAGAAACCTTACCATTCATTCCAGAAGATTGGAAATATGAGATTATTCCAGCTGTTGCAAATCAATTTAATATTGTAAAAGAATTAATGCAAAGGGAAGATATTGAGGAAATTTATAATGCAGGGGACTCTGGAAGAGAAGGAGAATACATACAAAGATTAGTATTTATGATGGCAAAACCAAATCCAAATGCCAAGATGAAAAGAGTGTGGATTGATTCTCAAACAGAAGAAGAAATAACGAGAGGAATTCGAGAAGCCAAAGATTTATCAGAATATGACAGTTTATCTGATAGTGCTTATTTAAGAGCCAAAGAAGATTATTTGATTGGTATCAATTTTTCAAGATTATTATCTATTATTTATGGAAGAAAATTAGCACAAAGTATGCAAGAAGAAAAGGCTTCTATATCAGTAGGAAGAGTTATGACATGTGTATTAGGAATGATTGTAGAAAGAGAAAGAGAAATTAAAAACTTTGTGAAAACAAAATATTATAAAATCATAGGAGAATTTGGAGGAGAAGAAGCATCTTTTAAGGCAGAATGGAAGGTAAATGAAAAATCAAAGATGTATGAATCTATCAAGTTATACAATGAAGCTGGTTTCAAAAAGGAACAAGAGGCAAAAGATTTTATTTCCAGTTTAGCAGGAAAACAAGCACTTATTACAGAATTAAAAAAATCAAAACAAAAAGAAAATGCACCACTATTATTTAATTTAGCAGAAATTCAGAACGAATGTACCAAGAGATTTAAAATCAAGCCAGATGAAACATTAGAAATTATCCAAAATTTATATGAAAAAAAATTAGTAACGTATCCTAGAACAGATGCTAGAGTGCTTTCAACAGCAGTTGCAAAAGAAATTTCCAAGAACTTAAATGGAATTGCAAAAGGATTCAAAGATGAAGAAGTGCAAGGTTACATTCAAAAAATGGTAGAAGAAAAATATTCTACTAATCTAGTAAAGACCAAATATGTGAATGATAGTAAAATTACAGATCACTATGCGATTATTCCAACAGGACAAGGCTATGAAAACTACAATCAATTACCAGAAATCCAAAAACAAATTTACAAAGTGATTGTAAAAAGGTTTTTAGCTATTTTTTATCCACCAGCAGAATATAATAAAGTACAAGTAACAGTTAGTATAGAAAATGAAACTTTTCATGGTAGTGGAAAAGTATGTGTAAAACAAGGATTTTTAGAAATATTAAAAGCGAAATCCACAGAAAAAGAGAAAAATGTGGAAAATAAAACGGAAAAAAATGAAGAAACAGAAAATAATCCCAATAAAAAAGAAGAAGACAATAGTCTAGAAATCTTAAAAACTTTGAAAAAAGGACAAAGTATAGAAGTAAAGAATTTTGGGATAAAAGATGCTGAAACTTCACCACCAAGTAGATATAACTCTGGTTCTATAATTTTAGCAATGGAAAATGCAGGGAAGCTAATTGAGGAAGAGGAATTAAGAGAACAAATTAAAGGTGCTGGAATTGGAACAAGTGCAACAAGAGCAGAAATCATGAAAAAGCTAGAAAAAATTAAATATATTGAAATCAATTCTAAAACACAAATTATTACACCAACGAAAAAAGGTGAAAAGATTTATGACATTGTATATGCTTCTATGCCAGATATGTTAAATCCTAAACTAACAGCTAGTTGGGAAAAAGGATTGGATATGGTAGCTAAAAAAGAGATACAACCGGAAGAATTTATGACCAAATTAAAGAATTATATTCATACAAAGTTTAATAAATTAGTGATAAAAATGTAAAAGCCTAAATTAGGATTTCTAATTTAGGTTTTTATATTTAGTATCTAAAAATGATTTAAACCTTTCATTTTTGCATAAAATATAGTATAATAATAAACAAGTTATAAAAAATCCCCAAAGAAACTTGAAAGCCAGAGGCAAAAATTTCCCCATTTAAACCCAGAACCAGTGGGAAAAATTTCCCCAATTAAATTTAGGAAACCAATGGGGCAGGAGAAAAAGATGAATACAATTTTAGGAGAAATGGGTAAATCAACAAAATTTATAGATTTACTAAAACAAATCGAAAATAAAACAAGTCCGATAGCAATATCGGGCTTAACTGACATGGGTATGATACAAGTAGAAACAGCAATTCACGAATTTGGTAAAAAACCAATTTGCTTGATAACCTATAATGAGATTCAAGCTAAAAAATTATATAAAGATATTAAGTATTTTACAGACAATGTTGTATTATTTCCCAAAAAAGAGATTGTAACTTATGACTATATAGCAGAAAGTAAGGATTTGCCATATCAAAGAATGGAAGCACTTAATCAAATAAAAGCAAAAAAAAATTTAATGGTTGTAACAACAATCGAAGCAATCATGCAAAAATTACCTAGCAAAAAATCACTATATAATAATGAATTAGATTTTAAAGTAGGAGAAAGTTATTCATTAGAAGAGGTTAAGCAAAAGTTAGTAAAATTAGGATATGTAAGATATGATTTAATTGAAGGAAGAGGACAGTTTTCTGTTCGTGGTGGCATTGTAGATATAGCAACAGATGAAAAAACTGGTTTTAGGATTGAATTTTGGGGAGATGAAATAGACTCCATTCGAAATTTTAACATTACCAGTCAAAGGTCAATTACTACGTTAGAAAAAGCTACGATTTATCCAGCTAATGAATATATTCTAGAAAATTCTATTGAAAATATTTGCCAAAAAATTAAAGAAATAGAGACAACTGACAAACAAAGAGAAATGATAGAAGAAGATATAGAACAAATCAAAGTAGGAAATTATATTAGTAAAATAGACAAGTATTTTGATTGCTTTTACGAAAAACAAGAAACCATATTAGATTATTTATCCAATAATTATTGTATATTTTTAGATGAAATTGGAAAAATAAAACAAAGAGCGACTAACATTTCAATTGACAATAACAATCTAATTAAGTTGTTAATTGAAAAAGAGAGAATAGTACCAGAGGCAATAGTCAATTTATTAAATTATGAAGCGATAGATGAAAAACTACAAAACAGACAAATTGTTTATGTAGAAAAGCAAGATGTAGAAAATAAGTTAGCAACTGAAAAATACAAGTTTTCTTACCGAGAAGTTAATTATTATAAAAGCGAAATGGAGAACTTAATAGAAGATTTACAAAAAGCCATTAATGAAAAGAAAAAAGTCTATCTATTAGTATCTACAAAAGAAAAAGCAAAAAAGCTACAAAGCCTATTAAATGAAAAAGAAATTTTTAGCAAGATAGAAGAAAAACTAAATCAAACAATTATTGTAAAGGGAGCAGAACCTATTGTAACCATTACTATAGGGGATTTGTCAGTAGGATTTGAAGCTTTTGATTTAAATGAATTAGTAATAGTAGGCAATGACTTAATTGAGGGAGAAAAAAGAAAAAAAAGGATTAGCAACACTGCTTTTAAAGAAGGAGAAAAAATAGTATTTGCAGACTTAAAAATAGGTGATTATGTCGTACATAAAAAGTATGGAATTGGTATCTATATAGGGGTAAATACGATAAAAGCAGATGGGACAATTAAAGATTACATCAAAATTAAATACAAAAATGATGACATTTTATATATTCCAACCAATGATTTAGATTCTATTCGAAAATATATTGGAGGAGAATCCATTCAGCCCAAAATCAATCGTTTAGGTGGAAAGGAATGGGAAAATACCAAAGCAAAAGTAAAAAATAACTTAAGAGAAGTAGCAAAAGAGCTGATTGAATTATATGCGAAAAGGGAAAAAGTGCAAGGATTTAGTTTTAGCAAAGATACTCCTTGGCAAAATGAGTTTGAGACTGGATTTCCTTACCAAGAAACCGAAGACCAATTGCGTTGTATTGAAGAAGTCAAAAAAGACATGGAAATGGCAAAACCAATGGACAGATTGCTATGTGGAGATGTTGGATATGGGAAAACAGAAGTAGCTTTAAGAGCAGCTTTTAAAGCAGTTATGGATCAAAAACAAGTAGCTTATTTAGCACCAACAACAGTATTAGCAGAGCAACAATACCAAGAATTCAAAGAAAGAGTAAAAGACTTTCCAATTAAAGTAGAAATTCTAAATCGATTTAAAAGTAAAAAATATCAAGAAGAAGTCATCAAAAATTTAAAATTAGGAGAGGTAGACATTGTAATTGGAACGCATAGAGTGTTAAGTAAAGATGTAGAGTTCAAAGATTTAGGATTGTTAATTGTAGATGAGGAGCATCGTTTTGGAGTAAAAGACAAAGAAAAAATTAAGCAATTAAAAACCAATGTAGATGTTTTAACCATGACAGCAACACCAATTCCAAGAACCATGCACATGTCAATTGTAGGAATCCGAGACATGTCAGTTATCTATGATCCGCCATATAACAGAAAACCAGTGCAGACTTATGTACTAGAATATGATATTGAAGTAATCAAAGAAGCAATAACCAAAGAACTAGAAAGAAATGGTCAAGTATTTTATTTATTTAACAATGTAGAAGGAATTCAGAAAAAAGCAGATGACATTGCAAATCTTGTGCCAGAAGCGAATGTAGTATATGCACATGGAAAAATGACAGGAACCAAAATAGAAGAAATCATGAAAGAATTTACAGAAGGAAAAAGTAATGTATTAGTTTGTACTACGATATTAGAATCTGGAATTGATATTCCAAATGCCAACACGATAATTGTTGAAAATGCAGACAGAATGGGATTAGCCCAATTATATCAAATACGAGGAAGAGTAGGAAGAGCTGACAGACAAGCTTATGCCTATATCACTTACAAAAAAGACAAATTATTAACAGAAGTAGCAGACAAAAGATTAAAGGCTATAAAAGAATTTACAGAATTCGGTTCGGGCTTTAAAATTGCCATGAGAGATTTAGAAATTAGAGGAGCGGGGAGTTTACTTCGGAGAAATCCAATCAGGTCATTTAGAGCAAGTAGGATATGATACGTATTGTAATCTATTAGATGAGGTAGTGAAAGAAATGAAGGGAATAAAAATAGAACCAGAAATAGACCTTCAAATTGACTTAAATGTAACCAGCTATATACCAGATGAATACATACAAGATGCCAACCAAAAAATTGAAATTTACCAAAAAATTGCACTTTGTAAAAACGAAAAAGACATACAAAACATCATAGATGAAATCATAGATCGATTTGGAAATATGCCAAAAGAATTAGAAAATCTAATAGCCATTGCCAGAATCAAATATTTAGCAAAAAGTTTAAACGTAAGCAAAATAGTTAGCAAACTAAAAAATAGAACAACAACAGTGGTATTTACTTTTGAGCAAAACCAATTTCAATTAGACTTAAATGAACTAGTCAAAAAATATGGAAACAAAATAAAATTTTCAGCTGGTATAAAACCAATGGTAACATTAGAACTAGGAAGTAATAGTGAACAACAAATATTAAATGATATAACAAAATTTTTATCCTAATGGCTAATCTGGAACAGGCACAAGATGACCATTAATGGTTAAAGTGGGACAGGCACAAGATGACCATTATGGAATTTCATAAATCTTTAATTGAGAGGGAGAAGATAATGCAACGAATAACTAGTAAAGAAAATGAATTTGTTAAACATGTAAAGAAATTAAAAGACAAAAAGTATAGAGATATTAATAAGGAATATGTCATAGAAGGAATTAAACTAGTGGCAGAAGCGATTCAAGAAAAAGCACCAATAAAACAAATTATTTTATGTGATGATTGTGAGAAAAATGCAACAATTCCTAAAGACTTAATGTATGAAATTGCAAAACAGGAATGTGTTTATGTAACAGAAAAGATTTTTAAATATTTATCAGAGGTTCAGACACCACAAGGAATTTTAGCAATTATAGAAAAAAATGGACAAGATATAGAAATTGACTATACACAAGATATCATAGTTGCATTAGATGATTTACAAGATCCAGGTAATTTAGGGACAATTTTAAGAACCGTTGATAGTATTGGACTAACGCAAATATTAGTATCAAAAGGAACAGCCGATGTCTATAATGCCAAGGTAGTGCGTTCTACAATGGGAGCAATTTTTAGAGTCAAGATAATAGAATGTGAAGATTTGAAACAAACCTTAAAAGAAATCAAAAAACATAAATTCAAAATTGTAGTATCTTCACTACAAACAGAAAATACGATTTATGATATTAACTATAATAAAAAAGTAATTGTTATTGGAAATGAAGCAAATGGAGTAGAGCTAGAGATTCAAGAATTAGCAGATGAAAAGATAAAAATTCCTATGATTGGAAAAACAGAAAGTCTCAATGCTTCTGTTGCAACAGGGATTATTTTATATGAATATGTAAGACAGAAGAGAGAACTATTTTAGAACGGCTAAAGTAGGACAGACACAAGCATTCATTTTTGGCTAAAGTGGGACAGGCACAAAGTAACCATTTTAAAATAAATGAGAGATGTGAAAGAAGAAAGAAGGAATAAAATTGAAAATACATGTAGTAATGATAGAACCAGAAATACCACAAAATACACGGAAATATAGCAAGAACATGTGCAGCAACAGGAACAAAATTACATTTAGTACATCCATTAGGATTTGACATATCAGAAAAATCTGTTAAAAGAGCAGGTTTAGATTATTGGGATAAAGTAGAAATAGAAGAACATGAGTCTTTTGAAAGATTTTTAGAAGAATATAAACCAGAGGATAATAATATGTTTTTTGCTACTACAAAGGGAAAACATGTGTATTCTGTTCCTAATTATAAAGAAATGGATGATATATTTTTATTATTTGGAAAAGAAACCAAAGGATTGCCAGAAGATATTTTGAAAAAATATATTGATAAAACGATTCGAATTCCAATGAGACCAAATTTGAGGTCATTAAATCTTGCTAATTCTGTCAATATTGTTTTATATGA
Source organism: Clostridia bacterium (assembly GCA_022792395.1). Classification (GTDB taxonomy): domain Bacteria; phylum Bacillota; class Clostridia; order TANB77; family CAG-508; genus CAG-269. Next base: position 32,124 of record JAAWAX010000040.1, read on the forward strand.
TGTTTTTAGACAAAAAGATTTTGATGGTTTAGAAGAGATTAGTGAGTATTTTGATGAATAGTCTTAAAATAAGGGGAAGAAAATATAGAAATACTGTCGAACGATGGGAAGATTTGTAGAAACACTTGCAATTCTTCCCATTTGGTGTTTTAATAATATTAGTTTTCATATTCAATTACATTCAATTCAAAGTTTTATTCAAAATTATATTATTACATCGAGATTATCCAAACAAAAATAAGAAGAGAAATAAAAAGGGAAAGATTTTTAAAATTTACCAATAAATAAAGATAAACATGAAAACAAAGTGAATATAGGAGGAATGATATGAAGGTATTTACCTATAACCAGTACATCAAATGCATTCATACATTTAGACTAAATGCTGTTATGCAGTTAGCAGAAGAAAGTGCAGAGTATAATTTAGAACAAGCGGAAAAAAAATACTCCCATGATAAATTAATAAAAAATATACTACAAGATAAAAAAGAAGCAACGAAATTTATCAATGAATTTGTAGAACCAAGAGAAAAAGTAAAAGAGAAAGAATTAATTCGATATACTAATAATTATATTACTAAAAAATATAAATCCAAAGAAGCAGATTTGATATATAAATTAAAAGATAAAGAAATGTTTTTCTTAATAGAGCATCAGTCTGCCATAGACAATAACATGTCTTATCGAGTATTAAATTATTGTTTAGATATTATGAGAGAGTATAGTATGAATAAAAAAATGGGAAAAAACATGAGTTATCCAATCATAGTACCGATTGTAATTTATACAGGAAATCAAAAATGGAAAATGCCAAAAAAAGGGAAAGAAAAACAAATTAGTAATTATGTATTTGAAAGATATCAAATAGATTTAGAATACAATTTTATTGATATTAACAAAATTCCAAAACAGATTTTGTTAGAAAAAAATACTATGTTTGGATATAGCATGTTTCTTGAAAAGTCAGAAAGCTATGAAGAACTGATAGAAAATTTAGATATTATGATAGAAACCATTAAAAATAAAGAAAAATTAAAAGAATTAGCTAATATAATTAGTTATTTATTAAATGATGTATTAGAAGAAAAAGTTCAGAAACAATTGTTACAAAAAATAGAAAGAAAGGTAGGAGAAAGAGGTATGAGTATATTAATAGAAACATTGAGAAAAGAATCAATGGAAAAACAAATAAATCAAGGAAAACAAGAAAGCCAAAGAAAGATTGCCAAAAACATGATATATTTAAAGGTAGATGAAGACATTATATTAAAAACAACAGAAATCAATAAGGAACAACTAGAAGAAATAAAAAAAGAATTGGTAACAGCTAGTTAAGAAAACATATTAACAGCCTTGAAATTTTATAAATTATATAAAAGGAGGAACACAAAAATATATGCTATTGATGATATAAAAAATATGTCACAAAATAAGAACGAGTTTTTACAAATTTACATAAAATACAATGTGGGATATGTTATAAAAATACTCATCGAGGAGGCATAAAAATGGAAAAAATACTAGAAGTCAAAAATGTAACCAAAAAGTATCAAAGCAAAGAAGCAGAAATATTAGCTATACAAAATATTAATTTAAGAATTAACAAAGGAGAATTTGTAAGTATTATTCGGGCCAAGCGGATGTGGAAAATCTACATTATTATCCATCATAGCTGGGTTAGAAGAAAAGACATCAGGGGAAATCTACATAGAAGGAGAAAAATGTGAACGGTATATCACCTAAAATAGGTTATATGCTACAAAGAGATTGTCTATTGGAGTGGAGAACTATTTTAAGTAATACAATGTTTGGACTAGAAATTAAAAGAAAAAAGAATAAAGAAGACAAAGACTATGTAGAAGAATTATTAAAAAAGTATGATTTGTATGAATTTAAAGATAAGTATCCTTCTGAATTATCAGGTGGTATGAGACAGAGAGCAGCACTTATTAGAACATTAGCTGTAAAACCTAAAATACTGTTATTAGATGAAGCCTTTTCGGCTTTAGATTATCAAACTAGAATCATGGTAACCAATGACATTTATAATATTTTGCGTAAAGAAGGCATTACAGCAATTGTAGTAACACATGATATTTCAGAAGGAAGATGCCAAAGTAGACACCAAGTGAAATATGATTGATAAAGTGATTTGAATTCAAGTTAAATAAAAAAGAAATCACATACTTTATTAATAAAAAATTAGTGAAGTATGTATTTTTTTGTTTAA
>JAAWAX010000055.1 GCA_022792395.1 Clostridia bacterium
AAAGAGAGAATTTAAAGTTGAATGTACAGTAGGTAAACCACAAGTTTCTTACAAAGAAACAATAAGAAACAAAGTAAAAGTTCAAGGTAAATTTGCTCGTCAATCTGGTGGACGTGGACAATACGGAGATGTATGGATTGAGTTAGAACCATTAGAGCCAGGAACAGGAGTTCAATTTGAAAGTAAAATAGTTGGTGGATCAGTTCCAAAAGAATATGTAAAACCAACAGAAGACGGTATTAGAGAAGCTGCTGAAAGCGGAATTTTAGCTGGATATCCAGTTATAGATTTCAAAGCAACATTAGTAGATGGATCATACCACGAAGTTGACTCTTCAGAAATGGCATTCAAAATAGCAGGTTCTATGGCATTCAAAGAAGGATGTCGTCAAGCAAAATCTGTATTATTAGAGCCAATAATGAGAGTAGAAGTAACAGTTCCAGAAGAATACATGGGAGATGTTATAGGAGATATAAACTCAAGACGTGGAAGAATGGAAGGAATGGAAGCACGTAACGGTAGCCAAATAATACGTGGATTTATACCACTATCAGAAATGTTTGGATACGCAACAGACCTACGTTCAAGAACACAAGGTAGAGGAACATACGCAATGGAACCAAGCCATTACGAAGAAGTTCCAAAATCAGTATTAGATGCAATAGTAGCATCAAGAGCAAAGAAGGATTAATTAAATAATAATATGTTAAAATTTACGACAAAAAATAATATTATGAATAAATAGTAACAGCAATTTATTTAATATTCATAAAATAATCCAAAACACTTGCATTTTTTAAAAATTTGTTATAAAATGCAAACGTATAAAATTAGTTATTAATTTTAAAAAAATAAAATAAATGAAAAGAAAAAAGGAGGAAAATTTCAAATGGCAAAGGAAAAATTTGAAAGAACGAAACCACACGTTAACATTGGTACAATCGGACATGTTGACCATGGTAAAACAACAACAACAGCAGCTATTACTAAATACTTAGGATTTTTAGGAAAAGCTAAATATGAAGCATATGATGCAATCGATAGCGCTCCAGAGGAGAAAGCTAGAGGTATCACAATTAACACAGCTCACGTAGAATATGAAACAGATAACAGACACTATGCACACGTTGACTGCCCAGGACACGCTGACTACGTTAAAAACATGATTACAGGTGCAGCACAAATGGATGGTGCTATACTAGTTGTTTCAGCAGC
>JAAWAX010000041.1 GCA_022792395.1 Clostridia bacterium
TGTAGCAATTACCATGATAGCTTTTTTTGGTATCTATAGGCAAAAACAAAATAGAATGGAAAACATAATGAAAGACTATGATTTAGCGATGGACCTAAAAGGAACTAGAAATATTAGATTAAAGCTAAATACAGAAAGTAAGACAGTTATAAAAGATGCAGATGGAAATGAAGTAGAAAATACGGATAATTTAACAGAGGAAGAAATCGCAGAAAAAGGGTATACAAAGGAAGAAATACCTAATAATGCAAATGAAGTCAAAAATGTTGAAAACTATCAAAAAGCTCAAAAGGTAATAGAAAAAAGATTAGAAAAATTGGGAGCTAGTAACTATATTATAAAATTAGAGGAAGAAACTGGAGATATTGTGATAGAACTGACTGAAAATGATGCGACAGACCACATTATCAGTAATTTGTATACGGTAGGAAAATTTGAAATTGTAGATAGTGAGACAAAAGAAGTTTTGATGAACAATAGTGATATTAAGCAAGCAAGAGTTATGTATGGTTCAGGAAGCAATACAACAAGTAGTGGAACTTCAGTATATTTGCAAATAGAATTTAATAAAGAAGGTAAAAGAAAACTAGAAGAAATTAGCAACCAATATATAGCAATTGAAAACACAACATCAGAAGATAATACGACAGAGGATAATGATACATCAGAAGATGCTTTGGCAGATAATAGCGATACAACAGAAGAGACAGAAACAATAGCAGAAAAGAAAATAACAATGAAGCTAGATGATGAAGAAATCATGTCAACTAGTTTTGATGAACCAGTTAGAACTGGGAAATTACAATTATCATTTGGAGCAGCATCAACAGACCAAGATACTTTACAAGGATATATTGACCAAGCTTCTAGTATGGCAACTGTACTAGATACTGGAAATTTACCAGTAAAATATGATTTGGCAGAAAATCAATATATTTTATCAGATATAACAGATAATGAAATAGCAATTGCTATTTATGTGATTTTAGCAATAGTAGTAATAGCTATGATTGTATTAATGATAAGATATAAAGTTTTAGGAGCACTAGGTGTTATTTCTTATATTGGATTTATATCATTATTGATGATAATTGTTAGATATACGAATGTTGTTATTTCCATAGAAGGAATTTTCGGAATGGTAATAGCATTTGTGTTAAATTATATTTTAGTAAGCCAATTGTTAGCAAAAGTTAATGACAGAAATGTAGTATACAAAGAGTTCTTTATCAAAATAATACCTATTATGATTATGGTAGTTACCTGCTGTTTTATCAGATGGATACCAATTAGTAGTTTTGGTATGACAATGTTCTGGGGAATTGTTTTAATAGCAATTTATAATAGTATTGTAACCAATAGTTTATTAAAAATAGAAACAAGAAAGGAAAAATAGAAATGAAAGAAATAAGCAAAAAAGTTAAAATAGTAGCACTTTTCATAGCGGTTGTTATCATAGTTGGTATGATTGTTACATTTACAATTGGTTTGAATTTTGATTTAAGATATCAAGAAACGAAAAAAATACAATTATATTTGGAAAAAGAATTCGAATTAGCAGATATCAAACAAATAACCGATGAAATTTTACCAAATCAAGCTGTTATACTTCAAAAAGTGGAAGTATTTGAAGATACAGTTGATATTCTTGCTAAAGATATTACAGAAGAACAAAAAAATAATATCATCAGTAAAGTCAATGAAAAATATGGAATAGAATTATCACAAGATACCATTGAGATAGTCAACCTACCACATACAAGAGGAAGAGATATTATAAGACCATACCTTATGCCATTTGCCATTGCAACCATTATTATATTGATTTATATGGTAGTAAGATATTATAAATTAGGAATGATTAAAATTTTATTAGAGACAGTTGTCTTGTTGATAGTAGCACAAGCTACTTTATTGAGTGTTATGGCAATTACTCGCATTCCAATAGGAAGAGTAACAATTCCATTGGTATTAGCAGTATATGTATTGTCTTTGGTTGGAATAACTACTGATTTTGAAAAAAAATTAACTGAAAAGAAAAACGAAGAAGAGAAATAAGAAACAGATGGAATCAAGAAACGGTTCCGTCTGTTTTTAGAGATAACTCATTCTTTTTTAACTTTATAAAACCTTCCACGATAGAGCATAACTGTATCCCCAGTGACTGTCTCGAAGTACTGCTTGTGATAATAAGGTCGACTAAATTTGGCAGTAGAAACGAGTAAAAGTGTTGCTAAAATGAGTATTGTTGCATGTGTGTTTTTCCGAATAATTAATCTCCTTTTCTGTTTGCTTAACAATTTTGTATTAATATTAGTATAACATAAAAAATATGTAAAGCTATTTAAACTAAAATACAAAAAGTAAACAGAAAACTGTCAATAATGTAAATAGTAGACTTGAAGATTATGTAAAATTATGATAAAATGGAAATATATCAAGTATATCTCTGCCAAAAAGATTATTTTATACAGGAGGATTTTTTATGAAAGCAAAAAAAGGGATTTTGTATTTAACATTATGCATAATATCAACCATGTTGTTACTTGGCTGGTATGTTGCTCGGATACATGAGATAATAGAATTTAATGAAAAAATATTAGTTTCGTTACAAACTTATGCAGAACAGGAAAGCGAAGGTTTAATCTACATATTTCAGGTGGATTCTGAAGCAAGGCAGTGGTCAAGTGAAATCAGTTGTGATGAGTTAGCCCAAAACAGATTAGAATTGAGAAAAAGGATATTTCTTAATTATGATGCTGAATTAGGAGTGGAAAAAGGCACAATGTTTCTTTACATAAACCAATCTCATCTTTGGTGGTTAAGAGTAACTCTTATTTACATTTTAGTATTTGGAGGAAGACTATTAATGCTATATCATACCAAAGAATGGGATAAACCGCTAATAAAAGTCGACTGCAAAAAGATTAAAGACAGAGCGAAGAATATCTCTAAAGCTTTGGCTACTAATTTAGCAAGAAACAGTATTGTTAGAAGAATGGTAACCTATAAACAGAAATTCAAAAAATAAGAAAAACAAAAAAGGCGGAGAAAGAAAGATAGAAGATATATCTAAAGTGAAGCAAGGCCAGAACAACGGTCTTGTTTTTCTATTATTTACTAGAAATACAAAAAACGATAAGTTTAGTGAAAAAACAAAAAAATTCATAAAAAAGTATACAAAAATAAAAAACTAATGATATAATAAAACCCAAAGGTAGAATAAAAAACGGAGGAAAAATAAAAAGATGGGAAACATAGTATTATTAGATGAATTGACTATTAATAAAATAGCTGCTGGAGAAGTAATTGAAAGACCAGCATCTGTTATAAAAGAAATGATAGAAAACTCAATTGATGCAGGAGCAACCAACATAACAGTAGAAATTAAAAATGGAGGAATTTCGTATATAAAAGTAACAGACAACGGAAGAGGAATTGCCCAAGATGATTTAGAAATTGCATTTGAAAGGCATGCTACCAGTAAAATTAGAACAGCAGATGATTTGGATACAGTAACCTCAATGGGGTTTAGAGGAGAAGCTTTAGCTAGTATTGCAGCCATAAGTCAAGTAGAGATGATATCAAAAACAAAAGAACAAGAAACGGGATATAGAATTGTAGTAGAAGGTGGAGATATTTTAGAACAAGAAGAAGTAGGATGCCAAATGGGAACATCTATTACAGTTAGAAATTTGTTTTTTAATACACCAGTAAGATATAAATTTTTGAAAAAGGATTATACGGAATCTGGCTATATAGAAGATGTTATAACAAGAATTGCATTAGTAAATCCAACCATTGCTATAAAATTAATTAATACAGGAAAAACCATCATTCAAACCAATGGAAGTGGAGATTTAAAAAGTGTAATTTATAGTATCTATGGAAAAGATGTAGCAAATGGCATTATGGAGCTTAACTATCAATATGAAGACATTACCATTTTAGGAGTTGTTGGAAAACCAGAAATAGCAAGATCAAATCGTTCCAATCAATTATTTTTTGTCAATAAAAGATATATCAAAGATAGAACATTAACAGCGGCAACAGAACAAGCTTACAAAGGGTTGATACCAATTGGGAAATTTGGATTTGTTATTTTAAATTTAGAAATGAACCCAGCAAAAGTAGATGTCAATGTTCATCCAGCAAAATTAGAAGTGCGTTTTGAAGAAGAAAACAAAATATTCCAAGCGATTTATCATGCCATAAAAGATACCCTATTAAAAAGTGAATTAGTAGTAAATACAAGTGCAACATCTAGAGAATTAAGCTTTGAAGAAAGATTGAAAAATATAAGAGAAGCCAAAAAAGAAAATACGAATAACGGATTGTTTGGATTCAGGAAACAAAATGAGAAGCAAATTGAAAAATATACACAAGAAGAAAGTATAATAAAAACAAATCATGTTGATGAGGAAAAAGAAAATGAAATAGAATCAATTGCAATAGAAAAATCATCGATAGGTGCTCCTATTGATACTTCAGATGTATTAAGGCAACTAAAAGAGATGAAAGAGAAAATAAGCAAAGAACTAGAAGAAAAAAATGTAACACCAATTGTTGGCTTAAAAGAGACAGAAGTAAAATATCAATTAGAACAGAAAGAAGAACAAGAGATAAAAGAAATAATAGCAGAAGAAAAGGAAAAAAAGCAAGAAAGTGATATAGTAGAAAAAAGAGAAGAACTAGTAAATGGATTCTTAAAAGACAATCAAGAACCAAATAAGGAAGAACAATTAAAAGATAAAGAAGATTTATTAGGAATGAAAGAAAATGGTAGCAAGGAAGAGACAGAAGTAATAAAAACAGAACAAGTTGAAGAAAATAAGCAAGAAGACTATGAAGCAGAAATGAAGAAAGAAAAAACAAAAGAGATAATACAGGGTATAGATGACCCAGAAGTACAAAAAGAAGTTCAAGAAATCAAACAAAAAATGCAGGATTTAAATGACAATCCAGAAGTAGTATCCAAAGATTTTAATGAAATGTATGCTAAAATGTTTGGAAGATTACCAATCGAAATGGAGCAACAAATAGAAGAACAAGAAAAGCAAGAGCAACAAAGAAGCAGTGCAGTAGATATCATAAAAGACAATCTATCTGTATTTGATGAAACAGAGGAATTTCAAAAACCTACTTATAAATTTGTTGGAATTGTATTTAGAACCTATATCATATTAGAAATCGATAAAGAAATGTATATACTAGACCAACATGCAGCACATGAAAGAATTATGTATGAAAAAGTAAAGAAAAATTATTATAGTGAGCAAAATAAAGATTCTCAAATGTTGTTATTACCAGATGTTATGACATTATCACATAAAGAAATGGATATTGCAAAAGAGAATATAGAAATGTTTGAGCAAGCAGGATTTAGTTTAGAGGAATTTGGAGAAAATACGATAAAATTAACTGGTGTACCAACCGTATGTATGGATTTAAATACTAAAGAACTATTTCTAGAAACACTAGATGAAATTAATACAGTAGCCAGAACAGCGAAACAAGAAAAGGAAGAAAAATTTATTTCTACAGTAGCATGTAAAGCAGCAGTGAAGGCCAATATGGCATTAGATGAAAAAGAAGTAGATGCATTAATGGATAAGCTATTAGAATTGCCAAATCCATTTACTTGTCCTCATGGAAGACCGACTGTCATTAAAATGACAAAATATGATATTGAAAGAAAATTTGCTAGAAAATAAAAAAATTAAAAAATGGTTAAATTGTGCCTGTCCCAGATTAGCCAAAAATGGTTAAGTTGTGCCTGTCCCACTTTAACCATTGGGAAGGATAATAGATAAAATGGCATTTATCATAATAGTAACAATTGCAATATATTTAATTTTAATGGCTTGGACTTGGCAAAGTTTAGGATTTTTGGAAAAACCAAAAAAAGTAGCTTTTATCATAATTGGAATGATACTGATGTATCTGATAACATTAATCATTTTTCAAATGGCAAAAGAGGGAATTGTTTACGAAAACGAACCAATAAGAAAAAGTATACAAAACATTTTAGTGGCTATTTTTACAGGAATAAATGGAATGATTGTAATGCCACAAATCGGAAAAATACTAGACAAAATGAATGAAGATGAATTAGAACAAATCCAATGGAAAAAAAGAATTATCCTATTAATCATTGTAGTTATTTTATGTGTCATTTTTGAAGTAGGTTATATGAAAGATACACAAAAAGGGATTTTAAATATATATCATTCTATGATACAAAAATAAGAGGGGGATGTTAAATATGGATTCAATAAAATTGATAAGAGAAATTGAAGAAAGAAGAAAGCGAGCGAAAGAAGAAGCAGAAGAACTAATAGAAATACTAAAAACAGAATTGTTTAAAAGACAAGAATATGCAGAACATGTTTTAAGTGTAGATTATCGAATAAAAGAAAAATCAAGTATTTTAGAAAAAATAGAATTTTTTAAATTACGTTATCCAGAAAAATCAGATTTAGAGATATTAGAAGAGGAAATAAGAGATATAATTGGAATTACAGTAGAAACCAGAAGTGTAGAGGATTATATAATAGCTTTTGTAGGAACAGTAAATGCTATACAAGAAGTCAAAGGATTAAAGATGCCAAAACAAAAAGATGTTTTATTGCATGATGGAACTAATACTGGAACAAAAAGCAGTGAGCTTTGGAGTAATGTTAATACTAAAACAAACGGACTTATATTTTTATCCATGTATTATCGACCAGAAAATGGTATTCCTTATGAAATTCAAATTGCTGATAGAGAAAATATACAGAGGAGAAACAGCACACATGATGAATTTAAAGTACAAAAATATAAAGAAGTAAGACAGCAAACAAATAACTCAAGAGAAAAAGAAATACCAGAATCAAGTGAAGAAGAAAAATAAAAATTACCAATGGAGAGAAATTTTTAACAAAATTATTCGAAAAAATGCTTCTAAATGGTAATAAGGAGTGACAAAATGGAAAAAGTAATTGTGATTTGTGGACCAACAGCATCTGGAAAAACCAGTCTATCCATTGAACTGGCAAAAAAAATAAATGGAGAAATTATATCAGCAGATTCCATGCAAATTTATCAAGAAATGGATATAGGAACAGCAAAACCCAATAGAGAAGAAAGACAAGGAATTAAGCATTATCTTTTAGATTTTGTATCTCCAGAAGAAAGGTATAGTGTTGCAGATTATAAAAAAGATGCCAAAAAAGCAATGGAAGAAATTATAAAAAAAGGGAAAACGCCAATTGTAGTAGGAGGAACTGGTCTTTATATTGATAGTTTGATTTATGAAATAGAATATCCCAATATAAAATATGATGAAAATTACCGAAAAAAGTTGGAGGAAAGAGTAAGATTAGAAGGATTGGAAAAACTATATGAAGAAGCAGAAAAAATTGATTCAGTGGCGATTCAAAAAATTAGCTCTAACGATGAAAAAAGAATTCTTAGAATATTAGAAATCTATCATGCAACGGGAAAAACAAAAACAGAACAAGAAATCGAATCACGAAAGAATCCAATTCCCTATGACTATCAAGTTTATGCCTTAAGATGGGATAGAGAAGTTCTGTATGAAAGAATTAATAGAAGAGTTAATCAAATGATAGAACAAGGTTTAATAGAAGAAGTAGAAAAAATCTTAAAAAAATATAAAAAATTCCCAACAGCAATGCAGGGATTAGGATATAAAGAAGTAGTAGAATATTTAAATTGCAAGATAACCAAAGAAGAAATGATAGAAAAGATAAAAATGGAAACAAGAAGATATGCGAAAAGACAAATGACCTGGTTTCGAAAAAATAAGCAAACAATCTGGTTAGAAGGACAAGCCGATATAAAAGATAATATGAACGTAATTTTAAATAATAGAGAAAGAATAGAAAGCAATTTTTAAGACACAGCCAAGGCGGGGAAAATAAAAAAGATGTTTTCATTTAGAAAGGATGAGAAACCTTGAAAAAAGAGAACCAAAAGATACAAAAGAAAAAAGAAAAAAGAAGGATGGAAAGCAGAAAAGAGAAAACAACCAAACAAAATAAAAAAATAATTGTATATATTGCTTTAAGCGTTATTACGATGTATATTATTTATGCTATCTATCTGTTAGTAAAACAACCAACTCATACTTTTACCATAGAAGAAGGAAAGTTATACCAAGAAGAAACTGAAATCGGTTATGTCATTCGAAAAGAAACAGTGGTAAGAGGCGAGAACTATAAAAATGGAATGGTAGCGATTAAATCAGAAGGAGAAAGGGCAGCGAAAGATGAAAATATTTTTAGATATTATAGTACCAATGAAGAATCCTTAAAGAAGAAAATAGAAGATTTAGACAATAAAATACAAGAGGTTATGCTAAATGATACGAGTCTATTTAATTCTGATATGAAACTATTGGAAAATCAAATTGATGAAAAAGTGGAAAATATTAATCAAATACAAGATAGTACAAAATTAGCAGAATATAAGAAAACAATTAGTGATTTGGTAACAAAAAAAGCACAAATAGCAGGAGACTTAAGTCCAAAAGGTTCTTACTTAAACCAATTAATTGAAGAAAGAAAAGGATATGAAAGTCAACTAAACTCTGGAGCAGAATATGTAAAAGCACCAACAAGTGGCATTGTATCATATAAAGTGGATGGGTTAGAAGAAACCCTAACACCAGATAATTTTAGTTCATTAAGCAAAGAATATTTAGAAAATCTTGATTTAAAGACAGGAAAATTAGTAGCAACAAGTGAAGAAAGTGGAAAAGTAATTGATAATTTTTCTTGTTACATTGTAACTATATCTTCTTCAGAAGAAGCTAAAAGTGCAGAAGTGGGAGAAAAAATAAAAATTAGATTGTCAAACAATACAGAAATTCCAGCAGAAATTACAAATCTTATCAAAGAAGAGGAAGAAGATGTTATTATCATATTGAAAATTGAAAAACAAATTGAAGAACTAATCAATTATAGAAAAATATCTTTGGATTTAATTTGGTGGGATGATTCTGGATTAAAAGTACCAAATCAAGCCATTGTAAATGTGGATAATTTAGACTATGTTGTTAGAAATAGGGCTGGATATTTAAGCAAAATGTTGGTAAAAATAAAGAAGCAAGGAGAAAAATATGCAATTGTAGAAACCTATACAACAGAAGAATTAAAAGAATTAGGATTTTCCAATGAAGAAATAGACAATTATAAAAAAATATCCCTTTACGATGAAATATTATTAAATCCAAATTTAGATATGATAAAATAACTATTACAGAAATATTACAGAAATATTAAAAAATAATAACATTTATAAAAAATATTGACAATCTTGTAAAAAAAGTGGATACTAAAGAAAATAAACAAATGAAGTAATTTTAGGAGGGTTTTTTATGTCAGGAGCATTAATGGACAAGGTATGGGGACTATTTGGAATGGATACAGCAGAGGAAGAAGAATACGATGAGGAAAATATATATGATTATGAAGATGATGAAGAAGAAGTAGAGGATAGAAAATTATTTGGAAGAAAAAATAAAGATAAAGTAGTTGCTATGCCACAAAGCAATGCGAATGCTATTAGAATGGTAATATCACAACCTACAACATTTGAACAATCAGATGAAATTTGTAGTTTTTTAAAAGAAAAAAAATCTATAATTGTTAATTTAGAATATGTAAATAAAGATGTTGCCAGAAGAATTGTAGACTTTATTAGTGGTGGTGTTTATGCTTTAGATGGATACATTCAAAAAGTATCAAATTCTATCTTTTTAGTAGCACCATCTAATTACGAAATAACAAACGAAATGGCAAGAGAAGAAATGAAAAGTAAACTTTCTGTTTCATGGTTAAAAAATAACGGAATGAACTAGTAATCCGTTTATTCAAGGAGGAAAATATGATAACACCATTAGATATTGAAAATAAAAAATTCTCAAAACAAATGATGAATGGATATAGTGTAGAAGAAGTAGATGATTTTTTAGATGATTTAACAGCAGATTATTCAAAAAATTATAAAGAAGCAACAGAACTAAAGGTGAAAGTAGAAGAGTTAACCAAAAGTTTAGAACATTATAAAACAATTGAAGAAACATTACAAAATACTTTAATCATGGCTCAAACAACAGCAGATGATGTAAAAAAAATAGCAGCACAACAAGCAGAGCAAATGATTAACGAAGCAAAAACAATAGCAGAAAAACAAGCAAGTGATTTGGATAGCGAAATTGTTGTAAGAAAGAAAGAATTAGAAGATGTAAAAAAACAATTTGATATTTATAAAGCAAAAATGGAATCATTATTAATATCTCAATTAGAATTGTTAAAAGATATGAATAGAGAATAAAATATAAAAGATACAAAAGAGAAACTATCTATGAAAATAGGTGGTTTTTTTGTTATGTAAAAAACAAAAACTTTTGCTTATTGTTCAGGCTACTTTGATTTTCTCGATAAAAGTTTCTATATTTTTTCTTTGTAACTCCCAACATCGCACCATCTGTAATTGCATAATAGATGGTAAGCTTGTTGGTTCCCCCGAATTGTTACTGCATAAAAAATATAGAAACTTTTTAAGTAAAAATATATTAAATCTGAACAGTAACAACTTTTGGGATAAAACTCCACCCCAAAGTCTTCCTTTTATATAAAAGGACAAGAAAAAGTAGCCAAAAAAATAAGAGCAAACAAAGATTTTTAGTTAATAAAATGCTTTTTAATATTTAAAAATAGAAAAATGTTACAATTTAGGAGGTATATTACAGAACTGTTAAATGTATGTTACATTTCAGTAAATACTATTGACATTCCCCAAAAAAAGAATAAAATAATAGTATTAAAGAGAGGCAAAATATGAGAATAATAGGTGGTAAAGCAAAAGGAACAAAACTATATACATTAGAGGGAGAAAATACAAGACCAACATTAGATAGAGTACGAGAATCTTTATTCAATATCCTTCAGTATGAACTTTCAGATAGTATATTTTTAGATTTATTTTCAGGTAGTGGAGCTTGTGGAATTGAAGCAGTCAGTAGAGGAGTAAAAAAAGCAATTCTCTGTGACAAATCAAAACGAGCGATTGAAATTATTAAGAAAAATGTAGCAAAGACACATATAGAAGAGAAAGTTGAAATTTATCAACTAGGATTTGAAGAACTATTAAAGACAAAAATAAAAGAAAAACCAGACATAGTTTTTATAGATCCACCTTATCAAACGGATTATGCCTATCAAGCAATTAAGATAATGTTAGAAAATAATCTAATAAAGGAAGAAACCATCTTGATAATCGAAACAAATCAGGAGAAAAGAATAAAAGAAGAAATCGAAGAATTAGAAATAGAAATCATGGATGAGAGAAAATATGGAAGAGTACATCTTATGTTCTTGAGACAAAAAAGAAAGGGGTAAACCATGGAAATATTCACAATATTAGAAACGTTAGAGGAATTATTAGAAGCAAGTAGAAATCTACCATTTTCTTCAAAAAGTGTAGTAGACAAAGATGAAATGTTAGATTTAATTAAAGAAATTAGAATTAAACTTCCAGATGAGTTAAAACAAGCCAAATGGGTAAAAGAAGAAAGACAACGTATTTTAGTAGAAGCTCAAAAAGAAGCAGATGGCATTGTAAAAGAAGCAGAAAATAGAATTATTGCTATGGTCGATGAACATGAGATAACAAGAAAAGCATATGATCAAAAGACAGAAATTATAGAAACCGCTAATGAAATGTCAAGAGAAATATCAAAAGGAACAAAAGAATATGCTGACACATTATTGTTAAACACAGAAGAAGTATTAAACAATACTTTAGAAAAACTAGAAAATAATATGTCAGAAGCATTAAACTTGATGCAATTATCATTAGAAGATACCATAAAAACAATACAAATTAGTAGAAAAGAATTGAAATAAAAGTAAAAGTCAGAAGTTAGAACTCTGGCTTTTTTAGGGACAATTGGGGTCAAAGAAGGATGGTGCAAGAAATGGCGAAAAAGAGAAGATATAAAAAGAAGAAAAATACAGCCTCAAAAGCAGATGTAACAGTAGTAGTTTTAATTATATTAAGCATCTTATTAGCGGTGCTAATATACACAAAATCTGGTGTGATTGGCTTGAAATTAAATGAGATATTAGGTGGCATGTTAGGAATTGTGCAATATATAGTACCAATTGGAATATTTGTAATATCCATTAAATTAGCTTCTGTTGGAAGCGAGGAATTAAATCCAAAGTTGATACAATATGGAATATTATTAGTAAGCTTATGTATTGTATGTAGTGTATTTCAAATTTCATCAGGAGAATTGCCAAATAACAAAGAAATGTCAGAAGTTGTAAAAGATGCTTATCTTCTAGGTTCACAAAGTAAAGGTGGAGGAGCAATCGGGGCTTGTGGTGCTGTGCCACTTACGAATCTATTAGGAAACATAGGTGCTATTATCCTTTGTTTAGGAGTTGCTTTTGTACTAATTGTATTTACTTTTGGAATTAACATGTCAGAGATTATTAGTAATATGTTAGAAAAAGCAGAAGAAAGAAAAGAACAAAGATTAGCCAATAGAGAAGAACTTCGCAAGGAAAGAGAAAAAGAAGAAGGAGAGACACCAGCAGAGCGTAGAAAAAGAGAAAGAGCAGAGCGATTAGCGCAAAAAGAATTAGCTAAACAAGAGAAAATGGCAATGGATGATCAAATCAAAATTAATTTTGGCGGAAGATTTGTAGATGGTATGGATGAAAATGTTGGGTTAAAAAAATATGATCATAGTGGAGATGATTTAGAACCATTAACCAAACAGTCGAAATTAAAAGCAAAAGAAGAAAAGAAAAGAATGCAAGTACCAGAAATAGATGATATAGATGAAGAAGCAAACATGCAACCTGATGTCATTGAAAGTAATTTATTTAAAAATGTGGAAGAAGAAAAAGAAGATAAGACAAAAGCAGTGCTACAATTAGAGCATGCTATGACAGTTGAAGATGAACATTATGAATATCCACCATTAGAGATTTTAGGAAAACCAAGCAAAAAATCTTTAAAGGGTGGAGCAAAAGCATTGACAGACACAGCAGCTAAATTACAAAAAACCCTACATAGTTTTGGCGTATCAGCAAAAGTGGAAAATGTTTCTGTAGGACCTGCGATTACGAGATATGAATTAAAACCAGCAGAGGGAGTGCGTGTTAGTAAAATAGCTAACCTAGCAGATGACATTGCTCTTAATTTAGCAGCAGAAACTATAAGAATTGAAGCACCAATTCCAGGAAAACAAGCTGTAGGAATCGAAGTGCCAAATACTGAAAGAGAAGCTGTTCATTTAAGAGAAGTTTTAGATAGTGATGTATTTAGAGATAACGAGTCAAAATTAGCAATTGCACTAGGAAAAGATGTAGCAGGAAACGTACAATTAGCCGATATTGCCAAAATGCCACACGTTTTAATTGCAGGTTCAACAGGTTCAGGAAAAAGTGTATGTATTAATACGATTATAACTAGTATTATTTATCATGCGAAACCAAGTGAAGTAAAATTTGTTATGGTAGACCCAAAAGTAGTAGAACTATCTGTATATAATGGAATACCACATCTTTTGATACCAGTGGTAACAGATCCTAAAAAAGCAGCTGGAGCATTAGCATGGGCAGTACAAGAAATGGACAATCGTTATAATTTATTTGCTGAAAAAGGAGTAAGAGACTTAAAAGGATATAATAAAGCGATTGAAAATGATGAAGAAGTAGGTCAACTACCACAAATTGTAATTATTGTAGATGAGTTGGCAGACCTAATGATGGTAGCTAAAAATGATGTAGAAGATGCTATTTGTCGATTGGCACAAAAAGCAAGAGCTGCAGGAATGCATTTAGTCATCGCAACGCAAAGACCATCTGTAGATGTTATTACAGGATTAATCAAAGCCAATGTGCCATCTAGAATTGCCTTTGCTGTATCTTCACAAGTAGATTCTAGAACGATTTTAGATAGTGTAGGTGCTGAAAAACTATTAGGAAAAGGAGATATGCTGTACTTTCCATCTGGTGCACCAAAACCAGCTAGAGTACAAGGTGCATTTGTAACAGATGATGAAGTAGAAAAAATAGTAGACTTTGTAAAATCAAATGGAACAGCAACTTATAGTGAAGATATTCTAGAAAGCATAGAAAATAGCAATAAAACCGATAAAGAAATAGCAACTGAAAACACAGAAGATGATGACACAGATCCATTTTTAATGGAAGCCATTCAAACCGTTATAGAAACAGGACAAGCATCTACTTCATTTATTCAAAGAAGATTTAAAGTAGGATACGCAAGAGCAGGAAGAATTATTGATCAAATGGAGGAAAGAGGTGTTATCTCTGGTTATCAAGGAAGTAAACCAAGAGAAGTGCTTATGACCATGGATAGATGGAATGAATTAAAGATGGGAACAAGTGAAGAAACAAAACAAGAAGGATAAAGAAGAATTTCACTAGTTCCGTTCCCCACTGGTTTCCTAAGTTTAAATGGGGAAAATTTCCCCATTTAAACCCGGAACCAGTGGGGAACTTGGAAACGAGAAACTTTCTTTTGAAAGGAGAAAAATTTTGCAAAAGAAAACCGATAAGTTTTTAGATAAAATTGTAAAAAAGGATTACAACAACGAACTAGAAAAAATCCTTGAAAAGAAGACATTTGATGAAAATACCAAAAGCCTTCTTCTTAGCATATTATACAAAATTGAAACAGCATACAAGGATTACGAGAAAGTGAAAGCAGATGTTGAAAGCAAAGAAGATTTTATACAAACTATCATTGACAATATAAAAAATAATTGTGATGACATAAAAATTGTAACGTTACATTCAAAGGAAAGTGAAATGCTAGGAAATAAAACATTTCTAGTAGAAAAAAATAAAAAGAGAATCATAAGTTATCCAATTGAAAGAAAAGTATTATATTGCTTATCTAAAATTAGTAAAAAAGAAAAAATTATCAAAGATAATTATTACATTATAGATGAAACTTTAACCGATTTAATCAATGTGGGAAATAATATCAATACTGTTGAACCAATGCGTGACTTTAATGGATATTCGTGGACAACCATTCCAAAAGAAATAGAAAGTATAAAACATAATTTAGTGTATCAAAATATTAGAATGCTAGTAGGAAACCTATTTTTAAATAACTGGATAAAAAATAGTGAATATATTATAGATTATATGGAATCTTTTCAAAATAAATTAGAAGAACAATATGGCAAAGAAAAGAAAGAACAATGGATGAAATCTTTAAATCAGATATCAGTACTATTAGCGATTAGATATAATGAAAAGCTAAAAAATAAACTACAACAAGAAAAAATAGAGATAGAAAAACAATTAGAAAAAACAAAGGATAACCAAGAATTTGTACAAGAAATGACACAAGAAAAACGAAGACTGACAAAAGAAATTAAGCAAATGGATGAAACACTAAATAATAAGGAAATGTTGCAAAAAGAATATGAAAAAAGAAATGAATTTTTGCCACTAGAGCAAAAAATATTTAGCAGTAGAATATTATCGCAAATGATGATGAAAGAAAGAGAAGAAAAACTAAAAAAATTAGAAAGCGTAAATGATTTACTAAATCCACAAAAATTTGTAGCATTAAAGAAAACGCTAGAAAGCAAAGAGAAATATTTAAAATTATTAGACAAAGATGATTTAGACAAAGAAATTAGACATACCATGATAGAACTGCAAAAGATTTTTTTATCATGTTATCAAACAAAAATTGCAAAAGTAGATACCAAGCAAGAAGCCATGAAACTTATTTATGAATTTCGATATTATTGTTTATTGCCATTTGATGATAGATTATTAATCCATCAAGTAGAAGAGTTGAAACTTCATGTAATGGAACTAGAAAAGGGATTAATTGAAAAAGCACATCAACTAAAATTAATCGAGACATATGCAAAAGAAATAGACTATGAAATTTTAAAAAATATATTTTCTATTAGAGTGATTAATTTAGAAGATTTATATATCAAAGTGATAAAAGAAAAAGAGAACTACTATGTGCAATTATTTGATGAAGAGGTATTTGAAGAAAAGATACCAATCGAATCATTAGAAAATAGAAATAAAAAAGAAATATCATTTAAGTTAAACAAAAAGATGAAAATTTTTAATTAAAAAGAGCTTAAGGAAAGGAGCAAAAAATAATGAAAATCACATTTTTAGGAGCAACTAGAACGGTTACAGGGTCTAATTTTTTAGTAGAAGCTTGTGGAAAAAAATTTTTAGTAGATTGTGGAATGTGGCAAGGAAAAGCAGAACAGGAAGCACAAAATGCAGATGATTTTGAATTTAATCCAACAGATATCGATTTTATGCTATTAACACATGCTCATATTGATCACTCTGGAAGAATACCGAAATTATACAATGAAGGTTTTAGAAAAAAAATTTATGCTCACAAAGCAACTTGTGACTTATGTGCATTAATGCTACCAGATAGTGGACATATTCAAGAAATGGAAAACGAATGGAAAAATAAAAAAAGAAAAAGAAAAGGAGAAGAGGAAAGAACTCCATTATATACAGCAGAAGAAGCAGCAAGGTCATTGGAAATATTTGAACCAGTACAATATGATGAAATCATAGAAATTACCGAAGACATTCATGTGAGATTTAATGATGCTGGTCACATGTTAGGTTCAAGTATCATTGAATTATGGACAAAAGAAGAAGGAAAAGAAACGAAAACAGTATTTACAGGGGATTTAGGAAATAATGACATTCCTTTATTAGATTCTCCAACCATGATAGAAAGTACTGACTATTTAGTGATGGAATCTACTTATGGAAGTCGATTACACTTACGAAATGATGAAAAAGCAGAACTGTTTTTAGACATTGTATCAGAAACATTAGACAATGGTGGAAGTGTAGTAATTCCTTCTTTTGCTGTGCGGAAGAACACAAGAGATTTTATATGAAATCAATAAATTAAAAGAAATAAAAGATGATGATGAATTTAGAAGAAAATACAAAACATTAATGAAATCAAATGTGTATGTAGATAGTCCATTAGCCATATCAGCAACTGAAGTATTTCGAGAAAATACTAATTTGTTTGAAGAACAAATTCAAGAAGAAATTATGAGAGGAGACAATCCACTTGAATTTCCAGGATTAAAATTTACACAAACAGCAGATGAATCAAAGGCATTAAACGAAGACCAAACACCAAGTATTATTATATCAGCAAGTGGAATGTGTGAAGTAGGAAGAATTAAGCATCATTTAAAACATAACTTGTGGAATCCAAAATCGACTATACTTTTTGTAGGATACCAAGCACCAGGAACATTAGGGTATAGTATTGTAAATGGAGCGAAAAAAGTAAAAATATTGGGAGAAGAAATTGCAGTAAATGCTAGAATCGAATATATTGAGGGATATTCAGGACATGCCGATCAAGAAGGCTTAATGAACTTTATTTATTCTTTTATCAATAAACCAAAACATATCTTTTTAGTACATGGAGAAGCAGAAGCACAAAATATATTAGCAGAAAAGATAGAGCAAGATACCAAAATTTCTATAACGGTTCCAGAATTCGGAGAGACTTATGAAATCAATGGTATAGAAGAAAAAATAGAAATGACTCATAAAATAGAAAGAAGAATAACATCAGCGATTAGGCGTGAAGTAATCGATAGACTAGAAAAGCTAAAAGAAGAAATTAAAGACATGGATTCCTATGTAAGACAAGATATTAGTGATGACAAATTAAAAGATGAAGATATCTTTAGAATTAACGAAAAGATAAAAGATTTAGAAAAACAAATTATACAAGTAATAGAAGGATAATGGCTAAAGTGGGACAGGCACAACTTAACCATTTTTGGCTAAAGTGGGACAGGCACAAGTTAGCCATTAATTAATAGAAAAATAATGCTTGTTAGAAGGAGAAAAAGATGGAAAATAAGTATTGGAATGAAGCTATGATAGGGAACAAAAATATGTTAGTAACTTATACAGGGAAAGGGGAAATACAAAGAATCTATTTCCCAAGTAAAGATAGTAGACAATATATAGATTATTTTCATACAGGAGTAAAAATCAATTATTCTGATTTAATTTATTTACATGATGATATTAATAATGTTTATAAGCAATATTATGATACTGATACTAATATATTAAATACAGAAATAACAAATACTTATTTTAATCTAAAAATTGTTCAAACAGATTATGTGATGATAAAAGAAAATGTGTTAGTTAAAAAGTATACTTTTTTGAATGAAGGGAAAATTGATTTAAATACTAGTTTTTATATACACTCTCAATTATTATCCGATTACAATAATCATGTCAGTTGCAAAATCATAGATGGCGGTATGTTACAATATGCTCATGATTTTACTTTTTCTACTTTTGCTAAAGGACATAAACTTTCTAAACATCAAATCAATGGAAGCAAAGAAACGATAAAAAGAGGGGAAATTCAAGATAAAGATTACATAGGTATGTCAAAGGATAGTAGCATTTGCTATGATTTAGGAGTAATTCCGCCACAAGAAAAGAAAAGTTTAGAAATTTGCATAGTAATTGGGGAAAATAAGAATATATCACAAATAGAAAATGATATTGAAAGAATTAAGAAAATAGACTTAAACAAAGAATATACAGAAACAAAAGCCTATTGGCGAAAATATGTAAAAACACATAATGGATTAAATTTAAAAGAGACAGAAAATAGTTATGATGAAAAGATTTATGACATTTATAAAAGAAGTATATTACTATTTCCACTATTAACAAATCCAGAAACTGGTGGAATTATTGCTTCACCAGAAATTGATGAAAACTTTACACAATGTGGAAGATATGCTTATTGTTGGACAAGAGATGCTGTATTTATGACAAAAGCCTTAGATATTTTAAAGATGGAAAAAGAAACGGAAAAATTTTATAAAGTATTCTGTAAAAATACGCAAAGTAAAAACGGAATGTGGGAGCAAAGATTTTTCACAGATGGAAAATTAGCACCAGCATGGGGATATCAAATTGATGAAACAGCAAGTGTTGTATATGGCATATATGAGCATTATCAATATACCAAATCAGAAAAATTTTTAAAAGACAATTTATCAATGTGTGAAAAGGCAGTAGATTTTTTAAAGCAATATGTAAAAGATTGGCTAAAACTAGAAGGACAAGATGAATATGATCAAGATAAAGTACAACAAGAAATAGAGGCGAGTATAGATTATCAGGGGCATAAATATCATGTAAGTTATGATTTATGGGAAATGTGTGAAGGAATCCATTTATATTCACTAGCAAGTATCTATGCAGCATTTGAATGCATGATGAAAATTTATAGAGTATTGGGAGATAAAACATCTGACTTTGAAAATAATCGATTAAAAGATGAAAAAATTATAAAAAGTGAAAGAGAATTAGAAAAATTACAAACAGAAATCAAAAAATATATCAATGAAAATATGTATGATGAAGAAAAGAAAACTTATTTAAGAAACACAGAAGATGAAAAAATGGACATTAGTATCATAGGCGCTGTTACACCATTCAATCTATTTAAAGCAAAAGAAAAGAAAATAGTCAATACAGTCGAAAGAATCAACTTATCCTTAAGAACCTATACAGGAGGATACCAAAGATTTGAAGGAGACCATTATCGAAATGGGAATCCATGGCCAATTGCCAACTTATGGATGACACTATATTATTTAGAAACAGGAGAGAAGAAAAAAGCAAAAGAAACCTTTGACTTTGTAGTCAAAACAGCAGGAAAGCACGACTTTTTAGGAGAACAAGTAGACAACAATACCTTGCAACCGAACTGGGTACTAGGTCTTGGTTGGTCTCATGCTATGTTCATCATTGTATTAGAAAAATTATATGGCTAAACTGGGACAGGCACAACTTAACCATTTTTGGCTAAATTGGGACAGGCACAATGTGACCATTTCAATATAAATGTAAAAAAATGTAAAATAGTATAGCAAAATAATAAAAAATGTGCTATACTATTTTTACTAATATTTATATTGAGTAATACGAAAAGGGAGGTTAGACAGATTGCCGAGGCAACCAAGAAGGAAAAGTCATACTGATGTTTATCATTGTATGCTACGAGGAATTAACAAACAAGATATTTTTTTCGATAATAAAGATTATTTAGAATTTCAAGATATTATTAGGAAATCAAAGAAAACTTATTTATATCAATTATATTCGTATGTTTTAATGCCAAATCATGTTCATTTAGAAATCAAAGATGAAAATCAAAAAGTATCCAAAATTATTCATAGTATAGCAACAAGCTATGCCAATTATTTTAATAAAAAATATGAAAGAAAAGGACATTTATTTGAAAATCGATTTAAAAGTAAAACTGTTGAAAATGCATATTATATACTAAATTTAGTTAGGTACATTCATCAAAATCCGTTAAAAGCAGGAATTAACAAAATGGAACAGTATAAATGGAGTAGTTACATGGAATATTTTCAAGAAGAACAAGTAAAAGAAGATGATAAAATAGTAGATGAAAAAGAGATTTTAAATATGTTTTTATCAGAAAAAGAACGAGCAAAAGAAGAATTTTTTGAATTTAATAAAAAGGTTTTCAATTTTCAAGAAAGCATAGAGTTGTTAGAATATGAAATGAAAAGTAAATTGACAGATGAAGAGGTAATTTATTTTATAAAGGAAGAATTAGGAATTTATAATATTCAAGAAATACAAAAGTATAGTAAAAATGAGAGAGATAAAATAATACGAAAAATTAAGAAATTTAAAGGTATAACACAAAAACAGGTAGCGAGAATATTAGGAATTAATATTAGAATAATACAGAGGGCTTAAGGAATGGTTAAGCTGTGCCTGTCCCAGATTAACCAAAGAAGAGAAAAAATGGTTAAGTTGTGCCTGTCCCAACTTAACTATAGCAAAAAAATAAAAAAATACTTGCAAAGTATTGCTTTTTGGTATAGAATTGAATTGCCTAAAAAAATTAGGTAATACTATAATAAAGAATAGATGCCAAAATCTTTGAGTTAGATGAATAGAGAAGGCATCAAAAAGGAGGAAATATTATGTCAGTAAAAATTGGAATTAATGGTTTTGGAAGAATCGGAAATTTATCATTCCAAGCAGCTTTAAAGAAAGAAGGAGTAGAGGTTATAGCAATTAATGATCCTTTTATAACAGCAGATTATATGGCTTATATGACAAAATATGATACAGTACATGGAAAATTTGAAGGAACAGTAGAAGGAAAAGATAATATATTAACAGTAAATGGAAAAGAGATAAAAGTATTTAATGAAATGAATCCACACAACATTCCTTGGGGAGAATTAGGTGTTGATTATGTATTAGAATGTTCAGGTGTATTTACCACTCTTGAAAAAGCACAAGCACACATCGATGCAGGTGCTAAAAAAGTAATTATTAGTGCACCTTCAAAAGATGCTCCTATGTTTGTTATGGGAGTAAATCATACAGAATATGACCCAAGTATGAAAATTGTATCAAATGCTTCTTGTACAACAAACTGTTTAGCACCACTTGCTAAAGTTATTAATGATAACTTTGGAATAAAAGATGGATTAATGACAACGGTTCATGCCATGACAGCTACACAAAAAACAGTAGATGGAGCTTCTAAAAAAGATTGGAGAGGTGGTAGAGCTGCAGCTAGCAATATCATACCTTCATCAACAGGAGCTGCAAAAGCAGTTGGAAAAGTTATACCATTATTAAACGGAAAATTAACAGGTATGGCATTTAGAGTACCAACAGCAGATGTTTCTGTGGTTGATTTAACTTGTAATTTAGAAAAACCAACAACTTATGAAGAAATTTGTAATGCTATGAAAAAAGCTTCTGAAAATGAAATGAAGGGAGTTGTAGAATATGTAACAGACCCAGTTGTTTCTTCTGATTTTACAACAGACCCACATACTTCTATTTTCGATAGTACAGCTGGTATTATGCTTACCGATACTTTTGTAAAATTAGTTGCTTGGTATGATAATGAATGGGGATATTCAAATAAATTAGTTGATTTAACATGCTATATTGCTAGCAAAGACTAATTCTAATAAAAAGAGATAAAGTTAAGATTTTTTGTAAATATAATTTAGGCTAAATGTCAATAGTTGGGGTGGAAAACTTTGAAAGTTTTTGCCTCAATATTTTTGTGCTTTTTTATTCTTTTATGATGAAAAATTAGACAAAAAATATTTTTAAAAACCCTTGCAATTTATGAGTGAAATTTGTTATAATATTCAAGATAAAAATACAAAAATAAATTTAGTACAAAAAATAATAAAAAAGAAAGGAAATAAAAATGAAAAAAGAATTAAGAAGAACAAAATTAATAATAAAAGCCAGTATTTTCTTAATTGTTGTTTTATTTTTATTTATTTTATAAATAAGGAGAAATGTTCCTTATTTTTTTTGTATGCTAGGAAAGTTACCATGATATGATGACTTTCTATAGAATACAAATATGGGAATTTTAAGAATTTCTTTGCGTGTACCATCGATTAGAAATTCTAATAATTTGTTTTTTGTAAAATGATTTTCGGAAAAAGAATGAAATAAAAAATGGAGGGAAAAGATGAAAGAATTCAATAAAAAAATCGTATTAGAAGATGGAGAAGAATACTATGGATACGGATTTGGAGCAGACAAAGAAGCTATATGTGAAATTGTATTTAATACATCGATGGTAGGATATCAAGAAATTGTATCAGACCCATCTTATACCTATCAAATGGTAGTTATGACTTATCCTTTAATTGGAAATTATGGAATAACAGATGATGACTATGAAACCAAGCAACCAACCATTGGGGGAATGATAGTAAGAGAGTACAATGACTTACCAAGTAATTTTAGATATACCAAAACACTATCTGAATATTTAGAAGAAAATAATATACCAGGAATTGCAGGAATTGATACTAGAAAGCTAACAAGAAGTATCAGAGAAAAAGGAAGCAGAAAAGTAATCATAACAGATAGTAATACTAGCAAGCAAGAAGCATTAAAAAAATTAAAAGAAAATGAAATACCAAAAGATGCAGTAGCAAAGGTGAGTTGTAAGAAAAAATGGTATTCCAGAACGGCAAACCCAAACTATCATGTAGTAGCAATTGATTGTGGTATTAAACTAAATATTGTAAGAAGTTTAAACAAAAGAGGTTGCAATGTAACAGTTGTTCCTTACAATACAACGGCAAAAGAAATTATGGATTTAAAACCAGATGGAATATTTTTATCCAATGGACCAGGAGACCCAGAAGATGTAAAAGAAGTAATTAAATTAGTAAAAGATTTAAGAGGGAAATATCCAATGTTTGGAATTTGTCTAGGACATCAAATGATAAGTTTAGCATATGGAGCTAAAACGTATAAACTGAAATTTGGACATAGAGGTGGCAATCATCCAGTATTAAATATAGAGACTGATAAAATAGAGATAACTAGCCAAAATCATAGTTATGCAGTAGATGAAAAATCATTAATGAAAACAGATTTAATTGTGACTCATAAAAATATTTTAGATGATACGATAGAGGGTGTGGCATGTAAAAAGGATAAAGTATTTAGTGTACAGTATCATCCAGAGAGTGCACCAGGTCCACAAGATAGTGGGTACTTGTTCGATAAGTTCATTGATTTATTGAAAAAGTAACAATGATTTTACAAAGTTAATATATTTTTTATGAAGTAACAATTCGGGGAGAGCAGTAAGTTACAGTCTGTTATGCAATTACTTAACTGTGCAACTGGGAGTTACGAAGAAAAAATATATTTAACTTTGTAAAGATTAGATTAATTTAAACAATAAATAAGAAAGGTTTGAGAAAAAAATGCCAAAAAGAAAAGATATAAAGACCGTATTAGTAATTGGATCAGGACCAATTGTAATAGGACAAGCAGCAGAATTTGACTATGCAGGAACACAAGCATGTTTAGCTTTAAAAGAAGAAGGATACAAAGTAATTTTAGTAAATTCCAATCCAGCAACCATCATGACAGACACATCAATTGCAGACAAAGTTTATATGGAACCACTAACCATAGAATATGTAGCTAAAATTATTCGATATGAAAGACCAGATGCTATTCTTCCAGGAATAGGAGGACAAACTGGCTTAAACATAGCGATGCAATTATATAAAAAAGGTGTTTTACAAGAGTGTCAAGTAGAACTATTAGGAACGAGTAGTGAAAGCATTGAAAAAGCAGAAGATAGAGAGAAATTTAAAGAACTATGTGAAGAACTAGGAGAACCAGTATTAGAGTCAATTATAGCAACAACAATAGAAGAAGGAATGGAAGCTGCTAATAAAATAGGATATCCAGTTGTTTTAAGACCAGCCTTTACTTTAGGAGGAACGGGTGGAGGTTTTGCTGATAATGAAGAAGAATTAAAAGAAACGATAAAACATGCCTTAAAACTTTCCCCAGTAGGGCAAGTATTAGTGGAAAAAAGTATCAAAGGTTATAAAGAAATTGAATATGAAGTAATTCGAGATAAAAATGATACCGCTATCACTGTTTGTAATATGGAAAATTTAGATCCAGTAGGCGTTCATACAGGAGATTCTATTGTTGTAGCACCAAGTCAAACATTAACGAATAAAGAATATCAAATATTAAGGGATAGTGCTTTAAAGATTATTAGAGCCTTAAAAATAGAAGGAGGATGTAATGTCCAATTTGCGCTAGACCCACATTCTTTTAATTACTATCTAATTGAAGTAAATCCAAGAGTGTCACGTTCATCAGCTTTAGCATCAAAAGCAAGTGGATATCCAATAGCCAGAGTATCTGCTAAAATTGCAATTGGTATGCGATTAGATGAAATTATGCTTGCCAATACACCAGCAAGTTTTGAGCCAGCTTTAGATTATATCGTAACCAAAGTAGCAAGATTTCCATTTGACAAATTTACACTAGCTTCTAACAAATTAAGTACTCAAATGAAAGCAACTGGAGAAGTTATGAGCGTTGGAAGAACACTAGAAGAAAGTTTATTAAAGGCAATTCGCTCTTTAGAAATTGGAGTATGTCATATCCAAATGGATAAGTTTAATAAAACGAAAACAGAAGAATTAATGGAATACATCAAAGATGGCACAGATGATAGAATCTATGCGATAGCAGAATTAATGAGAAGAAATGTAGATTTAGGGTTAATTTATAATATTACTAAAATAGATATGTTTTTTCTAGAAAAAATTAAAAATATTATAAAGGCAGAAGAAGTATTAACACAAAACAAAGGAAACATAGAAGTTTTAAAACAAGCAAAAAAACAAGGATTTAGTGATAAACAGATTGCAAAAGTATGGAAACAAACAGAAGAAGAGATTTACAACTTAAGAAAAAAAGAAAATATTTATCCAGTTTATAAAATGATAGACACTTGTAGTAGTGAATTTGAAAGCTATGTACCATATTTTTATTCTACTTATGAAGAAGAAAATGAGTCCATTATCAGTCAAAAAAAGAAAATAATTGTACTAGGAGCAGGACCAATTAGAATTGGCCAAGGGGTAGAGTTTGACTATTCAACAGTACATGCGATTAAGACCATCAAAGAAGCTGGATATGAAGCAATTATTATCAATAATAACCCAGAGACAGTATCAACGGATTATACAACAAGTGATAAATTATATTTTGAACCACTAACCGTAGAAGATGTTATGAATATTATTGATTTAGAAAAACCAGAAGGAGTTATAGCTGCTTTAGGAGGACAAACTGCGATTAATTTAGCAGAACCACTTAACAAATTAGGAGTAAAAATCATAGGCACAGATGTAAGTGCAATAGAAAAAGCAGAAAACAGAGAGGCTTTTGAAAAAGTAATGAAAAAACTAAAATTATTACAACCAAAAGGAGAAGCGGTAACTAACATAGAAGATGGTATCAAAGTAGCAGAAGAAATAGGATATCCTGTTTTAGTAAGACCTAGTTATGTATTAGGTGGAAGAGCGATGCAAATTGTGTCTAATAAAAAGGCACTAGAAAAATACTTAAAAACAGCAGTAGAAGTCAACAAAAAACAACCAGTTTTAGTGGACAAATATATCACAGGAAAAGAATTAGAAGTAGATGCAGTATGTGATGGAAAAGATGTATTTGTACCAGGTATTATGGAGCACGTTGAAAAAACAGGCATCCATTCAGGAGATAGTATCAGTATCTATCCAACTTTTAGTGTTAGCGAAAAAGCAAAACAAACCATATTAGATTATACTGTAAAACTTGGTTTGGGAATTGGAATTGTTGGATTATATAATATTCAATTTATTGTAGATAAAAATGAAGAGGTATACGTCATAGAAGTAAATCCGAGGTCATCTAGAACTGTACCATTTATCTCTAAATCAACGGGATACTCTTTAGCAGATATAGGAACTTTAGTTATGCTTGGAAAGACATTAAAAGAACAAGGAATTACAGAAGTTTATCCGAAAGAAAAAGAAAAATGGTATGTTAAAGCACCAGCCTTTTCA
Organism: Clostridia bacterium; assembly: GCA_022792395.1. GTDB lineage: Bacteria > Bacillota > Clostridia > TANB77 > CAG-508 > CAG-269. The sequence goes on from JAAWAX010000041.1 coordinate 26,564, forward strand.
TTCTCTAAATTAACAGGATTAGATGCTTGTTTATCACCAGAAATGAAATCAACAGGAGAAGCAATTGGTTATGACAAGAAATTAACAAGAGCATTATATAAAGCCTTACAATCTTCAGGAATGCATTTAGTAAACTATGGAACGATATTCTTAACCATAGCAGACAAAGATAAAGAAGAAGCACTTCCATTGATTAGAAGATTTTACAATTTAGGATTTAACATAGAAGCAACCAAAGGAACTGCCAAATTCTTAAAAGAGCATGGTATTAGAACAAGAGTGAAAAAGAAGATAAGCGAAGGTAGTGAAGAAATTTTAGAATCGATGAGAAAAGGATATGTAAATTATGTAATTAATACAAGAAATATAGATTCTGTTGACCAAGAAACGGATGGAGCCATGATTCGAAGATGTGCGGTAGAGAACAATATTCCAATTTTTACAGCATTGGATACAGTAAAGGTACTACTAGATGTATTAGAAGAAATTACATTAGGAATCTCAACCATAGATGAATAAAATCTCCCCAATTTTCCTAGCTTCCCCCACTAGTTCCGAGATTTTTCCCACTGGTTCTCTCTACTGGTTCCGGGTTTAAATGGGGACATTCAAGTCTTAAAACTAAATTTTAATAATAATTATAAAGAATTTGCCCTATTGTTTTTACGCAAATAGAAAGTAGTTAAAGGAGAAAAAATTGATGGAAGAAATAGAAATACTAAAAGGAATTTTGAATAGTTATCCATATTTTATTGTTTTTGTAGATAATGACTACATTATTAGATTTATGAATAAACCAGCACAAGACCACTATCTAAAAAAAGGAAAAAATCTAATAGGAAAAAGTATATTTGATTGCCACAATGAAAAATCTATTGAAAAAATAAAAAAGAATTATGAACAAATTAAAACTACTGGAAAAGATGTATTCATATTTGTAAATTCTAAAAATCAAAGAGTATATATGCAAGGTGTAAAAAATGAAAAAGGCGAATGGATAGGATTTATAGAAAGATTTGAATTAAACTTACAAATGTAAATAAAAAATAATATTGCCACACTGCAACGGTTTCGTTTACTTTCTCACAAGCAAGACTTGTTCAAAAGTAATCTCAACCTAACAAGTTCCAATAAAACAAGAGACAAGGTCAAAACATAAACAAAAGGAACTTGCACAAATAAGATAAACTTATTTAGCAGTGTTAGTATAGCACAATATTAAAGTGTAAATAATTAAAGATAAAAGTTATTAGAAAATAAATCAGTATAACTTCTACGAAAAAGTGCAGTTGGTCGACACACGACACTGCACTTTTCCTCGAAGGTCTAAAAATTTATGCCTACGAAAATTTTTCTTTCCTTATTTTTATTTGTTTTTTATAATTTTATCAATTGTTTTAAATAAATTATCATAATCTCTTTTTTCATCATCAAAAAATACCCCTATAAAACCTGCGTTTTTTGCACAATCTACATTCTTTTGCTTATTATCTATAAAAATACATTCTTTAGCATTTGCATTTGCTTTTTGTGTAGTAATTTCAAATATTTTTGTTCCTTTTTTAGTACATTTAACATCTTCTGAAATTATGATTGTATCAAAGATATTGAATTGCTTATTTTGTTCAATAATAATATTCATACGTTCAGTTGAGTTATCTGTTATAATACCAACATTGTATTTATTTTTCAACTGTCTTGCATATTCTAACATTCGTTCATCAATTGGTGTATTTAGAAATGCTTCTTTTAACCAATTTGGACTAAATTCAACTTTTGACTCTTTACAAATCGATTTCCATACATCTATTTCAGACTTTTTACCAGCATCTATTTCTTCATCGAATTGTTTTACTTTACTTAATAACTCTTGAGTATTCAATCCTATTTTTGGTGTAAAATATTTACAATTTGTATGTGAGCCAGTTTTATCTGTTGTTAAAACTCCATCGAAATCAAAAAAATATTTTTTATCATATACTTTTTCTCCTCTTTGTATCTAATAAATATATTTGAAAAATAGTAAAATTCCCATATAAATACCTTTTTATTAAAACATTAAAGTTATGAAATGTCAACTTCTTATTGTCTAAAAATTTATGCCTTATAAAAACTACAAGAGAATAAATTTCGTAGGCATAAATTTTTAGACATTCGAGAAAAAGTACAGTGGCATTTTCGACCAACTGTACTTTTTCGTAGAAGTTCTACGCATTTATTTTTATTTGCTAATAACTATTCTATTTAATTCTCTACACTTTAACATTGTGCTATACTAACACCGCCAAATAAGTTTATCTTATTTGGCAAGTTCCTTTTGTGTATTTTTATATTGGCTCTTGTTTTATTGGAACTTGTTAGGTTGAGATTACTTTTGAACAAGTTTACTTGTGAGAAATGTAAGCGAAACCGTTGCAGTGTGGAAATTAGATATCTTTTTATTTTTGTAAAACCAGTGGAGCAAAATTCTTATAACTCTAGCTTCTTATTTTAATTAAATTATTAAAATTTAGTTTTAAGACTTGAATGTCCCCATTTAAACCCGGAACCAGTGGGGAATTTTATTCGATTTTTCGGTTGCTTCTTTCATTCACATGTCCACACATCTTTTCATATTCTTTGCACTTAATCTTATAATCCATTTGCATACATAAATAACGATAATAACTACAAGCTTGTTCATATTGCATCATCATCTCATTCATATCCATACTAGGTGGGGGCATGTTATAATCCATATAAGGTGGCATAAAGCCATTATTAAAATCTCGTTCCATTTTCATCACTCCTCGTATAAATGAATGATTATCTTTCGACATCTCCATTTATTTTTATATTTAATGGATAACACCTTAATAAAAATATATGTGTTACTAATAAAGATATAACTAGTAAAATTATGGTTGTATCTTTTTATTTTATTTATAAAATGATTGATTCATAATTTATATCATTTTTAATTTCAATTACAAATCAAAATTTAAAAAAGGAAAAATATTCATAAAAACATAAGTATAAAAAGAAGCTAGTAGCCCTTGTAACAATTTGCCATAAACATAAGGTTTAATCGATAAATCTGTTTTAGAAGTAATACTCCAAACTTGAAGCAGAATGGAAATGCCACCAAAACCAAGTAAAAAAGCAGTAAAGATAATATTAAGTGAAAGCTTTTTACAACTGATAGTGGAAATTGTACTAATCCCATTTGTGATTTCTAATATACCAGTAAAAATGCCAGAAATAAAGCTAGTATCAATATTCAAAAATTGGAAAACAGGACTGCATAAAATAGTTAAGCTATTTAATAAACCACTAGCTTTCAAAATAGAAATGATACTAGAGAAAATAACAACAAATCCACCAATCAAGAGAATTGTTGAAATACTACTCGTGATACTGTCTGCTAAAATTTCTCCTAAATTAGAAAAAGAAGCGGATTTTCTAGTGGCATGAAAAGAAGTTGAATTTGTATTGGATAAAAAAGTGTCTTTATCTTTTTTCCAGTAGCGAAAAATAAAACCAACCGTAATACAAGCAAGTAAATGGGTAATAAACAATAAAATACCAATTGTAGTATTTTTAAACATTAAAATGCCAACGGTTCCAATAATAAACAATGGACCAGAATTATTGGTGAAGCTAAGAAGTCTTTCACATTCTTCTTTGCTACAAATATTATTTTGTCTAAAATTACTAGCAATTTTTGCTCCAATAGGATAACCACTAATAATGCCCATGACAAAAGCAAAAGCACCTTCTCCTCGTATATTAAAAAGTGGTTTCATAAAGAGGTCTAGTATCTGACCGAAGTATAGTAACCATATTAGTATGCATTAGTAGTTCAGTAGCAACAAAAAACGGAAAAAGAGAAGGAACAACAGAATTAGCCCAAAGCAATAATCCTGATTTTACAGCAGGAAGATTACTTTTAGAAAATATAAGCAAGCAAAATGTAAAACCTAAAAATAGCATAGGTAATAAATTTCTTTTTAATTTCACAACATAGATATTGGTTTTGGCAATCATTTAGAACAAACCTCTTTCTTTGAAAAATAATATAATATAATATATTTAGCAAAAAAAAGATTATGAAAAAAATGGTTAAGTTGTGCCTGTCCCAGTTTAGCCAAAAATGGTTAAATGGTGCCTGTCCCAATTTAACCAAAACAAACCTTGCTTTTTTCATAAATCTATAGTAGAATAAAAAACATATTAAAGATAATAAAATAGAGAAAAAGAAGTTAAGAGGAAGTGAAATTCTTGGGAATTGAAAAACAAATCGAAAACTTAAAAATAGCCAAAGAAAAAATATTTTATGAGGAGCCAATGGAAAAGCATACAACCTTTAAAATAGGAGGACCAGCGGAATGCTTTATCAAAATAGAACAAAAGGAAGAAATAAAAGAAATTTTAAAATTAGCCAAAAAAAATAACGTATCCGTAACAATTATAGGAAATGGAAGTAATTTATTAGTTTCAGACAAAGGAATTAAAGGAATTACTTTAATGATAAAATTAGAAAAAATAGATATCCAAGAAAAAAATGAAATCGTAGAAGTAACAGTAGGATCAGGAGAAAAGTTAGGAAAATTAGCACAAATATGTTGGCAAAAAGAAATAACAGGATTAGAAGAATTAGCAGGAATACCAGGAACAATTGGTGGAGCCATCCGAATGAATGCAGGTGCTTATGGTAGAGAAATGAAAGATATTGTACAAACCGTAAAATGTTTAGATTATCAAGGAGAAGAGAAAGAATTTGCAAAAGAAGAACTAGCATTTGATTATAGAAGTAGTATTTTTAAAAAAGAAAAATATATCATTACAGAAGTAACATTAGCATTAGAAAAAGGAAAAAAAGAAGAAATCAAAAAGAAAATGGAAGAATATGCATCTGCTAGAAAAGAAAAGCAACCAATCCAATATCCAAGTGCAGGAAGTACCTTTAAAAGAGGAACTGACTTTATCACAGCAAAATTAATTGATGAAGCTGGATTAAAAGGCTATGCGATAGGAGATGCCGAAGTATCCACCAAACATAGTGGATTTATTATCAATAAAGGAAAAGCAACAGCAAAAGATGTTTTAGCATTGGTAGAGTATGTACAAAACAAAGTATATGAGAAGTTTCATAAGAAAATTGAGCTAGAAATAGAAGTGATAGGAGAAAAGTAGAATGAAGGGTTTTATGCAATGGTTTAAATCAAGTAATAAAATGAAAAGATGGATGTTTTTAATATTAATAGGGATTTTACTTGCTTGTTATGGACTAGCAAAAATATTAGTAATGGAAGAAATCTCTTTTGAAGAAGTAGGAAAAGTAGTAGTTGCATTTGTATTAGGATTTATTTCCATTATATTAGGATTAATATTTCTAAATAAAAGGACACTAGAGGTCTTAATTGAAGCAACAGATGAAAGAATGGAAAATAAGAAAACGGCAAATGTAAAATCATTAATATTCAATAAAACGGTATATGACCAAGGTCCCAATATTGTTGTAATTGGTGGTGGAACGGGACTAAATACCGTACTTTCAGGATTAAAAAATTATACCAGTAACCTAACTGCGATTGTAACCATTTCAGATTATGGCGAAGGGGTTACCAATTCTAGAAAAGAATTAGGAATGTTACCTTTGGGAGATGTAAAAGACAGTATGATTTCTCTTGCCTCCAAGGAAGAAGAAATCAGTAATTTATTTAGTTATGACTTTAAAGAAGGAAGATTAAAAGGCTTAAGTTTTTCTGATATCTATTTTTCAGCTATGAAAGAGATTCATGGAGATTTAGGAGAAGCTATCATCAAAAGTAATGAAATATTAGGTATAATTGGAAAAGTAATACCAGTAACTTTGGATGAAATGAACATTGTAGCAGAACTTGCCAATCGGTTATCTGGTAGAACAAAAATCTAAAATTCAAGAAGTAGCGGTAGAAAAATTAACAAAAATTAATCGAGTTTTCTTGAAACCATCCAATTGTAAAGTAGCACCAGGTGTAGTAGAAGCTATCCAAAAGGCAGATTGTATTGTGATTGGACCAGGAAGTTTATATACAAATGTAATTCCAAATTTGTTAGTAAATGGTGTTGTAAAAGCCATCAAAGAAAGTACAGCTATTAAAGTATATGTTAGTAATATCATGACAGAATTAGGACAAACCGATGATTATAGTGTATCAGATCATTTGAATGCAATTATAGACCATTGTGGAAATGACATAATTGATTATTGTATTTATGACACAGGAGAAGTGATTCCTGAATTTGTTAAAAGATATAATAAAGAAGGACAAGATTTAGTAGAACAAGATATTGAAAAAATAAAAGGAATTAAATTTTTACAAAGAGACTTATCTATGGTAGCCAATACTCATGTTAGACATGATCCTAAATCAGTAGCAGCATCCATTATTGAACTGATTTGTGATGATTTAAAATACCAAGACAAACAAAATGATCCTCAATATTTAATGTTAAACACAAAATTAAGAGAAGAAAAAAGAATTAACAAAATAAAGAAATCAATGAAGAAAAAAGAGAAGAAGAAAATTGGAAAGCGTGTAAAGACAGAAAAGGGAAAAAGTAAATTTAGCAATAAATATAGTGATAGAATAAAATCAATCCGTGAATCAAAAGGAAAAGGAAAAGAAGAAAGTATAGAAGCATTCCTAAAAAAAGAAGACCCAATTGTAAAAAAGAAAATAGAAATAGATTCAAAAGAAACAAAAGAAGAACCAATAAAGGTAAATTTAGAGAAAAATACAATTAATACAATCATAAATGGAGGAGGAAGTGATTTAGAACAAGCAAGAGCGAATTTAGAACAAGTTTTGGCAGCTGCCAAAGCAGATTTAGAAAGAAATTTAAAAATGGTAAATGCCAATAGAGAAAATTTAGAAGAAAGAAAAGATAACGCTCAAAAATAGAATGCAAATGATTTTGACATTACTAAAAAGGATAAATTCTTTTGGAAATAGCAATACCAAATCCTAAAACCAGTAGTAAACTAAGGAAGGAAGAAGAATAAGATGAAAATTACGAAGGAAAAATTGAGTTTAGAAGAAGGATTAAAGAAAGAATGGATCATAACCAATGGAATAGGAGGATTCAGTTCTTCTACTGTAATTGGAGCCAATACGAGAAAATACCATGGATTGTTAATAGCACCATTAACGCCACCAGCAAGAAGATTTTTAATCTTATCAAAATTAGATGAGAGCATAGAAATAAGAAACAAAAAATATGATTTGTATACCAATGTATGTAAATCTTACATTTCCCATGGGCATGAATACCAAGAAAAATTCAGAAGAGATTTTGTACCAATTTTTAAATACAAAGTAGGAAAAGTAGAAATTACAAAAATGATAGGAATGGAATATGGACACAATACAGTAGGTGTATATTACAAAGTGAAAAATGAGGGAACAAAAGCGAAATTAACATTAGCACCAGTTATTAATTTTAGAGATTTTCATCAAATGAGTTCAAACCACTATTTTAATGTTGAGCAAACCATAAACAAAACAAAAGTAAAACTAGTAATAGATGGAAATTCACAAACACCAGTTTATATGAACCTATCAGAAGGAGAATATAAAGAACATCAAAATGATACCTTTTCTAATATGTTTTATATAGAAGAAGAAAAAAGAGGATTTTACCCAGAAGAAAACCATGCAGTACCAGGTGTTTATGAAGTAGAAATACCAGCTAAAAGCGAAAAAGAAATTTCATTTGTTTGTTCTTTAGAAGAAAACATAGAGCAAAAAAGTGTAAGAAAGTTTATTAATAACGAAATTATTCGTTTAGGAGAAATGTTTAATGAGTCTTTACTAATTGATAATAGAAAACAAAAGAAGACAGAAAAGGAAATAGAAAGAGATGACTTAATAAAAACGTATCTAATAGCAGCAGACAGCTTTGTAGTTTATAGACAATCATTTAATTTACATACTATTTTAGCAGGTTATCCATGGTTTTTAGACTGGGGAAGAGACACCCTAATTGCATTTGAAGGATTGTTATTAATTCCAAAGAGATTTGAAATAGCAAAAGAAATTTTATTAACCATGATAAGAGATGTTAAATTTGGGTTAATTCCAAATGGTTATTCTGGTTATGATAATAGACCATTATACAATAGTGTAGATGCTTCTTTACTATTATTTGAACAAGTACAAAAATATATACAATATACAGGAGATTATGACTTTGTAAAAGAAAAATTATATTCAGTTTTGCAAGAGATTATAGAAAACTATTGTCAAGGAATTGATGTAGATGACAATAATATTTATTTAGATTCAGATGGATTAATGGTTTCTGGAACAGACCAAACGCAAAATACTTGGATGGATGCTAAATATAATGGAGTAGCCGTTACACCAAGAAATGGAAAAGCTGTTGAAATAAATGCTATGTGGTATAATGCTAATTGTATTATGGCAGAACTTTCTAAAAAATTCAAACATCCAATTTTGACTAAAAAATATAAAGAAATAGCAGAAAAATGTAAAAGTACATTTCAAGATAAATTTTACAACGAATCTAAAAAATGTTTATACGATGTGTTAGGAGATGACAAAATAAGACCAAATCAGCTATTTGCTTTGAGTTTAACTTATCCAGTATTAGAGCCAAATTCAGAAGAAGCAAAACAGATGTTAGAAACAGTTGAAAAGAAGTTGTTAAATAGTTTTGGATTAAAAACATTAGCAAAAGGCGAAGAAAACTATGTAGAAGTATATGAAGGAAGTCCAGAAAAGAGAGATACTAGTTATCATCAAGGAATTACTTGGCCATGGCTATTAGGTTTATATTACAATAGCTTGAAGAACAAGATAAAAGTAACTAAAAATTCAGAAGATAAAAAAGCATGGGAAGAAAAATTAGAAAAGTTCATCGATAAAACAACAAAAACATTTCAAAAAGAAATCTTCTCTAATGGTTGTATGGGTGGTATTGCAGAACTTTATGATTCTGTGAAACCACAATTGCCAAAAGGAACTATCAATCAAGCTTGGAGTGTAGCAGAAGTGTTTAGGATTATTTTAAAAAAGTAGCATAAACTAGGAGAAAAAGGATGTTAACAATTGAGAATTTAGAAAAAGAACTAAAAAACGAGAAATTGCAAAGTCTATATCTTTTATATGGAGAAGAAGTATTTTTATTAGAAACTTGTTTAAAAAAAATAAAAAACTTATTTGGAGAAACCATCAAAGGAATCAATTTCGTAACAATTGATGAAAACAATAGTAATGAATTAATAGCGAATATTGAGACACCAAGTTTTGGTTATGAAAAGAAGCTAATCATTGCAAGAAACACAGGATTATTCAAAAAAGAAGGAAAAAGAAAGAATGCAGAAATAACAACCTTAAAAGAAAAAATAAATACCTATCTAAAAGAAAATATAGACATTGTGAAGGCTAGTGTAGTACTAGTATTTGTAGAGGAAGAAGCAGACAACAAACAAGAATTATATACAACCATAGATAAATTAGGAATGGTGTGTAAATTTGACTATCAAAAGCCAATACAAATAGGAAAAAGAATGAAAGCAATTTGTCAAGCTTATAAAGTAGAAATAGAAGATAGCACAATGCAGTATTTTATGGAGTGTTGTGGCACCAATATGCAAGATTTAATCAATGAAATACGAAAATTAATTGAATATGTAGGAGAAGGCGGAACAATACAAAAAGAAGATATTGATAAATTATCGGTTAAAAAACTAGAAAGTGTCATTTTTGATTTAACAGACTCTTTAGGGAAAAAAGATATTAAAAAAGCATTACAAGTTCTGAAAAATTTGATTTATGCCAAAGAACCAATTCAGAAAATATTGATTACATTATACAATCATTTTAAAAAACTGTATTTTGTAAAACTTGCACTCAAATATAATAAAGACATCATAACTAGTTTAAATTTAAAACCAAATCAGACTTTTTTGGTAAATAAATATAAAACACAAGCCAATTATTTTAAAGAAAGTGAATTACAAAATATTTTACAGAATTTAAGAGATTTAGATTGTAATTATAAAGTTCGGTCTAATTGACTTGCAAGTAGGATTGGAAACTATTCTTTGTAAGTATTGTAGTTAAGGGAAGAATTGATAGAAAAATCTAGCTTTAGCTGGATTTTTTTATATTCTAAAAAAGTTATCATGGTATAATAACTTTCCATAGAAGATAAATATGAGAATTAATAGAATTTCTTTGCGATTGCCATCGTTTAGAAATTCTTGAATTCGTTTTTTTAGTACAAAAATGTGGTTTGGTTTTAGCAAAAAAATCGGTTTCTGTCGAAAGATTTTTCTTGACTTATTTTAGTATTAATAGTAAAATATTAACGAAGGAGGAAAGTAATATGAGAGAATTTAGTGAAGAAGAAGCAAAGATTGTTTTAGAATTAGTGAAAGAAGCAGAAACTGGAAATGCAATGAAAATTCAAGACTTTTTTGCAGAAATAGAAGAAGAAGAAAGGAGAAGAAAACAATACAGAAAAAATATGAAATTAGGATTGAGCCACTAGCAAATTCTGATTATAAAAATATTAGCTATAATTTAGAAATTTTTTCTAATAATGCCAAAAAAAGATTTAGAAAAAAATTTACTACAATAATTAAGGATTTACAAGTAAATCCATACATATATCAATGTTTTAATAAGGATATTGATGAAAATATAAGAAGAGTAGTAATTAATAAATATATTTTATTTTACAAAATTGAAACATACAAAATAATAATTCTTAGAATTCTTCCAGAAAAATTTGATTATTTAAATCATTTAGAAAAATATAAAATTTTAATTCGAAAATAAAATTCCAAAAATGTATAATAAATCATCTTAATGAGAAAAATAGAAAAAAGAAAATTAAAAATTAAGGTGATAGTATGTTAAAAAATAAAAAGAAAAAAATAATAATAGGAGCAATTGTATCTATTATGATAGCAATTGTGATAGGAATATGGGCTTTTGAAAATCAGTCTGTGGAAGCCTTATCGAAATATGGTTCAAGAGGGAATGAAGTAACCCAAATACAAACCAAACTAAAAAGATGGGGATATTATAATGGAAATATAGATGGCATTTATGGGTCACAAACAGTAGAGGCTGTAAAATATTTTCAGAGAAAAAATGGATTAACAGTAGATGGAATTGCGGGACCAGCAACTTTAAAAGCAATGGGAATTTATAGTTCATCTTCTTCTAGCTCTAACTCTAGTAATTCCAACAATGTAAATTTATTAGCGAAACTTATTTATGGAGAAGCAAGAGGAGAACCATACACAGGGCAAGTAGCTGTAGGTGCAGTTGTTATGAACCGAGTAAAAAGTAGCTCTTTTCCCAATAGTGTATCAGGAGTTATTTATCAATCAGGAGCATTTGATGCAGTAAGAGATGGACAAATTAATTTATCACCAGATGCAACAGCAAAAAAAGCAGCACAAGATGCGATAAATGGATGGGATCCAAGTTATGGAGCCATTTATTATTTTAATCCATCTACAGCAACTAATAAGTGGATATGGTCAAGACCAATGACAGTAACGATTGGTAGACATAGATTTTGTAAATAAAAATAATGTAAATGTATTAATGATATCTTTTAATAATATAAAAATACCTTTTTTATTGATATGTTGATTGACTTTTAAGTGTTATTAACATTTTATCAAGTAAGGTATTTTTTCAATTTCTATAGTTTCTGAAAAAAGTTCAAATATCAAAAAAAGTAAAATAAGGTAACAATAAAATAACATAAAAACTATAGCACTATTATAATACTTGTGTTATAAATTAAACAATAAAAATAATAAGGAGAGGGTTACACAAGATGAAAAAACAAAGAATAAACAAAAAAGATAATAATCGGAATTACCTTAATAGCATTAGTAATAACAATTATTGTGTTATTACTATTAGCAGCAGTAAGTATTAGTACCTTAACAGGAGAAAATGGAATATTAACCAAAGCAAGTGAGGCAAAGAAACAAACTGAAATTGCTAATTTAATAGAAAGTGTACAAACAAAGATATTAGAGGAGCAAGCAACAAACGAAAGTGGAAAGATAACAAAAACGAAATTAAAAGAAATATTAAACAATTATTTTACAGATGTGCCAGATAATTTAGAAGATATGTCAGATACTGACATACTTGATTGTACTTTAACGGCAAAAGAGGAATATGGTGAATACAAAATAAAATTGTCAGAGATTTGGAAAGGAAGTTTTTCACAAAGTTCTGCTGGTGATAAAGAACCAGAAGAGACATTTACCCCAATTACTACAAATGAAGAGATGTTTGAATTTGATGCATCAACAGGAACTATTTTAAGGATAAAAGAAGAATATATGGGAAAGAATATATTAACTTCTAATGGATTAGGACAAGGGAACTCTACGTTTTTTACTTATTATGAATATGAGGCGACTAAAACATCTTATAAAAATGGAGAAGGAGGTTGTTTACTAAAAAATGATAGAGAAGAATTTATCATTCCAAATATGATAGATAGTGTAAGAGTTAAAAATGTTAATTATTTAGGAGCGTTGAATGTAAAAAAATTAACTTTTTCTGAAGGAATAGAAAGTATCAAAGGTGCATATAATATGAGGTCTAATCATTTTGGGGATTTTAATGCATTTGAGGTTCCAAGAAATGGAATGGGAGAGATGGTGCACTTTTTCCTAGAGGAGATAGTGATTCCTAAAACTATAAAAAATATTGGAGATAATGCTTTTTATGGTTGTTATAAAGTAAAAAATATTTATTTCAATGGTGTGGAGATTATTGATTTTGGTAGTAAATGTTTTGGAAAAATAGTTCAAGGCGTTGATGAAGAATGGGACTATGGTCAAACCACATACCATTTTAAAAATAGTATAGTGGCTAATAGCTTTACAACCGATTATTATGATGAAGATTATGGGACAAAATCAACGAATTATAACTGGTAAAATTTTTGTTATGTTACTTTTCTTTAAAAACTTCTCAAGAAAAAAGTAAACTTGTTGACAATATCTTTTAATATTGATAGAATAAACAAGTGAATAGATGGTAAAAATAATTGAAAACAAAGAACAAAAGAGAAAGAGGAGGATTCAAATGGGAAAAGAAACAAAAACAAACCAAAAAGAAAAAGCTAACAAAGGTATAACATTAATAGCATTAGTAATAACAATTATTGTGTTATTAATATTAGCAGCAGTAAGTATTAGTACCTTAACAGGAGAAAATGGAATATTAACCAAAGCAAATGAGGCGAAGAAACAAACTGAAATTGCTAATTTAATAGAAAGTGTACAAACAAAGATATTAGAGGAGCAAGCAACAAACGAAAGTGGAAAGATAACAAAAGCACAATTAAAAGAAATATTAAAAAATTATTTTACAGATGTGCCAGAAGATTTAGAAGATATGTCAGATACTGACATACTTAATTGTACTTTAACGGCAAGAGAGGAATATGGTGGGCACGAAGTAAAATTATCAGATATTTGGAAAGGAAGTTTTTCACAAAGTTCTGCTGGTGATAAAGAACCAGAAGAGACATTTACCCCAATTACTACAAATCAAGAGATGTTTGAATTTGATCCATCAACTAGAACTATTTTAAGAATAAAAGAACAATATATGGGAAAAAATATAGTGGATAATTATGGGCAATCTACATTTTTCACTTATTATATTTCTGAAAATTATCGTGAAATTAATTATCTGGATGGACAAGGAGGTTGTCTACTAAAGAATGATATAGATGAATTTATCATTCCTAATATGATAAATGGTGTAGAAGTTAAAAATGTTAATTATTTAGGGGCTTTAAATGTAAAAAAATTAACTTTTTCTGAAGGGATAGAAAATATTGAAGGAGCATATAAAATGGTAGCTGCAGGTTTAAATTGTGACAATAATTATTCCCCACAATGTTTTGGAATAGAATCAAAAGACTTTCTTTTAGAAGAAATTAAAATTCCATCGACTGTAAAATCTATAGGTGATTTAGCATTTTATGGTTGTTATGGATTAAAAAATGTTTATTTCAAAAACACAGAAATGCTAACATTTGGTGGCTTATGTTTTGGAAAACAAATGAATGGGGACTTTTGGGTGGGCGATTCTTTAAATTATGGAACTTATGAAACAACCACATACCATTTTAAAAATAGCACAGTGGCTAATAGCTTTACAACCGATTATTATGATGAAGATTATGGAACAAAATCAACCAATTATAACTGGTAAAATTAAAATAAAGTAGATAAATAAAAAGAAAAGCCATCGTTACCTATGACAGAAGATTTAGTATGTAAATAGGTAATGATGGTTTATTCCATATAAGGAGAAACGTATGAAAAAAGGATTAAGAATTGTAGCAATTGTACTTATTATATTTTCTGTTATAGTAAATGGTAATCCAGTTTCCAAAAATGATAACATGATAAATATAGCAGTAGCGATAGTAGGAATTATATTTAGTAGTTATCTGTTAATAAAACAAAAAAACATAGTAATTACGAAACAAAATATAGTTATCTTTATATTATGCATATCATCTGCAATACCATTGCTATTTAAATCTTATGTATCTCTTTCAAATACGGTATTTTATATATTTAGATATATTTCAATTTTTGTAATTTATCAATTAATAGTGTATTTAATCAAAGAAGATAAAAATAATAAAGAATATATAAAAAAGACAATCATATTTTCAGGAGTCATTTTAGTGTTATTTGGAATTGACCTAATGACAACAGAGGTAACAAACAATATGGTAAAAGCTATGATAGGAATGATAGTAAATCAAAAATTAGAAACAAGAATGTATTCACTCTTTTTTTACAGCAATACTTTTGCAATAGCCACTAGTATTGCCTATTTATTAACATTAGGAGAAATCGGAAAAGAAAATCATAACATAGCCTATACTGGAATTTTAAGTTTACTATTATCGGCTATTTTGCTAACACAATCTAGAACCTGTATCCTGTTATTAGTAATTGCAGTAATTGCCTATTTTATTTTTATTGGACAACAGACCAGATACAAGTTAACAAAGGTATTATTAGTCAATATTCCATTTTCCTTTTTATATATAGTATTATTTCAGTATTTAAGACAAGTCGGAAATAGTATATTAATATGGATAATAACCATCCTTATGGTTTGTGGTTCTATATTTTTTAGCAAAATTTTCATAAAAAATGAGAAAGTAAATAAAATAATTAAGCTTAAAATACTATTGGTTGTAATAGCAGTAGGCATCATACTATTGATTATTTTAGCTTGTTTTAAAAGTCCACTTGTATTATTTCATGGTAAAAATGCGCAAAATCAAATTACAAAAGACATTGTAAAAGTAGAACCAAATCAAAACTATGAAATAAAATTAAAGCTAGAAGCACACTCTAATACAGAAGAAGATAACTATCAAATTGCATTCATTCAAAGAAATAAATATTCAGATGAAATTGAAAGAAAAGAAATTACAGTAAATAATTGCGAAGAAGAAATTAGTATAGATTTAACAACAGATGAGAGTGTAAATCTAATTGAGTTTAATGTAATAGCGAAAGAAACTAACGAAGAAACAGAACTAATCATAAAATCACTTACTTTAAATGAGGAAGAATTTGTATTAAATTATAGATTTTTACCAACAGAAATCATAAATAAACTAAAATATATGAAACTTTCACAAAAAAGTGTATGGGAAAGAGCCATTTTTATAAAAGATGGATTAAGCATTATACAACAAAACTTTTTATTTGGAATAGGAGGTGGCGGTTGGCAATATCAACAATTTGAAAATCAAACTTATTATTATAGTGCTTCGCAAATGCATTGTTATTTGATACAAGTATTTATGGAATTTGGAATCATAGGAGCAATAGCATTAATTAGTGTTATAATCACAACATTAAAAAATACAGTAAGAGTAATAAAAGAAAAAAATGAAATAGACTTACCAATAGGAATGGCTTTTCTTGTTCTTTTAGTACATGGTTTACTAGATTTTGATATAGCATTTTTATCAATGTTATTTCTATTTTATATATTAGTAGCTATGTTAAATGATAGAAGTGAAAAAATGAAAGCCAACCATTTATTTAGAAATATAATATTAGTAAGTATACTTATTATTTCTGGTATTTCCATTTATTTTAATGGATGCGAGAAATATGTAGAATTTACAAAAGAAAGTAGATTAAAAAAAGTAAGAACCTATGGAGAAAAAACAGCATTAGAGAATTTATACATTTCTTTGGTTCCTTATAATGACCAATATAAAAAGGAAAGAATAGAATATTTAGCGTTATATTTAAATGCAAAAGGTAAGGAATTAACTGACATAGAAAGAGAAGATAGGAAAAAAGAAGAAGTAAATCTTTTAAAACAATGTTTAGAGCAAGAAAAAGGAAAAACAGATACTATCCATCAATGTGTAAAAATCTTAAAAGTAGCCGATTTGGAAGAGGATAGAGAATATGCTTATAAAAAAATAGAAGATATTTTTTCAAAACATAGATATGATGCCAATAAAATTTATTGTGACTATATTGAATTATATTGCCTAATATATGGAGAATCCTATCGATATACAATCGATCCATTAGAAACTATAAAGCAAAGAGAAAATTTGGAAAACAATTATAATTATGATATAGATAGACTTCTTAAGATTATTTGTGATAATATAGAAAAGGATATAGCATATCTAAAAGAATATGAAAAATGTAGAGTAACCAAGGAACAATCAGAAAAACTAATAGAACAAATACAAGGAGAAAAGCAATGAAATTTTCTGTACTGATACCAATATATGCTGGAGAAAAAGCAAAAAATTTAGAAGAATGTTTAGATAGTATGATTTATCAAACGAAAAAACCAAATGAGATAGTAATCATAAAAGATGGAGTATTAACAGATAGTTTAAATAAAGTGATTGAACAGAAAATGAAAGAAGATAACCAAATAGAAATAAGAAGTTATTCCTTACAAGAAAATGTTGGAGTAGGGATGGCATCCAATATTGGTACAACATTGTGCAATTATAACTATATTGCAAGAATTGATAGTGATGATATTTCTTTACCAAATCGATTTGAAAAACAAATAAACTATTTGGAAGAAAATCAAGAAATTGATATTTTAGGTGGATGGATTGAAGAATATGATGAAAATATGGAGCAATTAATTGCGAAAAGAAAAGTTCCTATAGAAGAAGAAAACATAAAAAAAGTCATGAAAAGTAGATGTGCTTTTAATCATTCTACCGTAATCTATAAAAAAGATAAAATTATAGAAGCTGGTAATTATAGTGATAAAAGAATTATGGAAGATTATGAATTATGGATAAGATGCCAAAAAAAAGGATATAAAATGCATAACCTTCCTATTGTTCTTACCAAAAATAGGACAGGTAATGCTATGTATAAAAAGCGTTCTGGTATAAAATATGTAAAAACAATTATAGAAATTCAAAATCAATTGTATGCTTTAAACATGATAAGTATCTTTCGAAAGTGGTATCACATTTTTATTAGAAGTTTAGTTGCCATTTTACCACTTACAGTAAGAAAGTTTATCTATATAAAATTATTAAGAAAGTAGGAAAAAATGCAAACAGAATTGACAATCATAATGAGTGAACACAATAGTAAAAGTTCACAATTAAAAATGGCAATCGATAGCATATTAAATCAAACTTATCAAAATTTTATTTTGTTAATTGTCGATGATGAAACAAAGGAAGAAAATAAAAAAATATTATTAGAATATGCTAAAAAAGATGAAAGAATAAAGGTGATAAAAAATGAAAAAAATGTAGGTTTCGTAAAATCACTCAATAAAGCCATCAAGTTAGTTTCAACAAAATATATAGCAAGAATGGATACAGATGATATAGCCAATTATGAAAGACTAGAAAAACAAATAAAGTTTATGAAAAATCATCCAGAATATGCCTTTATAGGAACAAGAGCAAATTTTTGGGATGAAAAGGGAATGTATTTAACAAGTAACATCTATGGAGAAATAGATGTGAATACGTTGGTACGATTTTGTGTTTTTTTTCATTCGAGTATCATGATAAGAACAGATATATTAAAACAAGTAGGCATGTATGATGAATATAAGAGAAATGAAGATTATGCTTTATATTTAAAATTATATACAAATGGTTTTAAAGGGTATATCCTAAAAGAAGTTTTGCTAGATTATAGGCAAGATAAAGAATCTTTTAAAAGAAAGAAATATGAAGACAGAATTATAGAAGCCAAAATAAGGAATCAATATTTTAAATTATTAAAAGTACCTACTTTTAAAAGATATCAATATACCATAAAGCCTTTATTAGTTGGATTAATTCCTAAATTTTTGCTATTTCATTATAAAAAAATAAGAAATGTAAGGTAGATGAAAATAACATGGTTAGAGTAAAAATATTTAATGGACTAGGTAATCAATTGTTTCAATATGCATGCGGAAGAGCTGTTCAACAAAAGTATAAGGGAGAATTCTATTTAGATATTTCAGATTTTACAGTAAACAAAAGAAGATATCGATTAAATCAATTTAAATTAAATGAGAATGTAAAAACAATAGAAAAAGATAATACATTTGCCAATATAAGAAAAAATTTATTACTAAATGGTTTATATAAAATAATACCCAATATAGCTTTTAGCATACACAGTAAATTCGGAAAATACTTATATTTTGGAGAAGAATACAAAAAGATAAATAAAAATTTTACCAATGACTATTATCTATATGGTTATTGGCAATCAGAAAAATATTTTGAAGATATAAAATCAATTCTAAAACAAGAACTAACCTTAAAAAATCCATTAGAAGAGAGTAAAATTAATTTAATTCAAGAAATAGAACATAAAAATTCAGTTGCCATACATATTAGAAGAGGTGACTATGTAACCAATAAATTATATCAGAATATTTGTGAGGAATCCTATTACAAAAAAGCGATAACCATTATGAAAGAAAAAGTAGACAACCCAGTATTTTATATATTTTCAGATGAAATAGATTGGGTAAAAGAAAACTGGAAATTTAAAGGTAATATTATTTTTATGAATTATGCTAATAAAGATTTTGAAGAGTTAGAAATTATGAAGCATTGCAAACATTTTATTATAGCCAATAGTTCTTTTAGTTGGTGGGCTCAATATTTAAGTGATAATCCAAAAAAAATAGTAGTAGCACCTAAAAAGTGGTATAATCATGATAAAAAAGTAGATATTTACCAAAAAAATTGGATTACGATATGAAAAGAAAGGAAATCAATGATTTTGAAGAAGATAACTAAAAAGAGTCAAGAGTTAAAGCAAAGTTATAACCAAATAGAAAAATATTATCATAAATTATTAAAAGATAGTAATGTAGATAATTGGGATTATATTATATTGACAGCTTCTAATAAAGACCAAGCTAACATATATGAAGCAGAAATTAAGGAAAGAATCGATAAAAATCAAATACCATCTAATACCACTTATTTAGTAATTCCAGATCCAAATGGGAAAAGAGTAGGATCTGGAGGTGCAACTTTAAATGCATTAAAGAATATATATGATGGACTAAAAGATAAGGAAGAGTTAAAAGAAAAAAGAATTTTAATGATTCATTCAGGGCGGAGATAGTAAACGTATTTTACAGTATTCGCCCTATGGCAAACTATTTATTCCTATACCACATATGTTATCAAATGGTAAGAGTTCTACTTTATTGGATGAATTCTTAATCAATTTTTCTCCTATTTCATCAAGAATGTCTCCAGGTCTATTATGTGTATCAGGAGATGTATTACTAGAGTTTAATCCATTTGATATAGAAATTAAAAACTGTGATAGTGCTTGTCTATCCATGAAAGAAAAAGCAGAAATAGGATGTAATCATGGTGTGTTTTTAGTCGATAAGAAAGGAGAAGTAAAAGAATTTTTACATAAAAAAAAGTTAGAAGAGTTAGAAAGATATGGTGCAATTAATAGCAATAATCTAGTAGACATTGACACAGGAGCGATTTATTTTAGTTATAAAGTAATTAGAGCTCTAATTTCAATGCTATTAGAAGAAGAGAAAGATAAATTTATAAATGACATGGCTAACATTAATTTATATGGCGATATCGTTTATCCTTTTGCTACGAATGCGACTTTAGGAGAATATAAGAAACAAGAAACAGAAGGAAAAGGAATAGAGGAAGTAAGTAAGTGTAGAAGGAAACTATGGGAAGTGTTAAATCAATACAGTATGAAAGTATTAAGGTTACATCCAGCAAAATTTACACATTTAGGAACGACTAATGAATTAATGGAGATGGTGTCCAAAGAAATTGATAGATATAAAGATAGGAAATGGACAAGAAAAATACTTACCAATATACCAAAAGATATAGAGTGTACATTCAATACAGTTTATGTAAGTAAAAATTTAAAAATAGGAAAGAAATCCTATATTGAATACAGTTATATAGGTGAAAATTGTAAAATTGGTGAAAATGTTATGCTCTCTAATACAAACTTAAGCAATATAACAATACCAGATAATATTTGTATGAGTACGATAAAATTAAAAAATGGTAAGTATGTTACAAGAATATATTCTATAAAGGATGACTTTAAGCAAGAAAAAATAAATAAGATACAATTTTTAGGTATTAATTTGTACGAAGTCATTGAAAAATACAAAATTGATATTAGTCTAATTTGGAAAAATAAGGAGACAAGTCTATGGAATGCAAATTTATTTTGTGTTTGCAATACAGAAGAAGAAAGTATAATTTCTTCTTTAAAATTATATGAAATCATTTGTTGCCAAGCAGATAGCACAGAAGTGAAAAAATATTTTTCTAGACAAAGAATCAGTGGAAAAAATAGTTCTTATCATTGTGATAGGAAAGATATGAAAAAGAGAAGAGAAGAAATTGAGATAAAGGTAAGAACAGAACAATTTATAAAATCTGTAGAAAAGAAACAGAATCTATGTACAGCAATTAAAATATTAGAGAAAAGTTGCAATATTAAGAATCAAATTTCAGATGTTAGTAGTAAAATAAATAAAAATATGGCTTATGAGACTAGATATAGAATTTATTTGGCCTTATCCATGGTAGTTAAAAAAAATAAAGAATTGAAAATTTCAAGCCAACATTTAATGGACTTGTGTTATGAAGAAATAAAAAACATGATAACTTTAAATTTTGATATCATAGATTTTAAACAAACCAAAGATAGAACAGAAACAGAACTACCAATTCGTGTAAATTTTGGAGGAGGATGGACAGATACGCCACCTTATTGTAATGAGAATGGAGGAAGTGTATTAAATGCAGCATTTCAATTAAATGAAAAAAATCCTATAAAAGCTTCTATAAAAAAAATAGAAGAAAAAGTGATTATACTAGAAAGCAAGGATTTAAATATTAGGAAAAAGATAACAGATATAGAGGAATTAAAAAAATTAAACCAAGAAAAGGATGATTTTAAAATACATAAAACATCCCTAATGATAACAGGAATTGTCAAAGTAAGTGATAAAAGTATAGAAGAAGTAATAGCAAGAATCGGAAAAGGATTTATTTTTTCAACCAATGCAAAAGACATACCAAAAGGTTCGGGATTAGGAACATCTAGTATATTATCAGGAGCGTGTTTAAAAACATTATATGATTTTCTAAATATACCAATAGATGAAAAAGAGTTATGTAGTAAAGTATTATGGCAGGAGCAACTTATGGGAACAGGAGGAGGATGGCAAGACCAAATAGGAGGATTAACAAAAGGGATAAAATTAACAACAACGAAACCAGGAAGAATACAAAAATTTGATATACAAAAATTGAATTTATCAGAACAATTTATAGAAGAATTGAATACAAGATTTGTTCTAATATATACTGGACAACAAAGAGTTGCTAAAAACTTATTACGAACCATCATGAATCAATATATGGTTTCCCATCAAAAAACAATTAAAACTTTAAACGAAATTAAGCTACAATCAATACAGATGAAACAAGCATTAGAAAAAGAAGATTTAGAAGAATTTTCTAATTGTTTAAATCAACATTGGGAACTATCTAAAAAATTAGATAAAGGTTGTACAAATGATAGAATAGAAGAAATTTTTCGTGTTTGCGATGAACTAATTCAAGGGAAAATGATTTGCGGTGCTGGCGGAGGAGGATTTTTACAAGTGGTACTAAAAAAAGGAAAAACAAAAGAAATGCTAGAACAAAAATTGAAAGGAAGTTTTCCAGATAAAGCGATAAAAGTGTATAGTGTAACTTTATTCGCATAAAGATTAGATAAAATAAAAAACTAGATTTGAAAGGAAGAAATCTAAAAACAAAACTCCTTGACAAACAACTAGCAAATTGATAAGATATAGTTGAAATTTAGCATGAAAAGAAAATCGAAATTTGAGATTGTGAGAAAGGAAGGAATAAAAATGAAATGGTATCCCAAAGAACACTTTGAAAAAGTAGAGCAAATCACAATCCAATTTTTGCAAAAAAACAAAATAAAAGTTTTAATTTTGGATGTTGACAACACGTTAATAGACTACAATAGAAACCTTTCAGAAAGTATTATTCATTGGGCAGAAGAATTAAAACAACAAGGCATAAAATTATATATATTATCCAATACAAACCATAAAGAAAAAGTAGAAGAAGTAGCCAAGGCATTAGATATACCTTATCGAAATTTAGCCAAAAAACCATTCAAAAAAGGTTTTTTAAAAATACAACATGAACTAGAGGAAGAGGCTGAAAATATAGGTGTTGTACGGAGACCAAATCTTTACCGATATCATAGGAGGAAATCGATGTAATATGTTTACCATATTAGTGGAACCAATTGACAAAAAAGATTTTTGGTATACGGCATGGAAAAGACCAATTGAGAATAAAATAAAAAAGAAATATAAAAAGCATAAAACAAAGGAGAAATAAAATGTATTTAAATGATATACATATTGCTTATTATGTATTAGCAACTATAATAGGCTTAATAGTGGGACAATTAGTTGATTGGGCCAATAAAAGATTACCAGAATATAAAAGTGTTATTTCAAAAGATATCATAACAGAATATAAAATAAGTTTTAAACCCAATTATATATTAATGTTATTAACAGCAGCCATCTATGTAACATTGATATATATCTTTGGAATCAAAGAAACCATTATTGCTAATCTAGATTTAGTCAAATTTTTGATATTAACACCAATGTTATTATCTGTATTTGTAATTGACTACAAATTGCAAATTATACCAAACAGACTAAACTTAACGATATTTGAAATTGGATTTGTATTTGCTTTTCTATATGGATTGTCTAATGTAGCCATTACCATTAATATGTTATTAGGGATGTTAGCAGGAGGAGGAATTTTTTTAGCTATAACATTACTAGGAGGACTTTTTTATGGAAAAGAAGCAATGGGATTTGGTGATGTTAAACTAATGGGAGCTTTAGGATTATATTTTGGCTTATCTAATATTATTATCATAACGCTAGTTTCTTTCTTAATAGGTGCCATACTTAGTATTGTTTTGCTAATAACAAAAATGAAGAAGTCAGATGAATACATACCATTTGGACCATTTATTGTAATTGCAACATTTATTAGTATGTATGTACCATTTGAACAAATCAAAACCATTTTGATGCAGATTTTTACATTAGGGATGTATAAAGCATAAATGGAAAATAGAAAAAATAAGGGGTTGGAATAAGTATGAATGCTAAATTGCAATGGTTAAGAAACAAAATGGCAAGTTTAGATTTACAAGGTCTAATTATAACAAATCCTATCAACATACAGTATTTAACGAATATTGAGGCAGAAGGAATTTTTCTGTTAACAAGAAAGGAAAATATTTATATTACAGATAGTAGATATATAGAGCAAGTGCATAGTACCTTGACATTGTTTGATGAAATCATTGTGTATGATGCTCATGATGTATCCAAAGAAGATTATGAGAATTTTTTTCTATTTTGTGAAAATGTAGGATTTGAAGAGCATAACATATCTTATGCTAAATATAAAGAATACCTTAGAAAATTTAAAATTCATAATTTTATAGAAACCGAATTTATCATCGAAAAACAAAGAATGATAAAAGATGAAGAAGAGATTCATAACTTAAGAAAGGCTTGTGAAATAACAGACCATTGTTTTAACTATATATTATCTTATATCAAGCCAGGTATGACAGAAAAGCAAATTGCAAATGAGATAGAAGAATACTATAAGAAGAGGACAGATGGATTAGCATTTGATACCATTGTTGCTTCAGGAGAAAATACATCAAAGCCACATGCTGTACCAACAGAAAGAAAAATCCAAGAAAAAGACATCATAACGATTGACATGGGATGTAAAGTAAATGGTTATTGCTCTGATATGACAAGAACCTTCTTTGTGGGGGAAGTACCAGAAGCAATAAAACCAGTTTATGATTTAGTATTAAAAAATCAGAAACAAGTAGGAGAACAATATAAAGATGGAGCCAATACAAGGTTACTTACTAGAATGGTAGAAAGTGATTTTAAATTATATGGCTATGATTTAGTGCATAGTTTAGGGCATGGAGTTGGAATGGAGATTCATGAAGTACCTTATATGAGCCACAATTCAGACACACAATTACGAGAAAATATGGTAGTTACCAACGAACCAGGAATTTATATACCAGGAAAATTTGGAGTAAGAATAGAAGATACGGTTCAAATTACTAAATTTGGATGTATAAATTTAACCAAATCTGGGAAAAATTATATTGTAATATAAATTTTCGGATGAACTTATACATATTAAAAACATAGAAACACTTGATTTTTATAGGGATTTGTAGTAGAATAGTAAAGGCAAATAAAATAAGAGAAAATAAAGGAAAATTGAAAGGAGAAAAGATTATGGCATCAGTATATTCAGCAGGAGATTTTAGAAATGGAACCACATTTGAAATGGAAGGAAATGTATATAGAATTGTAGAATTCCAACATGTAAAACCAGGAAAAGGTTCAGCATTTGTAAGAACCAAATTAAAAAATGTGATTACAGGAGCAACATTAGAAAAAACATTTAATCCATCTGATAAATTTCCAGCAGCAGAAATTGAGAAGAAAACAATGCAATATTTATATAATGATGGAGGATTATATTATTTCATGGACAATGAAACTTATGATCAAATGCCATTAAACGAAGAACAATTAGGAGATTGTTTAAAATATTTGAAAGAAAACATGGAAGTTACTATGCTTTCTTATAAAGGAAATACTTTTGCAGTAGAACCACCAACATTTGTTGAATTAGAAGTTACATACACAGAACCAGGATTTAGTGGAAATACAACAACAACATCAGGAAAACCAGCTAAACTAGAAACTGGTCTAGAAATCCAAGTTCCATTATTTGTTAATATTGGAGATATTCTAAAAATTGATACCAGAACATGCGAATATATGGAAAGAGTTTAAGAAAGGTGAATACAAAATGAGAAAATTAAAAAACGGATATAAAAGTTTTTTAGATGACATAGAAAAAAATATAAAAAATGAAGAAGATTTAGCTTATATCAAAGAAAGATTTGCTTCTTTTTTGGATGTTGTGCTAGAAGAAATGGACTATATATTGGACTTCAAACAGGAAGAAATGGAAAGAATAGAGGATACTCAAAATGAAATTAGCGAAAAGATTGGTCAAATGCAACAAGTAATTGATAACATCGAAAAAGATATTTATGCAGAAGATGGCTTTGACTTTGAGATTGTTTGTCCATATTGTAACAACGAATTCATTATTGATGTAGATGAAAATAAAACAGAAATAGAATGTCCAGAATGTCAAAATGTGATTGAACTAGATTGGTCAGGCGACTTAGAAGGAGAAGAGCCACAAGGTTGTTCAGGAAGTTGTCATGGTTGTCATGGCTGTGAAGAAGAAAATAGCGAAGAAAAAGAGGAAGAAGATGATATGTAAAAAATATGCAAAGGGAAATTAATATCCTTTTGCACATTTTTATTTTTGCATGAGAAAAATCGGGAAATTTTCCTACACCATAAAAACACATTACACAGAAAATTAGAAGAAATTAATAGGATTGACATAGTTACCATCAATACGAATACCTAGATGAAGGTGTGGACCAGTAGTAGCACCATTCGTAGGTTTTCCTTCTGAATCAAAATATTGGTTTCCTTTCACACCATAAACATTTTTAGGACCAACTTGTCCAATTACTTGACCTTGTTTAATAGTATCTCCAACCGAAACCATCCAATTAGGATCACAATGGCAATAACTTACTTTATAGTTATCAAAAGAAAGTGTTATGGTATATCCTCCAGCACCAAAAAATTCTCGAAAAGTGATTTCGCCATCATGAACAGCAATAAATTTGCTACCAGGAGGGGCTGGAATGTCAATTCCAGAATGAGAAGAAGAAGCACCGAGAAGTAGGAGAAGTACGTTTTCCAAAAGGAGAGCTTATTTGTGTATAACCAGGTATGGGCCAAACAAATCCATTAGGATTAAAAGCTAGTATTTCAGAATTAGTATTATGAGAATAAGAAAAGTTATTGGAATTGAAAATAGGTATAAAAAAGATAATTATCAAAAAAGTAAGGATAAAAAGAAATAGATAAAATGTTTTTAAATTTTTAAAAATAGAAATCACCTCGATAAAATAAGAATAAAAAATATTGATATAAATTAGATTATAAAAAGCCATTGATTTTATAGTAGGTTCTTTAGTTTAAAAGTTGAATAGCAATAGATAGTTTATGAACTACGACATTTATGTAATCAACATAAAATTGACAATACAATTAGAAAGTGTTATTATGAATAAGCTAAAAATAATTTAGAGTAGAATAATATAATGTTAGATATAACACGAAAAATGTATTTTGATTTTAAAAAAGTATTAGGAATATATTAATTTTAATGTGAAAGGTAAGGGGAGGTACTATGTTTGATATAAAACCTACACAAGAACAAAAGAAATATGCTACTGATTTAGTAAATAACTATAATTTTGGTAATCGTGGACTTGGAGATGGAAGCAAAGAAATGCAATACACAGGAATGCTAGGACAAACTATACTAGCAGATTTATTACATCTTCCTAGACCTACTCGGAGAAACCGGATTTGATGGAGGAGTAGATTTTATCATTAATAACAAATCGGTTGATATAAAAACAATGACAAGAACCGTATCTATGCAACCACACTATGTACATAATTTTATAGGGTATCAAGAAAAATACAATGTAGATTATTATATTTTTGCATCCTATAATAAAAGAAATGATATTTTTACCATTTGTGGATATGTGTCAAAAGAGGAATTTAAATTATTAGCAGATTTTTATAAGAAAGGAGATTTACATTATCGTGATGATGGTAGTTCGTTTGTTTCAAGAGCTCCTTTATATGAAATAATGCAATCAAAATTAAAATCATTGAATTCTAGTAAAGATATAGAAGAAAATATAAAATAATGTACTAATAGGGGATATAAATTAATAGGATTATTCGAATGAAATTGTTATTTATGGGAGAACAAAAAAGTTATATTAAGAAATATGGCAGGGGTGGAAGGAATCGAACCCTCATCAAAAGTTTTGGAGACTTCTATCTTAACCGTTGGACGACACCCCTATAAAAGTTTAACTATTATTTATTATACAGTTTTTGTTAAAAATATGCAACCTATTTTCTAAAAAAATTTTCAAAATGTTGACTTTTTTGAAAGTCAGTAATATAATATAAAAAATAAAATAATTACGGTGAAGAAGAAAAAGTATGAGACAATTCATTAAAAGAGAACTGATGATGGTGGAATATCAGTAATGGATACATATGGGGAGCTTTGGAGTAATAATAACAAATTAAGGTGCTTAAAATTTTAGGTTTTAAGAATTAGGGTGGAAACGCGGAAAATAAACTTTCGTCCCTAGCTAGTAGGCTAGGTTTCGAGAGTTTTTTGTTTTAAATAAATTGAAATCAGCATCTTGCACAATTTCATAATTTATATCAAATCTCGATGTACCAATGTACACCTGCGGTTGAAATTAATGAAAGCAAATGAATCTAAAATTCATTTGCATACTGATACTGTAACAGCTAAAGCTTAACAGTATCAGCAAAAATGTACAATATACTAATTTCATTCATTTAAAAGAAGATAAGAAAGAGGAGGAATTTTTATGGTAAAATCAATGGACACTTTAGTAGCACTTTGCAAAAACAGAGGATATGTCTATCCTGGGTCTGAAATTTATGGAGGATTAGCCAATACCTGGGACTATGGACCTTTAGGTGTAGAATTAAAAAACAATGTAAAAGAAGCATGGAGAAAGAAATTCATAAGAGAAAACAAATACAATGTTGGATTAGATGCAGCAATTTTAATGAATCCAACAACATGGGTAGCATCAGGGCATGTAGGAGGATTTTCTGACCCATTAATTGACTGTAAAGAATGTAAAACAAGACATAGGGCAGACAAATTAATCGAAGAATGGATGCATGAGAATAATTGTGAAGAAATCGTAGATGGATGGGCAGATGAAAAGATGATAGCATATATGGATGAACATGGAATTAACTGTCCTAATTGCGGAAAGCATAATTTTACAGACATTAGAAAATTCAACTTAATGTTTAAAACATTCCAAGGCGTTACAGAAGATGCAAAAGCAGAAATCTATTTAAGACCAGAAACAGCACAAGGAATATTTGTAAACTTTAAAAATGTAATGAGAACAACTAGAAAGAAATTACCAATGGGGATAGCACAAATAGGGAAAGCCTTTCGAAATGAGATAACACCAGGAAACTTTACATTTAGAACAAGAGAATTCGAGCAAATGGAACTAGAATTTTTCTGTAAGCCAGGAACTGACATAGAATGGCAAGTCTACTGGAAAAACTTCTGTAAGCAATGGTTATTAAATTTAGGAATGACAGAAGAAAACATTCGATTAAGAGACCATAGCCCAGAAGAACTATCTCATTATAGTAATGGAACGACTGATATTGAATATGCTTTCCCATTTGGATGGGGAGAATTATGGGGAATTGCAGATAGAACTGATTTCGATTTAAAAAGCCATATGAATGTATCAAAAGAAGACTTCCATTATATGGATCCCGAAACAGGAGAAAAATTCATACCATATTGTATCGAGCCATCGGTAGGAGCTGATAGAGTAACGTTAGCATTTTTATGTGATAGTTATGAAGAGGAAGAACTAGAAGAGGGAGACACAAGAACTGTATTACATTTACATCCAGCATTAGCACCATATAAAGTAGCAATACTACCACTTTCTAAAAAATTATCAGAAAAAGCAGAAGAAGTATATGAAAAACTTTCGAAGAAATTTATGTGTGATTATGATGAAACAGGAAGTATTGGAAAACGTTATAGAAGAGAAGATGAAATCGGAACACCATATTGTGTAACAGTTGATTTTGATACACTTGAAGATGAGACTGTCACGATAAGAGATAGAGATACTATGGAACAAATTCGATTAAAAATTGATGAAGTAGCAAAATGGGTAGAAGAAAAATTAGAATTTTAGAAAAAAAATCGTGGTTGAAAGAATTTAAAAGAAAGAAAAAACAAAGGTATTACATTAATAGTACTTGTTATAGCAATTTTATTCTCTTATGACCAAAAATTAAAATGTAGTGATAGCAGAAGTTTCCTCCTTGTATAATATAGTCAATGTAAAAGATGATTTGTAGAATATAATTACAAATGCATCTTTTTTAATTTTATATAAATGATGGAAGGTTTGTTTTTATTTTATCTATGATTCATTTTAAATTATTAAAATGAAGAAGTAAAATAGTAATAAGAAAATAACATAAAAAATATGGAATTATTGTTATTCTCATGTTATAAATAAAATCATAAGTAAAATTAGGGAGGAAACAGAAGATGAGCAAACAAATCAAAACGAAGAAAAATAGCAATCGGAATAACATTAATTGCACTAGTAATTACGATTATTGTTCTATTAATTTTAGCAGCGGTAAGTGTTAGCAGCTTAACAGGAGAAAATGGGATATTAACAAAGGCAAAAACAGCAAGTGAGGATACCAAAAAAGTAGCAGCGAAAGAAAAAGTACAAATGGCAGTGCTTGCAAGCTATGGAGCAGATGGAAAACTTGATGTAAATCAATTAAAAAGTAATTTAGAAAAGGTCGAAGGAATAACAAAACCAATACCTACTATTACAGAAGGACTAAAAAATGGAATAACGGTAGTAGTAGATGGCTATAAAGTAATCATTTATGAAGAAGGAAAGGTAACAGTAGAAAATAAAACAGAAGGAGAAGAAACACAAACAAGTAACTGGACACAAATAGGAACCAGTATAACAAATGGAGAAATAACATTAGAAGTGGGAGATGAGCTAGAATATAATCATTTAGAAGGAATCGATACGAGTGATTCAAATACAATTAGTTATACATCAAGTCAAGAAGCAAATGGATATGGAAATCAAGAATTTAATATAACAAATTATATAGGAGGATGGAAAGTTTTAGGAGCCGAAGATGGAAAATTGTTAATAACAACAGCTGAAAGTATACAGACAACAAGTGGTAGTAAATATTATTTACAAGGACAAAATGGATATGTAAATGGAGAAGAAGAACTAGATAAAATAGGAAGTAAATATGGACAAGGAAAATATGCAGATGGAGGAAGAAGTATAAAACTAGAAGATATTGATAGGGTAACAGGATATAATCCCAATAATATAGGAGTGCAAGATTATGATAGAAGTGGAATAGGAGCAAAACAAGGAAATAGTATATGTGAATATGGAAATGAAGTAACTTACCGAATAATAGGAGGAAAAGTAGTCTATGAAGGAACCAATGGATCAAGTGGATTACGAGATACTACGACATTTATTTATTATGATGAAAATACGAAACAATGGAAAAATTTACAAGAGGGAGAGAGCAAAAAAATTGACAGTTATTATGAATGGTATTACCCAGAGACATTAACAGCCAATGAGGATAGTACAGCAAAAGTAGGAATCGGAAGAAACACAAAAGCTTACGACTTATTGTTCTCGGACTCGGTGACACAAGATAGATATTGGATAGCTTCACGAGGAGATTTTCCATATAATGGGGTGGCTCACGTAGTGCTTCACTTCCAAGAGGATGGTCGTGTGATGGATTTTTCTATATTTTCTTCGAAAGGTGATGTCAGAGAGAAAGATTTAGGAGTGAGACCTGTCATATATTTAAAATCTGAAGTCAAAACAACAAAAAATGGTAATAAATGGGTATTGAGTTGATAAAAAAGGATAAACAGTAAAAATACTGGTTATCCTTTTTATAAGGGAAAAAGTCAAACATTCCTTTCATATAAATCTTTAATAAAAACATCTTTTTCTTCAAAATTGTCAACAAACCCAACTTTAGCCATTTGCTCATTTTCATTAATTCCTTGAACCCAAACAGGTCGTTCATGATAATAAATATCAACCTTTTTATCATTATTTAAAACCGTATAAATTCTATCTAAATTCATAAATCAAACCTCCCAATATATCTTTATTAAAAGTATATCCACAAAAAATAGAAATATAACTTCAAGTTTTGGCTTTTTGCAAGTGAAGGTTATGATATATATTTTTTTACACTTTGTGTGTCGCAACCTACAAAATTAAATTTTTATCTGTAGGTTGCTCCAATCGCACTCGCATAGCTCGTTTAGTCGCTTACGCAGTGTTTCAAAAATAATATATCATAACCTTCACTTGCAAAAAGTCGAAATTTGAAAAATATAACAAGTTGACTTATATTTTTATTTACGTTACAATAAAAGCGATGTTTTTAGGAGAAAGTTAAAAATGAATATAAATGGGATAAAAGTTAAAAATAAAAAGGATGTTTTTTAACTCCATTCAAAAAAACATCGAAGGAGGAAATTTATGAAGATACATTATCAAGATAAAACGATAGAAATCGAAAAAGAAGCAACGATACAAGAAATATTAAAAGAGGAGATTGAAAAAGTTAAGTATCCTATTATTGGTGCTACTTTTAATAATGAATATGTAAATTTAGGTTACACAATAGAGAAAGAAGGAGAAATAAAATTAATTGATATAGCTTCTAAAGAAGGAACTAAAATGTATAGAAGAACGATTATTTATATTTTAGGAAAAGCGATAGAAGAGGTATGCCCAGACAAAAAAATGATAGTAAATTATCAATTACCAAATTCTATGTTTTGTGAAATTGAAAACATGGAAATAACAGAAGACATTCTTGAAAAATTGAATGACAAAATGAATCAAATTGTAAACAAAGATTTACCAATTAAACAAGTAGTTATGACAAGAAAACAAGCAGAAGAGTTTTATCAAAAAAATGATATATCAAAAGGAAGATTGCAATTAGATTCTAAAGAGAATCAAGAGATTTATATGTATTATTGTGAAGATTATTATAACTATTGTTATGGAACGATTGCAAATCGAACTGGCGTTACTAAAATATTTGAAATTGTAAAATATGAAGATGGATTTTTAGTAAGATATCCAACATCAAGCCATCCAGACCAATTACCACAATTAATAGAAACGAAAAAATTAGCTTGGGCATTAAATGAATATGATGATATTCATAAAATATTAGATGTGAATACTGTCTATAAATTAAACAAAGCAGTAGAAGAAGATAATATTAAAGATATCATTATGCTAGATGAAGCATTACATGAGAAGAAAATTGCTAATATAGCAGATGAAATAGCCAAAAATAGAAATGTAAAAATGATATTAATTGCAGGACCATCATCATCTGGAAAAACTACTTTTGCACAAAGATTAGGACTTCAATTAAGAATTAATCGAATCAAACCTATAACGATTTCAGTTGATAATTATTTTGTAGAAAGAAAAGACACACCAAAAGATGAAAAGGGAAATTATGACTTTGAGTGTATAGAGGCAATTGATTTAGAACTATTTAATAATCACTTAAGCAAATTATTAAATGGGGAAGAAGTAGAAATGCCAGAATTTGATTTTCATGTAGGAACGAAAAGATATAATGGCAAAAAATTAAAATTAGAATCAGACCAAGTGCTAGTAATTGAAGGAATTCATTGCTTAAATGACAAATTGACTAGTAGTATTGCAAAAGACCAAAAATATAAAATCTACATTAGTGCTTTAACCGTATTAAACATGGACAGATATAATAGAATATCAACAACAGACACAAGATTAATTAGAAGAATTGTAAGAGATTATCAATTTAGAGGATATGATGCAAAACATACCATAAAAACTTGGAATAGTGTAAACAATGGAGAAGAAAAAAACATATTTCCATACCAAGAAGAAGCAAACAGTATATTTAATACATCCTTAATCTATGAATTAGGTGTATTAAAAGGAATGGTAATGCCTCTATTAGAAGAAATTAAGCAAGAAGACACAGAATATGCAGAAGCAAGAAGGTTAATCAATATGTTAAAATACTTTGAAACCATACCAGCAGAATATGTACCAACTAACTCATTACTAAAAGAATTTTTAGGAGGAGGCAACTTTAAATACTAGGGGAGATATAAAAAATGACACAAAGAAATTTTATTGAAATTGATGAAGAATTTATATGTAACAATTGTGGAAAACAAGTTTCCAAGTTAGGATATTCTTGTAGAAATCATTGTCCTTATTGTTTACATTCGAAACATGTAGATAAAAATCCAGGAGATAGAGAAGAAAAGTGTCATGGAGATTTAGAGCCAGTTAGTTTAGAAATAGATAGCAAAAAAGGATATGTAATTGTTTTTCGCTGTAAAAAGTGTGGAGCGATTAGAAGAAATAAGGCAGCAAAGGATGATAATATGGATTTAATGATTGATTTAAGTAGTAAACAAATTTAAAATGTCTCCAAATTAATATAAAATTAGTGATAAAGGTCAAAAAATAAACAAAAAATGTTGAGGTTTATTTAATTACCCCAACATTTATTATAGAACCAGATTTTAAAGCTTTAAGGTTGCCATATATTGGCAACCTTTTAAATCTCTCGATTCAAATTTCCATTCGTAAACTCTTTTCCTTCCAAACGTTTACCAGATTTAACGATTTGAATAATATGATTAATTTGTAAAATATCCTCATCTAAAACATCAACCCTAGCAAAATTAATAGGAAAATCTTGAGGTGATATAGAAGTTATTTTACTATTCAATAAAGTACTTACTGTTTGAATATTATCAGGAAGAATTGGAAATTGCATATTCAAACGATCTTTCAAATAATAAGTATGTTCATTTTGGCAACGAGATTTGCACTCTGGATAACACTTATCAGTTTCGCCAAGAAGACAATAATTCATATTAAGTAAAGGAAGTCTTCCATATACAATCATTTCTTTTTGTAGATAGTTGTAATCACATAAGGTCTGTATAGCTTTCTTATCTAATTCTGGCGATATCGTAAAACGACTAATACCTTGCTCTTTTAAAGCTAGAACCGTTTGAGAATTAAACACATTAAAAGTATAATTAGCAACTAGTTTGAAATATTTATCTAAATCTGTGAATAATTCATTTAAAAGTCTAATATTACATAGATTGGAAATGACAAATCCCTTTATTTCATAATTTTTAACAGAATTTTCTGCATTGGCATAAAATAAATTTTTATAGTTTCCTTTTATAATCGTTGGCATATAGATGTAAGTATCAAAATTCTTACTCAAAGTATTTAAAATAGTTTCATATTTTTTCATGGTAAAGAATTTCAAAGGAAGGTAGACATTATCGATATCATTGCTTAAATGTGAATAATCAAAGTCAAGGTTTAAGTGATGGAATAGAACAGAAATTTTTGGTGTTTGCATTTTGGATAAATTCACATCATTTTTTACACAATTTCTCATGTTAGTAAGGATAGCATCATCTAAAAGATAAGATTTATTGGTAGGAATTTGTTTTTGAGAGCTTTCTTGATAACTGCGAGAACAATGAGCAATGGCATAATCTTGTACTTGTTCTAAAGAGTTCCTACGTAGTTCATTTAAAATACTCAATTTAGGAATAAATACATTATCATCTAGTACCACTTTTATATTTTTGAAATGATAAGGGGTAGAGGCAGTTTTAGCAATTTGATGTATCACAGTTTGCTTTTCTAAAGGCTTATTTTTAGCTTCAACAGGAAATTCATTTAATTCGTATTGAATATTTAAATCCTTATATAAAGCAATTGAATTAGCAGGTGTAATGTGAATGGAAATAGGTTCAGATTTCTTTATGGTTACTTTACAATTCAAAGGGATTTGTCGATTTTCTTTTTTATAGCTTTCTCTAGCAAGAGTAGACAATTCTTTTGAAGAGATTTTGTAGATTTTATCGTTACAAGAAATATTTCCTTTCATTCTACCAATCGTAACAGTTTGTCCTATTTTTGTTTCTACAATATTTTTATGATTTTCCATCAATTCAGAAATGGTATAAGAACCAGTTTCATTTTCTAAAGAAATCGTATCTCCAATTTGAATAGGTTCCTTTAATTTTACTGTAATAAGTCCTTTGTTTTTATGATAATTTTGAACTGTGCCTAATAATAATCCCATGTTATTTGGTTTATCTTTAAAAACTAAATTACGATTTGGCTCATTATCTAAATGTCCAGAAGAGGACATACCACGATTAAATACTTGCATTAATGTTTTTCGGTCATCTTTATCAATAACATAAGGCTTATTGGATAATGCTAAATCAATATATTTTCTATAAATTCTAGTAACGGTTGCAATGTATTCTGGTGACTTCATTCTTCCTTCAATTTTTAGACATTTTACACCAGATGCAAGAAAAGAGGGAATATAGTCTAAAGCACATAAATCACGAGTACTAAGTAGATAGCCAGAATTAATTTTTTTATTATCCTCTAATAATTCAAAAGGAAGTCTACAAGGTCCAGCACATTTTCCACGGTTACCCGAACGACCACCAAGCATGCTAGAAAACAGACATTGACCAGAATAAGAAATACACAAAGCACCATGAACAAAACATTCAATTTCTAGCTTTGTATTTTTACAAATATAATCAATTTCATTCATGGAAAGTTCACGAGCTAAAACGACTCTTTTAAAACCAAGTTTTTGTAATACCAAAGCACCGTTTAAATTGTGAACTGTCATTTGTGTACTAGCATGAATTGGTAAATCTGGGAAAAGTTTCATTAAGGTGGTAGCTAAACCTAAATCTTGAACAATAATGCTATCAATACCACTTTGATAAGCTATTTTAGCTAATGTAATGGCATCTTCTAGTTCCATATCTTTAATTAAAGTATTTAGGGTTAAGTTTGTTTTAACGCCACGAATTTTAGCATAATGAATAGCCTTTTTTAATTCTTCTAGTGTAAAATTGTCAGCAAAGGCTCTGGCACTAAAAGTATCAGAACCGAAGTAAACACTATCAGCTCCATTTTGAATGGCAGCTTTTAACCCTTCAAAATTACCAACAGGCGAAAGTAATTCTATCATATATAACTCCTTTAATTTCCAAGTTCTCAATAGTTACGAAATTAGATGCAATTGATATCCTATATAGATAAATATTTTTATTGAAATTTAAAACCATTGGAACTTATTTTCCTATACATTGTATCATAAAAATGGAATAAATTGTAGAAATAAGAAAAAAATTAGTTGACTAAAAAAAAGGCAAATGATAAAATGAACGCATAATAGGGAACAAAAGATTAGGAAGGAATGAAAGAAAATATGAAAGTAAAAAAAATAATAATGATAATGATGTTAAGTATTAGTATGATGTTTGGTTTACTAACCATTGAAAACCAAGCTACGAATCAAACAGAGGAAGAGAGTAATACCACAACGCAAAATATAACTAATACACAAGCAACACAAAATACAAGTAGTACAAACAATAAGGTAGTAGAAAAGTCTAGCAATGCAAATTTGAGTAACTTGGGAATTAGACCTCATGATTTTACAGGATTTAGATATGGAACCACTTCTTATGAAGTAGCAGTTCCAGAAGATACACAAGAAGTAGAAGTATATGCGAGTGCACAAGATGAAAAAGCAACTGTAACAGGAACAGGAAAGAAGTCATTAGAAAAGGGAGAAAATAAAATTCAAGTAGTGGTAACGGCTGAAGATGGGACAACCAAAACTTATACAATTAATATTATTCGTGAAGTACAGCAAGAAAGTTACAAAGAGATAGAAGAAATTAGGAATCAAGAAAGTGGAAATGGTTTAGCGGAATTAAAGATAGGTGACTTGAGTTTATCGCCAGAATTTAAAACTAATGTATATGAATATACAGTTAAATACATAGGAGAAGATGTAAGATTAAAGATTGAAGCAAAACCAACAGAAGAGGACTATATTGTTGAAATAATTGGAAATGATAATTTGCAAGAAGGAGAAAATTATATTACGATATTAGTATCAGAAGAAAATGGCGATAATGTAGCCACTTATCAAATAACGGTTAATAAAAGCTTAATCGATGAAGAAGCTATAGCAAAAGAAGAAGCATTAAAAAAAGCAAACCAACAAAAAATAATAATAGGCATAGCAATTGTAGTAGTAGCTATCATAGTAATAATCGTTATAGTAAAACGTAAAAAAAATATAAAATTAGAAGAGGCATTTTCAGGAAGAAATCCTTATGATAGAATTTATGAGGAAGAAGATTTTGATGAGGAAGAGGTTGAAGAAAAAGTTCCAAGAGCATTAAGAGGAAAAAGATTTTATGAAGAAGAGGAACAAGAAGAGAATGAAATAGAAAATGATGAATTAGAGAAAGACTTTGAGGATATGTCAAAAGATGAATTAAAAAAGCAATTTTTGAAGGGATATGATTTTCGGAGAAAATTTTGATAATGAAGTAGAAGAAGATAATGAAGCTGAAGAAGATTTTGAGAAAATGTCAAGAGAAGAGTTGAAAAAGCGATTTTTGAAGGAATATGATTTTGGAACAGATTTTGATGGCAATAGCTATGAAGAAAGCAAAAAGAATGTGAAACATAAAGGAAAGAGATTTAAATAAAAGAGGGATTCATGGAAATAAAAGAATTGTCAATACCAGAAAAAGTGGGGCAAATGATTATGGTTGGTATGGATACCAATCATATAACAGAAAGAATTAAATTAATGATAACAAAATATAAAATTGGAGGTATTATTTTATATCGAAAGAATTTTAATACCTATCAAGAAATGTTAGCATTAATTAGACAATTAAAACAATTAAACCAAGAAAATAAAATTCCATTATGGATAGCCATAGACCAAGAAGGCGGAAGAGTAAATCGAATGCCAAAGGAAATTCTAAATTTACCAGCAGCCAATAAAATAGCGAATAAAGGTGGCATAGAAGAAGTTAAAAAATCAGCTAAAATTATTGGAGAAATACTTAAGAAATCTGGCTATCATATTAACTTTGCACCAGTATTAGATATCAAAAGATTTAAGAACAATCATGCAATTGGTGATAGGTGTTATGGAGAAAATAAAGAAGAAGTAACAAAATATGGGATAGCCGTTATGAAAGAATTACAAGAAGAAGGGATTTTACCAGTTATTAAGCACTTTCCAGGTCATGGGGCTACGAAGCAAGATTCCCATTATCTTTTACCAATTATAAAACAAAAAATAGAATTTTTAGAAAAAGAAGATATGTATCCATTTGAACAAGCCATAAAAAATGGAGCAGAAGCTATATTAGTAGGACATTTGTTAATCAAAAATATAACCGGAATCTATCCAGCATCCTTATCGAAACACTTTATAGGAAAATATGTAAGAATGAAATATCGATATAATGGACTAATTATGACTGATGATTTAAAAATGAAAGCAATTCGATTTTTATATGGAGCAGAATTTGCAGTAAAAAAAGCATTTGAGGCAGGAAATGATATCGTTGTGTTTCGATTCAACAAAGAAGAAGAACAACAAGTGATAGAAAAAATAATAAGACAAGTAGGAAACGGAAAATTGAAAGAAGGTAGAATCAATAGAAGTGTTAAAAGAATTCTAAAAATGAAAGAAAAATATGAAGTTTTGGATGGTACAGAAATAGAGGGAGTCGATATTGACAAAATAAATAATGAAATAAAAAGAATTAGAAATTTATGTGGAATGGAGTAAAAAGCGTGCAAGTTAGACTTACACGCTTTTTGAAAATGTTGTTAAAATTAGCAACATCCTCCTCTGTTACCACCGCAACAACAACAGATTAATAATATTAGGATTATAATCCAGCAACAATCATCACCAAATCCGAATCCACCGCATCCTCTATTTTCTGGCATAGTCTAGACCCCCTTCCATAAA
>JAAWAX010000005.1 GCA_022792395.1 Clostridia bacterium
GCAGTATCTACTATCTTTTCAGCAGACTGATCTAAAACTACATGGTCATAAGCTTTTAGTCTTATTCTAATTTTCTCACTTGTTGCTACTGTGTTTGCCATTGTAATTTTCCCTCCTTCGAATATATTTACCTTGGCAAGTTAAAACGCACTCTGGTGTTTCGAATACCACCTATATAAAAACCCAAAAATCGCATGATAATTTTGGGATAAGTACATTTCTTACCGCCTGGTCTTTGCCATAACATACTCCACCAAAGTTCCCTCCATTCTTCTCTTCCGTAAGAATGTAGCCACATTTGGCTTCAGCGCTTATTGATTCATGCCTATCTATTATACAACGCTTATTTCCGTATGTCAACACATTTTTACAAATTTGTAATATTTTGGTTTTCGTTATCAACGAAAAAGAATGTAGACAAATCTTTTTTATCTACATTCTTTTATTTATGCCAATTATCATCTATAAATATAAAGTGATACGGAATCCTGCTTTGTCATTTGTGTCAATACTACTAAAAGCAATACGCGAAGAAACTGAATAACCATAACCAG
The DNA here is from genome assembly GCA_022792395.1 of Clostridia bacterium. Lineage (GTDB taxonomy): Bacteria > Bacillota > Clostridia > TANB77 > CAG-508 > CAG-269. Next base: position 555 of record JAAWAX010000005.1, read on the forward strand.
AAGCATCATGCCATCCTCCTCTTGTTACTCTTTGTGTTGACTTAAAAACTTCCATAGTCCATTCAGTAGTATTCCCAGCCATATCATAAATATTTTTTATACAATAGTTCTCATTAGAACCCGTTAATATCAGGGACTCTCTATCATCATAGTGTCCATAATTTCCTTTATCCTTGCTATTTCTTACATAAGAATTCGCACTACAACTTCCATTTATATAATTATTATCAAAAAATTGCATAGTTGCATCCCATTGAACACCATAGCATAGAGTACTTGTTACTTTTTCGTATCCATTTGAATTAGCAAAATTTCTAGCTAGCATCACAGCGCCTTCTGTAGGACTACTCATATCATTTCCCCATTTAGTTATATAAGGAGCATATTGCTTTTTAACTACGGCATTTTCATTATTATCTTTTCCTACTTCATATCTTCCAATATAAAATCCTTTGTACTTTTCTATGCTACTTTTCATAGTATCATATTCTTTTTGTTCTGTAGTAGAAGAATAGGGTTCTATGGATGATGAAAAAATGTCAGTAAACCACTCATGCTCTCCTTGTAGTACTTCTCCATAATAGCCATCCACTCTTTTAAATACACTTATGTCTTCTACTGGTACCCAAACAAATTGATTTCCATTGGCAACTTTATTGTTTGAATTTATTTCTGTATCTCCACCATCATCTGAAATAACTAATCCGTTTGATACATCATCACATCCAGGAACAACAGCAAATCCTACTGGAATAATGGCCGTTCCATTTTTAGTATAAGATTTATTGGTTCCTGTTACAATTTCTCCAAGTTTTGCTGGTTCATAAACTTCTGGTAAATTAGATTCATCCCCTCCTGTAGCATTTCCTTGTCTATCTATTACAAAAGTATAGCCATCTACTGTCACGGTTACTGGAAATCCTTCATTTGTATCAGTTACATTATTTCCTATCTTTTTCAATTCAGTTTTTAACGTAATAATATCTAAATCTCCATTTGAATCATAGCTTGCCAATACTACCATTTGTACTTTTTCTCTTGCTGTTGCTAGTTCTGTATCTTCTTTTGCTTTACTTGCTTTCGTTAATATCCCATTCTCTCCAGTCAACGTGCTAACACTTACTGCTACTAAAATTAATAAAACAATGATTGTTATTACTAACGCTATCAGTGTTATTCCGATTATTGTTCTTTTGCTTTTCTGTTTGTTTTTTCATCTTATGTAATCCTCCTTATTATATTTATAGTTCTATTTATAACATAAGAATTATAATATCTCTACACTTTTTATGTTATTTTCTTGTTATCATTTTTAATTTAACTTTCAAAAAATATTTTCTTTCTATTCATAAAAAATAAAAGTTGTCATTAGTAACTCCTATTACAATTACTATAACAACTTTTGCATTAAAATATATTTTAATAAAGCACTTTATTCTTCAATAATTTTCTCAATTGACTTTTCTCTCATTTCTCGAATCAACTTACAACTATTATCTAATTTTTCTTGTTCCTGCCCATTTAAATTTAGTTCTATTAATTCTCTAACGCCTTCTTGATTAATAATAGCTGGTACACCAATATAAATATTATTTTGCCCATACTGATTTTCTAAATAAGTAGAAACAGTTAGAATGGAATTTTCATCATCAAGAATTGCTCTAACCAATCGATTTAATGCCATTCCAATTCCATAGTATGTTGCTTTTTTCTTATTAATGATTTCATAAGCAGCATTTACCACTCCTTCGTGTATTTTTTCCAAATCCTCCATTGGATGATTGCCATCTTTCATAATATCTTTTATTCTTTTGCAACCAACATAAGCATGATCCCATGGTACAAAAGAAGAATCTCCATGTTCACCCATAATATATGCATGAATATTTTTGCTAGATACTTTTAAATAATCAGCCATTAAATAACGAAGTCTAGCTGTATCTAGTACGGTTCCAGAACCAATTACTTTATTTTTTGGTAAACCTGACACTTTCCAAACCACATAAGTCATCAAATCTACTGGATTACTTGCTACTACAATAATTCCATTAAAACCACTTGCCATAATTGATTTCGTAATTTGCTTCATAATTTTAGTATTGACTTCTGCTAATTCTAATCTTGTTTGCCCTGGCTTTTGTGCTACACCAGCTGTTATAACTACTACTACTGCATCTTTACAATCTTCATAATCTCCTGCTTTTACATTCATCTTTTGTGGTGCATAAGGTAATCCATGTGACAAATCCATTTCTTCTCCTTTTGTTTTTTCTTTGTCAATATCAATCAAAACAAGCTCTTCTATTCCTCCTCTATTTAGCATAGAATAAGCCATACTCATTCCTACAAATCCAGTTCCTACCAAAACTACTTTTCTTTTTCTCATTTTTATAAACGCTTCCTTTCCTTAAATTTATTTTAAAGTGAACCACCTATTTAACTTTTTTCATTATACCACTTTTCCCCTTATTTTCAATATTTTATTTTACATTATTAGCAAATTATGATATAATCATTAAAAATCAAAGTAAGGAGTGCTATTGAATATGAGTTTACATTCAGATAATGCTACTACTTTGGCTGAAAATAAGGTATTAATCTTATATCTATTAAATCTTATCAATGGCGAATTTAAACAAGATGATTTATTTAAAATCATTACTTGCATTAATGACATTAATTACTTTTACTTTAAACAAGTCTTAACTGATTTAATAGATTCCAATTTAGTAGGTACTTATACCAAAGAAGAAGAATCCGTTATACAAATTACTTCTAAAGGAAAGAATGCATACATTCTTACTAAAGATGTATTGCCAGGAATTATGAAATTAAAAGCAGATAACATTTTTGCAAAAGAATTTCCTACCATAGAAGAAGAATCTTCTGTGATTGCAGAATTTATTCCTAAAAGCGAAAATGAATATACCATAAAATGTAAAATTGTTGAAAATAATGAAACCATTTTTGAAGTAAAAACCTTCGCTGGTTCTCGCGATAGAGCCAAGCGCATTGTGGATAATTGGAAACAAAATGCAACTACCATTTATCCTCAAATTTTAAATTTGTTGTTAGAAAATAAAGAATCAGAAAATAATTCTAAAACACCATAGGTTTGCAATATTGTGTATCCATCACCAGAATATTTTTAATCTTAAACTACTGGAAAAACCTAACTTTTAAATATCTACTTTTTTTCTAATAACAATAATATCCAAAAATTGAATCTTAAATTTCAAGTAATCTTACACTTCCTTTTAAAATGTAAATCCTAATATTAATAATACCAATAATTTAATCATAATTTGCATAAAAAAATGATAATTAATGCACTTAATTCCAATTGTATTAATTTTGTCAAATCCTTGCACCAATTTATTGATTTCTTCTTCAGAAGAAATCTTTTTTTCTTCCATATATTCCTTGGCTAGATATCTTGCCTTTATCATAGCATCATTTTCAAGAAAAATTCTTACCATATAATAAATCATACTTAAAATCATAAAAATAATCAAAAACATCATTTTATAAGGCAACATTTTTAAAATCATAAAAACACATATTGCTACAAAATACACGAAATAAATATTAGAAAAAAAGAAATTGAATAGCAATAGTTTTCTACTTTGGATTGAATGTAAACATTCATGTGCAATGGTTTGAATTCTTGTATAGCTTTTTTGAATATTAGCAATTAAAATTTTATCGGTTATTGCAATATACAAACTTGCTTCTGCCCCTTCATTTTCTTCTATTTTCACTTTTTCATTTCCTAATTTTTTAAGATAGTCTTTACACATTTCTAAATTGCCTGGATAAGCTTTTGCTAAATTATCTAATTCCTCATCTTCTCCTAGCTGTTTCAATGCTTTTATGTTATAATCAAAAACAAATTTCAAAACTATAATTCCAATTAATGTTATGATTCCTACCATAATAAATTCCATTTCTACTTTTCCTTCCTCTTTTAAGTTTAAAAGTTGACATTAAGATTTTACCATCAAAACATAAGAAAATCTCCCTTCATGTTTTAATGAAAAATATTAATATCAACTTTTACAATCCAAGTAATTATTGTAGCACATCTCTAATGGCTTCTCCAATAATTTTATTTACATCTGCAATTACAATATTAAACTTTGTTTCTGCTTCAAAAAACCTTTTCGCATCATCAATTTCCACTAGTTCAGCATACAAATCTTGCATCTCTTTTACTTTTTCCTCATCTTGTTTTCCTGTTTGCATAGCTACTAATTGTGTTTCATACCTTTTTTGCTCAAATTGTGCCATTTTTTCTTTCAGACTTGTATTTAAATTTAGTGTTTGTTTTGCCATCTTATAATTCATATATTCTTCTGATTGTTTAATTTCTTGTGCTAATTGATTCGCTGTATCATAAATATTCATTTTCATTTTCCTCCTTTTTTATATTTCCCCATCCAAACCCGGAACCAGTGGAGAAATTGTCCTCATTTAGACCGTTGGATTGGCTGGCTCAACTGGTGCTTCTAATCCTACATTGGTATTGATTGGGCAAATATGCACAAAAGTATTTCCATCATTTACTTTAATCTCATTTCCTTCTAAATCTTGATATATGGTTTGTTCTTCTCTAGTATTTTTAATGCATTTTATTTTCATGGCTTTTCCATTTGTGATATAATATCCATCAAAAGTTCCTATATTTTTTAATCCCTGTCTTCCTTTGTTTTCTTTATCTGATAAGGTATAGTTGTCACAAAAAGTGATGATAATATTTTTAGTCGTTAACATTTCTTTTGTATCCCAATCTTTTTGTTCTTTTCCTCTAGCATATCTTTCATAAACTTTATTTTGTTCATTATATACATATTTTACGGTTTGTAATTGAGAATGTGGAATGGTTACACTAATAGCCCCTTGACCTTCTTCTAAATTCACTTCATCTGTTACATAATTTAATACACTTTCCTTACTTGAAGTCATTCTAAACTTTTTATTGTTAGCAGAAGTTAATAGTTTAGCAATACTAGTTACGGCATTATGTGGAGAAACTTTGTCTTTTACTCTCCAGAAAGTTGTTCCATCTTCAGCAATACCATCTATTTCATTAATACTATATTTTTTAATATCACTAGCTGCTTGTGGGCTTTCTCCAAAATGAGTATAAATAGCATCATTTTCCATAGCATAGTCAAGGAAATAATGTCTTGCACTTCTTACTGGACCTATTTTTTCACTATCCGCTCCTTTAAATAGTGCCATTAGTCTAGTTTCTCCACCTTCTACTACAATTTCATAAACCATGTATGCTTTTTGTATACCAGCTTGTGGCCAAGCATCACTATGGTTGTCTATCATAATAGCAAATGGTCTATCTTCTCCTTGAAAGATTTGTACTGTTTTTTCTTCAATTGGTTCTACATTGCTTTCTTCTGCTACAGCCGTTTCCTGATTTTCTTTATCTTTTATAATCTTATACCCCAAAACACTTCCTGCACCAATAATAAGAAGTACTAAAATCAAAATTAATATTTTTGTCTTACTGTTATTTTTCTTGTTTCTCTTTCCTTTCTTTTTCATTTTCCTTGTCTCCTCTCTTTTATTCTCGATTAATCTTTAAATCTTTTAATATTTTTTCTTCTTTTGGTCTCATTTCTATTTTGTCTTCTTCTCTTATATGGTCATACCCCATTAGATGATAAAATCCATGTACTAGCATATAGCTAAATTCTCTCTCAAAACTATGACCATATTCTTTCGCTTGTTCTTCTACTCTTTCGATTGAAATAACAATGTCTCCTAAAATGTCTTCTTGAAGAAAATCTTTCTTTTCTATTTTTTTCTCTAACTCGTCCTTCTCAAATATAGGAAAAGAAAGTACATCTGTTTCCTTATCGATGTTTCGATACTCCTTATTAATTTTTTGTATATTTTCTGGAGTTGTTAATGTAATCGTTATCGATAATTTTGCGTTTTCTAAATTTTCTTCTTGAAAACACTGTGTTAGTACTTTCTCTATAATTGTTTCATATTCTTTTTTTTCTTCTACTTCTTGATATAGTATTTCATACATATTTTACGCAACTTCCTTAATTTTTTTGTATTTTCCTTCTGATTTATAAGATTCTTTTATTTGTCTCATAACCCCATAATCTACTAATTTTCTTTTATAATAAGTCAAGATTCTTGAATAATCGGTTTTTCCTTCTTTTAGTTTTTTCATATCATCTTTTATAAATAATATTTCTTTTTGTTTAACATATTCAATAAAATCAGTTTCTTTTAATTTGGTTATTTCCTTGTATCGATTCCAAAATGCTTTATAGTTATCTTTTTCTTTTTGTGTATCCCAATATACTTTAGTAGATAATAGTTTGATATTATAATCTTCAATCAAGTTGATTAACATAGAGTAAGCTCTTTCTCTTCTGGCTGCCATTTTAGTATCTTGTACTAATACTCTAGCATCTTTTAATAATTTTTCATAACATTGTTCTGCTACAATTAATGGTAAACTATGTGTAAATAATTTTCTACTAATACCAAGTAAAACCATATTTTTTTCTATATTGTCTTTGGTATCTAATTTTCCTACTTCATAAGATTGATACTTCTCATATTCTGCTACAACATCTTTTATCGTTTCATCATTTCCTACTTCTATTTTTAATGATAAGATATTTTGAATATATTCTTCTAAAGTATAAAAAATCTTAGTATAAATCCATTCTTTAGAAGAATCATAACTATTGGTATTATCTGCTACTTTAATGGAGTAATTTTTTAGAATTGCTTTATATAAAGAATCCATTTTAGACACATAAAACTGATTGTATCTTTCTTTCAATTTTTCTTTATTATCTATCTTAATTCCTTGATAATCTAGTTCAATTAAATATTTTTGTTTTCTATATTTATATTCAATATACTCACCTTCTTTTAAACTAGTTACTTCATAATATTTTGATAAAGCATTTTTTTCAAAGTCTGATGCTGTATTATTTTTTACTTTTTTATAAATAGAATCCATTACATATTTGTCCAATGCACCTAAATATGCCTCATATGCTGTATCATATTTTTTCTCAATTTCATCGTTGTCATAGTTACCACTATCTGAAGTATAAGTTTCAAAGGTTTTTAACATACTATTTCTTTTCATAGAAATTAACATCCCATTAATTCCTATTTTGGTAGGTATTAATATTCTAGTTAAAGTATTTGTTATTTTATTAAAAAATGTTTTATCTGCTCCTGTTATTCTAAGGCTTCTTTCTTCCATTTAAAACTCTCATCCTTCCTAAAATACAATCTTCTCATTTGTCCCTATATTTTCCAAAACTTCATATGTAACATAAATATCAATACTTCCTTCTTTTTCATAGGTATTAACATTTTTGCCTACAATCGATTCTTTGTCTTGAATTTCATTTTCTAATTCTTCTTGTAATTGTTGTATCCCTACATCTTTAGCTTCTTCTATTTGATATGTTTTCTGCTTTTCTTCTACCTCTTTATAAGTTGTCTTTTGAATCGAAATTGGTAAATAAAAGTCTGAAAATAGTTTCATTTTGTCTTCCGTTTCTATTGTATCATAAATTTCAAATTTTGAAACCCCTTTCGGCAAATTTATTTTAAAATTATTAAATTTTATGGCATATCTATTTTCAACATTCCCTGTTTCCTTTCTTTCCGTAGTATTATATGGGATATTTATATATTTAGTGTGCCATACTTTTGCTTGAATTTCTCCTTTAGCATGCACATATCGAATACCTGTATATTGTCCTTCCATCCATCCATTAATTAATGTTTCACCCACATTTACAGTATCCCCTACTTTTACATTAGCAGTACCTGTTTGTGCATTAATTTTTGTTATAATACCTACTTTATCAGAAATAACACTACAATACTCATTCTCATCAATAATCTCTGGTTTTTCATCAGCCTTAACGATTCTTACAATAGCATTGGTTCCTTTCAATTCAATACCCATCCATGCAATATCTTTTCGTTGCAATCTAATTTTATTGATAATTTCCTTGGTATCAATGTTAGATTTCCATTCCCCTATTTTTAATCCTACTACTTCCATATCTTCTACTATATTTTCCATTTCCTGCCCATTCTCTTCTTTAATTTCCACATTCCATACAAAATTTGAAGATACCAATGTTAAAACAATCATGACCAATAATAAAAAGAAAAATATTTTTCTTTTTTTATAACGATGCATTAGAAAAGGAACGCCTCTTTTGGAATTTATTTTTATTTTACATTTTGTCTTTTTCGCTATTTTACAAATTTCTTTAAAATCACTAATTCCTACTCTAAAACTTAATTCCACATCTTTCTTTCTTTTTAGATGCCATATTGTAATCTTGTTGCTTCTACACATATTGATAAATCTTTCAATATAATAGCCTTCTATCGTAATTCCCAAATATCCCATTATATAACTAATCAATATCTTTATTATCATTTTGATTTAAGCCCTCTCAATCTATCGTTCTTTCCATATCCATACTTTCAATCTTACCAGTCACTTTAATATCATCATTTGTTATATTCTCAAGATTTAAATTAAATCCATTGATATTAATAATTCCAATATGGGTATTTACTCTAACAAAAAACTCCTCATATTCTAATATCCCTTTAAAATTTTCGATTATCATTTCATCAAATCCAGTTATTATAATTTTAGGCACATCCGAACAAACTTCTTTGGGCATTTCCAGTATTTTATCTAATTTGTTATAATTCCTTTTTTTCATAACATTCCTTTCTGTCTGATTGGGGACGATTCTTCCCAACCAGACGAAAATGTTAGAAAAGAACCGTCCCCAATGAGACACTATTCAAATTCATCAAGCGACTTGAATTCATATCCCATGTTTTTTGCTTCTTTAATAATAGTATCCAAAACATTGGTATTAGTTTTTGAATTCCCATGTAATAGCATAATCTCTCCATTGTGTAAATTGTCTAATATTTTCTTTTTGGAAGCCTCTTCATCTGGTTGTTTGTCTTCGTTCCAATCTTCATAAGCAAATGACCACATAACTGTTGTATACCCTAATTGATTCGTTACTTGTAATGTATTTTCGCTAAACTCGCCTTTGGGTGGTCTTATATATTTCATTTCATAGCCGAACTTTTCTTGGATTACTTGATGTAAGTCCATAACTTCTGTTTTGATTTTGTCACTACTTAAGTCTGGCATACTTTTATGATTAACTGTATGATTTCCTATAATATGCCCTTCCTCTATCATCTGTTGTACTAAATCTGGCTGACTATTTACAAAATGTGCAGTAAGAAAAAAAGCTGCTGTTACTTGATTTTCTTTTAGTGTGTTTAATAATTGTGGTGTGTATCCCGCTTCGTACCCTTCATCAAAGGTTAAATATATATATTTTTTTTCACTATTTCCTAAACAAATTCCTTGGTTTTCTTCTAATACTTTTTTGTTGGCAGTTCCAACATCCGGATGTTCATGATTGTCATTTCTTTTAATGCCCCATCCTATTTTTTTGTTGCTAATTGCTTCACTATTAGTAGAAATTGTATCATTCTGTAATTGATTATTAGATTGCAATACACTAAAAGAAAATATGGCAATCACCAGACCACTCATAATTACTAATTTTATTTTTGTTTTCTTCCCCATATTCTTTCCTCCACTTTATTTTCCTAGTTTTATTTTTCTAAATTTTTATATAACTCGTATAGTTAATATTATGAAAAAGAAAAAAGAATATAACAAAAAAAGATGTTTTTACTTTCCGAAAACATCTTTTAAAATTAGATTTTATAATATACTAGCTCAATTATCTCATATCTTTGTTTAATTAGATTTTGATAAAATTCCTTTCTTGCTTTTGTCATACTATTTATTTCATCAATAAAACTCTCTATTTCCTTCAATTTTATTGATTTAAAAATTCTTTTAATGGCTTTATTACAATTTTCATTGTTCATTTGCTTAATATAGGTCATATAATTAATTTTTTTTCCATCTTCCTTTAAGCAAGAATAACAATTCATCGCTAAATTTTTCAATTCTATTTCATTAATTTTTTCAATTTCATCATCTTCAAGCATTGGATTTAAAGCTGAACCACAATCATAAATTGGAGAAAATTCTACCTTTCCCGTACTTTTATTCAATAAAAATCCCCAGTTACCATTATGTCTATCTGTATTTCCAATTAGGCTATCTATAACAAACATATCCCAAAATTTTTGTTTTGTTTCTTCTGTATGAATCATTTTACTTTCTTCTATTACTTCCATTATGTCATTTAATTCTGTTTCTATTTTTTTATCTGGATTTGTACTTAATGCTAAATTTTCAAATTCATATAATATATTATCATTGTCTGTAAAATCTTCACAAGCACATACTATCTTTTCTTTTCCATTATAGTTATATTTTCCTAAAACTGTATTTTGTGTTTTAAAACCTACTATCTTGAACACATTACTTCCAATATATTCTGAAAAAGCATTATTGATATATGATATATTTTTATTTTTTTCTCTAACTGGATCCGGAAACTTTACTAAATATTTTTTATCGTTATATATTAATGTCTTTTTTTTCTCTGAACCTTTATAATTATTAAATTCTTCTATTGCATTTGTAAAATCAATCATCTTATTTGCTCCTATTAACTTTTTATTAGGCACTTTGTATTCCTTCTTTTCTAGCTTCTTAAATATATTATACCTAGTATATCACATTTACTGTCATTTTGCTACACTATTTAAAATAATTTTCTCAATTCATTTTTTCTTTTATATACTTTATTCTAACAAAAAGCTATAATTAAAATTATCTCTTTTTAATTTTAATCATGGCTTTTATTTACTTTTAATAGACTATCTTTCTATATTTTTTCAATTTCTAAATTTATGAAAAGAAAGAATATAACAAAAATTTAACTAATAAAACTTTCTATTTAAATTCGACAAAAACATTGTTTTTTTCCATTTTCTATATTATAATACAGTTATTAAAATTATGATTCATTATGTTAGGAGTGAAAATTATGAAAAATATTGATGTTTCTATTATTATGGGAAGTGATTCTGATTTACCAATTATGAAAGATTGTGCTAAATTTTTAGAACAAATGGGAATCTCATATGAAATAAAAATTCTTTCTGTTCATCGTACACCAGAAAAAGCAACTGAATATGCCAAAACTTTAAAAGAAAATGGTGTAAAAGTAATTATTGCTGGTGCGGGAGGAGCTGCTCATTTGCCTGGTGTCTTTGCGGCAATGCTTCCAACAGTTCCTGTCATTGGCATTCCAATTCATACGAAAACTTTAGGCGGTGTTGATTCTTTGTATTCTATTGTTCAAATGCCTTCTGGTATTCCAGTTGCTACAGTTGCTATTAATGGTGCTAAAAATGCTGGTATTTTGGCTACTTCTATTTTAGCAGTTGGCAATGAAGCTTTGAAAGATAAATTGGCTGATTTTAAGAATTCTTTAAAAGATGCTGTTTTGGAAAAAGATGAAAAATTACAAGAATTAGGTTATGAAGCTTATTTATCTAATATAAACTAATTTAATTTTATATTATTTTTTCTTTCCAACTCCCAATATCGCACAGTCTGTAATAAATAACAGACTGTAGCTCATTGGTCCCCCCGATTTGTTGAAAATAAAAAATAATATAAAATTTTCAATTACTTAATAGTTAATAATAATTTATAATAAAAAAGGTGGTTTTAAAATGAAAAAAGTTAGTAGTGGTAAAGTTCGTGAGATTTATGAGGTAGATGATGATAAACTTTTACTTGTTGTTTCTGACAGAATTTCTGCATTTGATTATATTTTACCAAGTCTTGTTCCAAATAAAGGAAAAATATTAAATCAAATTTCTGAATTTTGGTTTCATCATATAAAGGATATTATTCCAAATCATATTATATCAACTGATATAAAAGATTTTCCAGAAGAATTTCAAACAGAAGAATTTGAAGGAAGAAGTATGTTAGTTAAAAAATTAAAAATGATTCCTGTTGAATGTATTGTTAGAGGCTATATTACAGGTTCTGGATGGAAAAGCTACCAAGAATCTGGTACTGTTTGTGGTATTAAATTGCCAGAAGGATTGCAAGAATCTGAAAAATTACCTGAACCAATCTTTACACCAACAACGAAAGCAGCAGAAGGTCATGATGAAAATATTTCTTTTGATGAAGTTTGTAAGTTAATTGGAAAAGATTTGGCCGAAGAACTACGTAATAAAACAATTGAAATTTATTCTAAATGTGCTGAATATGCAGCTACCAAAGGTGTTATTATTGCAGATACCAAATTTGAATTTGGTGTAGATGAAAACGGCAAATTAGTAATTGGAGATGAAGTGTTAACTCCAGATTCTAGTAGATTTTGGCCTGCTTCTGATTACCAAGTAGGTAGAAGTCAAAAGAGCTTTGATAAACAATATATTCGTGATTGGATTAAGTCTACTGGTTACAATCCAGAATCTGGCACTCCAATTCCAGATGAAGTAATTAATACAACTGTTAATAAATATAAAGAAGCTTATAAAGTGCTTACTGGTAGAGACTTTAAAGCATAATTTTAAGGAACTCCTTAAATTATAGATTATATATATTATTACAATAATGAACGTATTCAGAAAAGTTTAGGATATTTAACACCATATAATTCAAGAAAAAATAGGAAGAAGGACAGCATAAATCTAATTTGATTTATGCTGTTTTTTTAATCCTTTTTTAAACTCTACTTTTTAGGGTATAGTTCAAGTTCTACTTTTTATTTTTAACACGATATTGTCAATATATTTATATTTTTTTCTATTATATATTTGATAAAAATTTCGAATTTATTTGTTAGTAGGTATTGTAATAAGTATTAATAACATTATTTATATTTAAGTCTTTATTGCCAATATATACATCTCTATTTCCATCTAAAGTATGGCATTTTATTATTGTATAATTCTCATAGTGGTATTCCATACTTCCTCCATCCTTATACATATTTACCTTTATTGCTCCATTCTTTTCATCTTTATTCGCTTTTGTAATAATTTCATTTATTGTAATTTTGTTTTCCAATAGTGCCTCTTTCAAAGAATAGTCTTTGCCATCAATTCTAATATTTACACTTCCATCATACACATAAACATCATAATCATATTTATCTGTTTCATTTTTGTCTACTATTTTATGTAGTTTAACATCTGTTTGTAGCTGTTTATCATAAAAAAGTATTTCAAAATTTTCTGCTGATTTCAATTCAATTTTTGTTGCTTTAACTTGTGCTGGATAACTTTCCATTATAGTTCCATCATAAGTTATTTTTACATTAGTTCCAACCATATAAAGTGTATCATTGTACTCGCCTAATCCAATCGATATTTTGTCAGCTGATTTTCTTTCTTCTTCATCTTCGTTTGGCTCTACTATAATATATGAATCATGAGATTCAACTACTTTACCATAAAATGAATGTTCATTATTTTCATAATTTATAGTGTCAACAAGATTAGAAGTACTATTTTCAACTTTAAAATCAAAATTTGCTCTATTGGTAACATCTTTTCCAATTAAAATATGTGTAAAAACTGCTCCAATAATTATAATCAATACTACAATTAAAATTCCAATAATCATTTTCTTATTCATTTTTACCACCACTTTAACCTTGCATTTTCCAATTTAATGATAGCGACAACTTATTATTTGCTGTTCCTTTATTTTTCATTTTTTACTAAAATATTAATCAAATCATTACATTTTATTGTTTCTTTTGAAATATCATTATTTTTACTACTTTGGATCGTGATATAATCAGTAATATAACATTCACATTATACCATAAGAAAAAACGATAGAAAATATTCTACTGTTTTTTCTAAAAGCCCTTTTTTACTTACTTTACTAAATGAGGAATCGTTCAGAAAGGAGTTCCTTTTTCTATTCTAGAAACTTTCTTAAATCCATTTTTAAAACTGTATCTTTTCAAATTTATCTTTATCAATATCTTTTGGTACTTCAATCGGATATTTACCAGTAAAGCAACCATCACAAAATCCTTTTACCTTGCATCCTTTGGTTATTTCTCTTAAGCTATCTAAACTTAAATATTCCAAAGTATCTGCACCAATTTCTTGTCTAATCTGCTCTACTGTTTTGTTATGAGCAATTAAATTTTCTCTCTTATCTACATCTGTTCCAAAGTAGCAAACATCTACAAAAGCTGGAGATGCAATTCGAATATGAACTTCTTTTGCACCAGCATCTTTTAAAGATTTAATAATTCTAGTAATTGTTGTTCCTCTTACAATTGAATCATCTACTAATACTATTTTCTTTCCTTTTACTGTGTGATGTAAAGGATTTAATTTTAAATTCACTAATTTTTTTCTCTTATTTTGTGTATTTTGAATAAAAGTTCTTCCTACATATTTACTTTTGATAAACACAATATCATAAGGTATTTTTGATTCTTTTGAATACCCTAATGCTGCATCATTTCCAGAATCTGGAACAGAAGCTACAATATCAGCATCTACTGGCATCTGTCTTGCTAAACATCTACCTGCTTCTTCACGGAAAAGATGTACATTAATTCCATCAATTGTAGAATCTGGTCTAGCAAAATAGATATATTCAAATACACATGCTCCTTTTTTTTCATCTGGTAAAAACTTTTCACTTACCATCTCATTATTAGTAATGGTTACGACTTCTCCTGGTTCAATATCACGGTCGAAAGTTGCTCCCATAATATCTAAAGCACAACTCTCTGAAGCAAATACAATGTCTTCACCAAAATGTCCCATACAAAGAGGTCTAAACCCTTGAGGGTCTCTTACTGCAATCATTTTTTGTGGCGATAAAATCAAAAGTGAATAAGCACCTTTTATAATTTTCATTGTATTTTTTACAGCTTCTTCAATCGAACCTGTTTTTAATCTTTCTTTTACAATGATATGACATATAATTTCTGTATCACTTGTTGTTGTAAAGATTGCTCCTTGTTCTTCTAATTCTTTTTTTAGTTCTACAGCATTGGTTAAATTCCCATTATGTACAACGGCTAAATTTCCTTTTTTATGTCTTACTACCATTGGTTGTGCATTTTCTTTTTTACTTGCACCTGTTGTTGAATAACGAACATGTCCTATTGCCATTTTCCCTTGTGGCATATTGCTTTGTACTTCTTTGGTAAACACCTCTGAAACTAATCCAACATCTTTATGAAAATGGATAATTCCATCTTCATTGATGGCAACGCCACAACTTTCTTCTCCTCTATGTTGCAAAGCAGACAAACCTACACAAACTTGTCCTATTAATTCTTCTTTGGCTACCTTTGCATAAATCCCAAATACGCCACATTCTTCTTTTACTTTATCAAACATTTCTTTCTTCCTTCCCTATTCTATCTTTCTATATAGTTTAAAAAAAATTGTTATTTGGCTAGGTGCACAAGTTTTCAATTTATGAGGCGTACGAGGGTACGTTGATTAAATTGAAAGCGAAGTGCAACAACGCCAAATGATAATTATCTTTTAAACTACTCATTATTGACTTTATAGTACATTCGTGCTAAACTACACTTATATCAAATTAGGAGGTAATATATGTATCATTTAGTTGTATTTGCTTCTGGCAACGGCTCTACTCTACAAGCCATTATTGATAGTATTCATCGACACGAACTAGAAGCACAAATTGATTTAGTGGTTTCTGATAATCCAAATGCCTATGCTCTAACAAGAGCAAAAGATAATCAAATAGAAACCTATACCATTCAAAACAAAAATTTCGAATCAAGAGATATAGAATTGTCACAAGTACTTTCAAACTATTCCATTGACCTTATTGTACTTGCTGGCTATTTAAAAATGATTGGTCCAAACTTACTCGAAAAATATACCATTATCAATACACATCCTTCTTTGCTTCCTAAATATGGTGGAAAAGGTATGCATGGTATGCATGTTCATGAAGCTGTTGTTACAGCACAAGAAAAATATAGTGGTGCTACCATTCATTTCGTAAATCAAGAATATGATAAAGGCAATATTATTAGCCAAACAAAAGTTGAAGTTCTTCCTAGTGATACAGCTGAAACTCTGTCTCAAAAAGTACAATCTGCTGAGAAAATTCAGTTAATCAAAGTTCTAAATCAATTAATCCATCATGAAATCTAATCATAATTTAAGCAAAACGATACTTTCATAAGTTTCTATATTATTTTCAAGTTACCCTTAAATAATTTCTACTTTAAGATATTTTCCATAAAAATTAATATAGAAACTTATTTGCATTATAATTTTTTATTATAATTAGCACTCTCTAAACTCATATTTACATACTTTGCTTTTCTATTATTTTAGTGTTCGTAAATTTCTCCTATGTCTTTTCTATAATCCAATTTGGTATCAATATTATTTTCCATGGCAGTATATGCTTTTTGTTTTGCCTCTTCTAAAGTATTTCCACTGGTATGAATTGCAAATAATCTTGAAGTTCCTACTGATACATAACGATTATCTTCTACTTGCTTGGTACTTGCAAAATAAATTTTAGCATCTTTTTCTAAAATCGCTTTTGTATTCAAATTAAATTCACAAGGTTCCGCTTTTTTTATCGCATAATCAGGGCTTACTACATAAACCGTAAAAGTATAATTATTTTTAAATTTACAATTTTCAGTTGATAATTTCTGCTCCCAAATATTTTCCATTACTTCACTAAATGGTGTTTCTAATGAATTTAATACATTAATTGCTTCTGGATCACCAAATCTTGCATTAAATTCAATAAATTTGATGCCTTGTTTACATTTGAAAAATCCACCATAGATAACTCCTGTAAACTCTAAATTATCTTTATTAACATATTGAATCGTATTTTGAATTAATTTGCTACAAACATCTACATCTTTTTGCTCTAAAAATGGTAATAATCCATTTTCAAAACTTAAACATCCCATACCACCAGTTCCTGGTCCTTTATCTTCATCAAATCGATAGGGATAATCAAAAGTAGTTGGTGTTACAACAATATTTTTTCCATCTGTTAGTGCCATTACTGTAAATTCTCTGCCTTCTACTTTGTCTTGTACAATTACTTTTCCATCCGATTCTAGGCATTCTTTGGCATATTCAAAACCTTCTTGTTTTCCTTTAAAATGAATGCCTCCTACTTTAACACCTTTTCCTCCTGTTAATCCTTCTGGTTTTACAACAAAGCTGTCATCTTCATAATTTTTCATAACTTCTTCTAATTTTTCCAATGTTGTTATGCTTTCATTTTTAATTATCATCTCTGGTGCTAACTTTTCAACTATTTCTAAAGCATATGTCTTACTCCATTCTACTTTAGCTCCTTTAGAAGTTGGTCCAAATGTTTTTAATCCAAGTTCTCTCGCTAAATCAATCAATCCTTCTTGCAATAAATTATCTTGACTAACCACACATATTTCTATGTTTTCTTCTTGCACAAATTTCTTGACAAGTTCTTTATCAAATGGGTCTCCTATTAGATATTTTCCATTTGATTTTTCTACTTCTTGTACAACAGATGGATTGGCATAAGGTAGAATAGCATATAATTCAAATCCTTTTCCTATTTGTTCTGCTAATACCGCTTCACGCCCACCATTTCCTAGTAATAAACATTTTTTCATTTTTTCTCTCCTTTTAAAATCTATACATTTACCTCTACATCTTTATCATTTATTAAATCCTTATATTTCTCTAAAATAGGATTCACTCTTTCTTCTACAAAATCTTCTACTTGTTTTGGAGCTCTACCACATAAATGGTCTGGATTTAAGGCTTGCATGATTTCTTCTTTCGTTAATCCAAAAGTTCTATCTGCTGCTATTCTATCTACTAAATCATTTGGCTTTCCTAATTCTTTTACTTGCTTTCCAGCTTCCATTGAATAAATTCTAATTTTTTCATGTAATTCTTGTCTATCTCCACCCTTTAATACTGCATTCATTAAAATTTCTTCTGTTGCCATAAAAGGTAGTTCTTGCATCATGTTAGTTTTTATTACATTTTCATAAACCACGATATTTTTAGAAATATTAGCATATAAAATTAATATCGCATCTACTGCTAAAAAGCTTTCTGGTACACAAATTCTTTTGTTTGCTGAATCATCTAATGTTCTTTCTAACCATTGGGTTGCTGCCGTTATGCTAGGATCCATTGTTAATGTCATAACATGTCTTGCTAAAGAATTAATTCTTTCACTTCTCATCGGATTTCTTTTATAAGCCATAGCAGATGAACCAATTTGTCCTTTTTCAAAAGGTTCTTCTAATTCTTTTTCATGTTGTAATAATCTCATGTCATTAGCAAATTTTGAACAACTTTGGGCAATTTGTGATAATATGCTTAAAACTCTTGTGTCTAATTTTCTAGTATAAGTTTGTCCGAGATACCGAATATACTTTTTCAAATCCCATTTTTTCAGCTATTTTACCATCAATTTGTTTTACTTTTTCTTCCTCTTTAAATAGTTTCATAAAACTTTCTTGTGTTCCAGTTGTTCCTTTACAACCTAATAATTTCATATGACTTTGTACAAATTCTAGTTCTTCTAAATCTTCTAACAAATCTTGTAACCATAAAGTTGCTCTTTTTCCAACAGTTGTTAATTGTGCTGGTTGAAAATGAGTGTATCCTAAACAAGTTACTGCTTTGTTTTCTAAAGCAAATTTCTTTAAATTATGAATTACTACAATTAATTTTTGTTTCACAATTTGCAATGCTTGTGTCATTAAAATTACATCCGTATTGTCTGTCACATAGCATGAAGTTGCTCCTAAATGAATAATTGGTTTTGCATTTGGACATTTTAATCCAAACTCATATACATGTGCCATAACATCATGTCTACATTCTTTTTCTCTTTTTCTTACAATATCATAGTCGATATTATTTACATTTTCTTTCATTTCTTTGATTTGTTCTTCTGTAATGTCAATTCCTAGTTCTTTTTCTGTTTCAGCAAGTGCTATCCATAGTTTTCTCCATGTTGAGTATTTACTGTTATTAGACCATATTTGGTTCATTTCTTCACTTGCATATCTTCCAGAAAGCGGTGTTACATAAATATTGTTTTCCATCATTTTTCTTCCTCTCTAATTTTTTCATTTTGTTGTTTGGAAAAGAATTGTTATTTGGCTAGGCAAACTTTATTTGAAAGCAATGAGGCGTACTGTTGTACGTTGATTTGATTTCAAATAAAGTTTAACAACGCCAAATGATAATTATTTTTCAAACCTATCTATAATAATTAATACCTGATTGAAATAACTTCTGATCTTTTCTTCCTGGTATATTTTTCAAAATCTCACGATACGTTCTTTCAGAATGTCCCATTTTTCCTAAAACCCTACCATCTGGACTGGTAATTCCTTCGATGCTATCCACTGAACCATTTGGATTATAATTAATGTCATAGGTAGCATTTCCTTGAAAATCAACATATTGAGTCGCAATTTGACCATTGCTAATTAGTTGTTTTTCTAATTCCTCTGATACCATAAATCTACCTTCTCCATGAGAAATAGGAATCGTAAATTCTTCTCCTAATTCTATTTCATTAAACCATGGTGATAATTTGGAAACTACTTTGGTTTGCACCATTCTTGATTGATGTCTTCCTATGCTATTAAAAGTTAATGTAGGTGATGTTTCATCCAATTCTCTAATTTCTCCATAAGGTAATAATCCTAATTTTACTAATGCTTGGAAACCATTACAAATTCCTAGCATTAATCCATCTTGCTCATATAAGTGTTTATAAATTAAGTCTTTTAGTTTTGGATTTCTAAATACAGCTCCTATAAATTTTCCAGAACCATCTGGTTCATCTCCACTACTAAATCCTCCTGGTATCATAATGATTTGTGCTCTTTCAATTTCTTTAGCAAATATATCAATGGATTCTCCAATATTTTCTGGCTTTAGGTTTTTAAATACAACTGTACTTACCATTCCTCCTGCATCTTCAAAAGCTCTTCCTACATCATATTCACAGTTTGTTCCTGGAAATACTGGTACAAATACTCGTGGTTTGGTAATTGGCATTTTACGAGTAATCGTGCATGATTTGTCACTTATAATATTCTTCGCTTTTCTATTTTCTGCTTTAACTTTTGTTGGGAACACTTTTTCTAATGGTTTTTCCCACATTTTAATTAACTCATCTAAAGAAAAGGATACTTCACAATTTACCACAATTTTTTCTTCTGCTGTTGTTGTTCCTAGAACTTTTGCTTTTTCTACTTCTACCCCTTCTTTTAATTCTATTATGAAAGAACCATAGTAAGGATAGAATAAATTAGGTAACTCATCTTGGAACTTAAATCCTATTTTATTTCCAAATGTACTTTTGGTAATAACATCTGCTATTCCACCATGTGTAACCGTACTAACTGATAATACTTTTCCTTGTTCGATTAGTTCATGAATGATTTCATAGTTTTCTTTTAAATCTTCAAAATCTAGGATATCCTCTTCTCCCATTTTAGTTGGTAAGAATACTACTTTTGAATTCGTTTCTTTGAATTCATTTGACACTACTTTTATTGTATCAGTTTCTCCAATACAGAAAGATACTAAAGTTGGTGGTACATCTAATTCATTATAAGAACCAGACATACTATCTTTTCCTCCAATGGCTGCTATTTTCAATTCTTTTTGCACTAAATAAGCGCCGAAGTATTGCAGAAAATGGTTTTCCCCATCTAGTAGGATCATTTCTTAATTTTTCAAAGTATTCTTGCAAAGTTAAATATGCTTTTTTATAATCTCCACCGAATCGCTACATATTTTGAAACAGACTCGATAATAGCATAGACAGCACCATGGAATGGACTCCAACTAGCGATATCAGGATTATAACCATAACTCATAATTGTTCCGACTTACAGTGTATCCTTTTAAGGTTGGAATTCTTGCTACCATTCCCATTGCTGGCGTTAATTGATATTTTCCTCCGAATGGCATAATAACTGTATTTGACCCTATACTACTATCAAAGCGTTCTACTAAACCTTTTTGTGAACAACAATTTAAATTGGTAATGGTTTCTTCCCATTTTCCCTTGATATCTTCTACTTTTTTTGCTTTAAAGTAAGATTTTTCTTCATTTGGTTTTAGCACTTCTACGGTTGCATTTTTTACATCTCCATTGGTATCTAAAAACTCTCTTGCAATATCAACAATTAGGTTTCCTCTCCAATACATTTTTACTCTTGGTTCTTCTACTACTTCTGCTACTATGGTTGCTTCTAAATTTTCTTTTTCTGCAAAAGCAACTAATTTATCAGCATCTTCTTTGGCTACTACTACTGCCATTCTTTCTTGTGATTCTGATATAGCAAGTTCCGTTCCATCTAGTCCTTCATATTTTTTAGGTACTTTATCTAAATTAATAACTAATCCATCTGCTAATTCTCCAATGGCAACAGAAACACCTCCTGCTCCAAAGTCATTACATCTTTTAATCATTTTAGTTACTTCTGGGTCTCTAAATAATCTTTGTATTTTTCTTTCTTCTGGAGCATTTCCTTTCTGTACTTCTGCCCCACAAGCAGTTAAGGATTCACTTGTATGTGCTTTGGAAGAACCAGTTGCTCCCCCACAACCATCTCTACCAGTTTTTCCTCCTAATAGAATAACAATATCTCCTGGAATTGGTCTAGTACGAACCACATTTTCTTTTGGGGCTGCTCCGACTAATGCTCCTATTTCCATACGTTTTGCTACATAACCATCATGATAAATCTCTGCTACTTGACCAGTTGCTAAACCAATTTGATTTCCATAAGAGCTATATCCTCTAGCCGCTTCATTGGTTAGTTTTCTTTGTGGTAATTTATTGGCAAGTGTTTCTTCTACTGTTTTTCTTGGGTCTCCACATCCTGTTACACGCATTGCTTGATACACATAAACTCTTCCAGATAGTGGGTCACGAATTGCTCCTCCTAAACAAGTAGCTGCTCCACCAAATGGTTCTATTTCTGTTGGATGATTATGGGTTTCATTTTTAAACATAATCAAATATTCTTCTGGTTTTCCATCTACTAAAATATCTGCTTTAATGCTACAAGCATTAATTTCTTCTGATTCATCTAGTTCTTTCATATATCCTGCTTTTTTCAATTCTTTGGCAGCAATGGTTGCAATATCCATTAAACAGATATCTTTTGCTTTTCTATTTTCATAAATAACATCTCTTGCTTTTAAATAATCTTGATAAACTTTATTTAGTAAATCCCATTTAATATCTAATACTTCTAATTTTGTCAAGAAAGTTGTATGTCTGCAATGGTCTGACCAATAGGTGTCTATCATTTTCATTTCAGTCATGGTTGGGTCTCTTTTCTCTACTTCTTTAAAATAGTTTTGACAGAATTGTAAATCAGCGAAATCCATAGCAAATCCATATTTTTCATAAAATTTATGAGAATCTTCTTCTGTCATATTGATAAAGCCTTCTACCACTGCTACATCTTCTGGTACTTCCATTTTTTGCGTTAAGTTCGTTGGCTTTTCTAAAGAACATTCTCTTGAATCTACTTGGTTTATCATATATTTCTTGATTTTTTCACAGCTTTGTGTTCCAATATCTCCTTGTAAAATATAAATTTTAGCTGATTTTGCAGTTGGTCTATTTCCTTCTGCTAGAATTTGTAAACATTCTTCTAATGCATTTGCTCTTTGATCAAATTGTCCTGGTAGAAATTCAACACCAAAAACTTGGTCTTTTTCATGAAATGGATATTCTTCGATATAACATTCATCTACTTGTGGTTCTGAAAAAACGGTATTTTTAGCTTTTTTAAATGTTTCTTCTGTAATTCCTTCTACATCGTATCGATTTAAAATAATTATATTTTCTAGTGATTGTACTTTTAAGTTTTCTTGGATATCTGCTAATAATTCTTTTGCTTCTACATCAAATCCTTCTTTCTTTTTCACATAAATTCTTTTTACTTCCATAAACTAACCTTCCTTTTTATTTTTTAGGATTTATTATATTTTTTATTTGTAACTCCCAGCTTCTCACAGTCTGTACATAAACAGACTGTATGCTTGCTGGTCCCCCAAAATTGTTACAAAGAAAAAATATAATAAATCTTTAAAATTAAAATAATAACTAGCTAAACTATTTGAATGTCTTTGTTTCCTTCGATTACTTCACCAATAACATAAGCTTTTTCTCCTTGTTGTTCTAAAATTTCAATTGTTTTTTCTACTTCTTCTTTCTTTACAATTACTGCCATTCCAATTCCCATATTAAAAGTATTGTACATATCCCTTTCTGGAATATTTCCTTCTTTTTGAATTAATTGAAAGATTGGTAAACTTGGATAAGAATCTTTTTGAATTCTTAAAGCAACACCATCTCTTAACATTCTTGGCATATTTTCATAAAATCCTCCACCAGTAATGTGAGAAATCCCTTTTACTTGGACATTTTTTAATATTTCTAAAATAGGTTTTACATAAATTTTAGTAGGCGTTAATAAAGCCTCTCCCAAGCTCATTCCTAACTCTTCTTTATATTCTTTAATATTTTCTTCATCAATCTCAAAAATCTTTCTAACTAAAGAAAATCCATTTGAATGAACTCCTGAAGATGCGATTCCTATTACTTGATCTCCTACCTCAATTGTTTGATTATCCAACATTTTTTCTTTTTCTACTACTCCTACAGAAAATCCTGCTAAATCATATTCCCCTTGTTTATAAAATCCTGGCATTTCTGCGGTTTCTCCTCCTACCAAGCTACATCCTGCCATTTTACAACCATCTGCTACTCCTTTTACAATAGTAGCTACCACTTCTGGTACATTTTTTCCTAATGCCATATAATCCAAGAAAAATAGTGGTTTCGCTCCACAACATATAATATCATTTACACACATAGCTACGCAGTCTTGTCCAATTGTATCATGTTTATCCATTAAAAAAGCCAACTTTAATTTGGTACCTACTCCATCTGTACCTGAAACTAAAATTGGTTCTTTTATTTTTTCCGTATTTAAGGCATAAAGTCCCCCAAATCCTCCTAAATCTGATACAACACCTTCATTATAAGTACTTTTTACTGCTTCTTTCATTAGTTCTACTGATTGGTATCCTGCTGTTACATCTACTCCTGCTTGTTTGTAACTCTCGCTGAAACTTTTTTCCATTTCTCACATTCCTTTCTAGGCAAAAATAAATCAAAAAATAAGTTTTTTATTTTTCAAATCTTTTCTCCTTAAACTTTGCACTTATATTATATAATATTTTTCGTTTTTGTTCAACATTTTTTTTATTTAAGTTTCATTTTTTATTAATTTTCATTTTTCTAATTATTAATGCGAATACCAGTAAGTATATATTAATTATAACATTTATAACATTATATGCTTTTTTCAGTCATACTAATTGTTTTACTTTTCTGGATAATTTTGTAAATTAGTATTGACAAGTTCAGTTTTTTGGATTATATTGGTATTATGCTTGGAAAATTAAGGTAATTTGATATTTGTTGTCAATCCTTGTTTTCTTATTTTTTTGAGCGATCTAAAATGCGGAGGAAAATAGTATGTTAAACTTTGTAATTTGTGATGATAACGAAAATTTATTAGACCGATTAGAAAAAATGCTAGAAACGATTTTTACCAAAAGTAATTATGATGCATCTGTCGTTTTCAAATCTGATAATGCAGATGATATTTTAAATTATCTTGATAACCATGTAGCAGATGTTTTAATGCTAGACATTAATTTAAAATCAAGTAAAAGTGGGCTTGAATTAGCAGAAGAAATCAGAAAAAGAAAGAAAAATCCTTACATCATTTTTACGACTGGACATTTAGAATATGCTATGTTAGCTTATAAATATAAAACCTTTGATTATTTAGCCAAGCCAATCGTTTATGACAGATTAGAAGAAACCATCACTAGGTTGTTTGAAGATGCTAATGAATTAAGTAGAAATTATATTAAAATTGATAATAAGAACACACTGATTGATGAATCAGCCGTTCATTATATCAAAAGAGATGGTATGAAATTAGTTTTCCATACTTCATCTCGTGATTATGATACTTATAGTTCTTTTAATAAATTTCAAGATAAATTGCCATCTACTTATGTAAGATGTCATAAATCCTATATTGCTAATATTAATCAGATTAAAGATGTTGAACCAGTTTCTGGTACCATTACTTTTTCTGATGGTCATACTTGTGATATCGGTCCAAAATATAAAAAAGAGTTTATGGAGGTTTTAAAAGATTATGGGAATTTTAAATAGTATTTGGACATTTTTAATTACATCTAATGAATTGAATATAAAACTTATGTTGATTCCATTTACTTTTATAGAAATTTATATTGGAATGGCATTATTTTTGAATATTTTTAATATTAAGGTAAATGCACAAAAAAAATGTTTTTATGTGGTTTTCGTTTCTATAATAAGTATTGCTAATAATTTTACAATGCCAAATCCATTTAATATTTTTGCCAACTATATACTATGTTTTATATTAATTATACTCATTTTTAAAATGACTCCCTTTAAAGCTTTTCTTTCTGCTGTATCTTCCGTATCTATATTCGCATTGATAGGATGTTTAATATTAAATCCTTATATTACAATAAGCCATATAACAACTGAAGAACTCTCTAATATTCCTATTTATAAAATTATTTATTTGATGATTATGTATACAATTTCTTTTATGATTATTTTCATACTAAAAAAGAAAAAATTATGGATTAACTTTTTTGAAGATATCGATAGAAAAAATAAATCAATGATACTTATCAATTTTATTTTTGGTATCCTTACCTTAATCCTTCAAACTTGTATCTTATTTTACTATGTTGATACCTTACCTATGATAATAACTTTTTTAAGTTTTATTCCTTTTCTTGCTTACTTTGTTATTAGTATTTATAGTTTAACAAGAGTTTTAAAACTAAATGTAACCACGAAAAAGTTAGAAAGTGCTGAAGAATATAATAGAACTTTACACATTTTGCATGATAATGTTCGAGGATTTAAACATGATTTTGATAATATAGTTACTACCATTGGTGGTTATATTAGAACCAGTGATATGGAAGGCTTACAGCACTATTATTTACAACTAGAAGATGACTGTCAAAGAGTCAATAATTTGTATTTATTAAATCCTGAAATTATTAATAATCCTCGGTATCTATAATCTACTTACTAGTAAATATAATGATGCTGATTCCAAAAATATAAAAATAAATATGACTTTCTTATTGGATTTAAATACTTTGAAAATGAAAATTTATGAATTTGCCAGAATATTAGGTATTTTATTAGATAATGCTATTGATGCTAGTAATGAATGTAATGAGAAAATTATTAACATCATGTTTCGAAATGATAGTAAAAATAATCGACAATTAATTATTATTGAAAATACTTATAACAATAAAGAAGTAGATACCGAAAAAATATTTGAAAAAGGAATTACTGGGAAAAATAATCATACTGGATTAGGCTTATGGGAAGTTCGTAAAATTATCAAAAAAAATAATAATATTAATTTATATACCTCAAAAACAGATAAATTCTTCTCTCAACAATTAGAACTTTATTAAATTATAAAAAACACAAAAAACAGCTTTTTCAAGCTGTTTTTTGCTGGATTGTATAAGTATAACTTTTAAGTTATATCATTGGTAAAAATAATTTTTCGTCCTATCTTTACCAATTGGATTTTATTCATTAATCTTTTTTTATTAAACTTGCTGGCATTTTTGGTTGATGAAAAATCCATAATGCTGCACATGCTGTATTTGTTGATTTTGCATATTTTTCTGCTACTTTAGCTAAAAATTTTAACATAATAAAATCATCCCTTCTTCGTAATTTATATGTAATGCAAAACATTACCGGTATTAATTTTGCATTAAATATCCTTAAATGGAAGCATCCCCATATACTTCATATCCATATTTATTATTGGTTAGTCGGTAGGCTAATTTTGTTATCATTAAAGTTTGTAACAAGTATCCAAATATTATGATATTACAAATAATATTATAATTAAGAATTCCCGCTACTAGTAGTCCAATTGAAAAAGTAATATAAGAAATTATTTGTTGCTTTTTTCTATCCTTTTTTCTTAAAATTGGCAAATTTTCTGTGTCAGCAGGTGCATATAGCTTAATCATAAGCATTCCAAAAATCCATAAACTTCCTATTATCATATATTTTGTTATTTCATCTAATATAATCATTTTTGCTAATATTGGTATTCCACAATAAAATACTGTAGTTGCTATAATACATCCTAGATGAGTTTTTAGATGAAATCCTCCAGAAGCATTTTTGAAAGGTATTAACAATAAAAATGTTAGCAATGTTTCCTTCCAAATCCCAAAAACATAAGCAATGATTAATACAATAAAAGTTTTTGGTATTTCCCCTATAATGTTTTGCAGTCCATAATTGATTACTTCTGCTTTTTCATCATCAATATCTGGCATTTCTTTTCTAATTCGATTGGTTAGAAACATACAGATTTTATCTATCATTTCCTCACCTCATTTCGACAATCGAATTGTATCATCATAAAGTTCATTCTTTTCATTTATTTTATGAAATACCGTTTTTATTATACGAAAATAGCAATTGGATTATTGAAACCACAGATGTTTACAATAAAATATATTTTCCCAATTCGTTTTGTATAAGATTTTTGAGGTTTTGTAAATTTTAGACTAAATTTATATTATATGTTATAATGAAAAACAAGGAGAAAATTTTATGGATAAAAATGAAAAAATATTAGAAGAATTTCTTTATAACATAAATTGTTTAGATAAATTAAAAGAATATACAAATCCTATAAACATATTTGAAGTTCTAAAAGTTACCAACCAAGAAATTCGCCATAGCAATATATTAGCTTGGTTATTAAACCCAAATGAAACCCATCATATAGGAGAAGGAATTTTAAAACAATTCCTTGAACATATATGTAAAATAGAAAATAGCAAATTAAAAATATTTGATTTACTTGATATTGATTATACAACTGTTATTATAAAAAGAGAATTTAGAAATATCGATTTATTAATAGAAATTAAAAATAAGAAATTAGTCCTTTGCATAGAAAATAAAATATGGGCAAAAGAACATGGAACCTATAATTATGCCTCTCAATTAACAAAATATAAAGATATGTAGATAATGAATATATTGGTTATACACCAATCTATATCTATTTATCTCCAGATGGAGATGAAGCAAGCGATACCACAAATTGGATTTCTTTTGATTATGGTAAAATTGCTGATATTGTAGAAGAAAATTTGAATAATAACCATCCAAAAGAAGTTCAACTAATCATGTCGAATTATATCGATATTATAAGGAGAGAAATTGTGAAAAATAGTGAAATAGAAAAAATTTGTTTAGACATATATAGAGAACACAAAGAAGCTTTAGATTTAATTTATAATAATATTAATATCGATGACACCTATCAAATATATGAAGAAATTGTATCTAGTTTAGAAAAAAAACAAAGTGAATGTAAAGATATCATATTTGATAGACAATATAGTACAAAAACACATATTAGATTTAGAACAAAAGCAATGGAAAAAATGTTTCCCAAATTAGAAAATACTGTAAGCTATTGGAATTTTCCATATGATGCTTTTTATGAAATCATTAATAAAAGACATAATATTTGTATAAAATTTGTTGTTTCTGCTTCTGCTACTTATACACAAGAAGATTATACAAAATTAGAAAATAAATTTAAAAAAATTCGAAAGAGAAAAACATCTTTTGGAGATAAATGGAAATGGAAAGGAACTAAAAAATATACTGTAAAGGACATGGAAAATAAACCAATAGAAGAAATTTTAGATGAACTAAAGAAAAAAATTAACCACTTAATAAAAGAAGATGATAAAATTTTTAAATAATAATTATAGTATCCCTTCTTAATTAAAACGGAAATTTTCTTGATTTTTTTATCTATATTTAGCTTTGAAATTTTCGCAAATTTTTTCAAAAAATACTATACTTTTTTAAGTTTTTAGTGTATAATTAAATAAATTAAGGAATACTATGTATTGTAGATAGATATTCTACTAGGTCTGAAATAGTTTACTAAATTAGGACCTGATCCGAGCTAATTCAAAGAATTAGCAAAAGCCATTCACTCGAATGGCTTTTAATTTTCCTATAACTCTATTTTTTCTGTATCTTTTTGTAGCATATTGCTTTTATTTTCATCACTGTAAAGGATATGTTAAAGAAAATACATTAATTAAATGATTATCTAATATAATTCCTAATAAGAACCACGATACTATTGGAACTATTGAGTTATTAATATATCAAAGCTTACTATAAATAATCTTTTCATTTTTATTCCTATTCTCTTATTATTATATTCTTTTATTTTTCAATAAGTTTATGATATGTCTAAAATCTTTACCATTAAAAAAGTATCTTTCTGCTTTCGTAAAAAAAATATTGTTTTTTCTCTTATAATCTAATTTATCTATTACAGTTAACATATCTGAAACTTGAAATAATCGTTTTTTAGTATGGTCAAATTCTATTCTTCTTTCTACTTTTGGATTAGTAGCCAATAGTGTATCAAGTATTGTTGCTAATGTTTCTTGTCCATTATCATAATAAATAACAATTTTATCAAATGTATCGAAATATACTTTATTATCATTTATAAATTGTCTTATTTCTCTTGCCAATGCCATATTAAGTTGCATTTTTTTGTTGATATACTTCTTATCTATTATTACAGTTCTTATTTTGACTTTTACTCTATTTGAAAAATAGAATATAGCCCAAAATATACTTTTTCTTCTTTCTAAATCGAAGTGTGAATAATCTCCTCTTTTAGCTACCAAATATGCTAAATGTATCATTCCATCATAATTAAGTTCATCTAATTTTTTGTTTAGATATTTTAGTTCATTTTCTATAGAATTAGAACTTTCGTGTAATGTAAATGAAACCGCATATAAATCTGAACTTCCTTTTACAAATCCAAAATCTCCACTTTCATCTATAAATATATTTAACCTTTTTATTATAATCACCTAGTTTTCTTGTTAATAATATCTTTTATAACTTTTTCTCTAGCATATTGACATATTTATACCATAAAAGTACTATTTTCTCAACATTTTCGCCAAATAAATTTGACTTTTTTTAATCATGACATATGAACGGTATTAAATAATTAGTAGTATATAACATTTTTTAAGCATAAGCAAATAAGTAAAATCTTACAAAAATAAAAGCCAAAAATAAAAAGCCTTTAAATTCGGCTTTTTTTGGTAGCGAAGATGTGATTCGAACACATGACCCTTCGGGTATGAACCGAATGCTCTAGCCAACTGAGCTACTTCGCCATATTCTTATAACGTTATCTATTATAAAGGTAGTTTTTCCATTTGTCAAGATAAAAATACAAGAAAATTAAATTTCTTGTATTTTATCTCTTCTAATCTGCAATTTCTTTACTTTGTATTTTCCTCTAACTCTTCTTTACTCTTTTTTACAAACTCGGCACTTTGTATTTCGGGGCTACTTTTGGTTGCCTCTTTTAAGTCTTCTCTTAATGAATTTTTTCTTAATGAATTTTTTCTTAATAAATCTTTACTCCTTTTAGGAGTATACTTTCTATCAATTAAATTTTCAGCACCTTTATCTACATTCTTAACTACCTGAAGTAATTCTGGTGGCAATTCACTTTCATCTTTCTCTGATGTCTCTGAATCTGTTCTAAATAAATCTGCAAAAAATTCTTTTAATTCTTCACGTATATTTGGTTTAACACTTTCTTCCATATTATTTCACCTTAATATAAACTTAAGTTTATACCTCCTTTTTAATACTACATTACCATTATAACATAAAAGAACTGAAAAATCAAGCTTTTTTATTTTTATGTCTACATTTTTATGTTTACATTAATGATTGAACCGTAAAAGATTTTGTAATATTCAACTTAAAAATACTGCTTAAACTGCTTCTTTATAAAGACATTTTGTAATTTAATTCTCCCATTTCTTCTGTTGGCACATATCCTGGCTTACTACTTATGACATCTGGTATTCTATTTACAATCGTTGCACAAGTTAATTCTACTGTAGCTGGTCGATTGATAACTAATGTTGTTTCTGGTTCCCCCATAACAGTCCATTCATTTTTATCAAAATCATCTTTTGCATATACTTTTCCGATACATTCACTTTCAATCACAATTCCTTCTTCTGTTTCGGTTGTAACAACCGCACTCATTCCTGTTGCCATTCCTGCTTTTACAGTCATTCCTAAAGTAGATGATTCAATATCTTCTGTATGTGTCTGTGGAATTGTCTTTTGTGTCTGGCTTTTTACGGTTAATCCTAATTTTGCACATAACCAACCATTTACATTCCACATATAAGAAGGTAAGTATTCTCCTTTATCTATCATAGCTTGTCTTTCTTCATCTGAAATTCTATCAACAGATGCTACTTGCTTATCAAATTCTTCTAAAGATAATCCTGCCCCATGTGCTTTTGCTAAAGCAATACCATAATCTTCAACATTATAACTAGAACTTCCCTTTATCTTTTTTATCGTTTGCGTTGAACCCGCTATACTAGAAATCAATTGTCCCCAATAAATATCTTGATAGCCACTTCCTGTTATCGTACATCCTGTTTGTTTTGCCACATCATCTATCTTCTTCGTTACAGTTGGATTTGAGTTCATTGGATAAAATGCTTCTTCACAAGTTGTAATAGCATTTACTCCTAATTTGGCACATAACATTAAAGCTTCTTCCACATCACTAATTAAACTCATGGTTGTAACAATTGCTATATCTGGTTTCGTTTCTTTCATCATATTTTCTGCATCTTCTATCGAAACTACCTTTACCCCTTTATTTTCCGTTCCTATCATTTCTCCAATATCTTTTCCTATTACATCTGGATTAACATCAATAGCTCCTACTATTTCGCCACCTTTTTCATATACATATCGCATTGTATATATACTCATTTTACCTGTCCCATATTGAACTACTTTAATTTTTTCATCCATCGAATCATTCCTCCTTTTTATCTACATTATATACCAATTTTTAAAAATTATACAAGGGAGCATGGAGGGACAAAAATTCTTTCAAGATATTGGCACATCTTTTAGAAGCCAATTTTAAATTTTCATCAAATGTAGATGCATTCTTTCCATTTGGGGTATCTGAAATACTTCTTATTGCCATAAAAGGAACATTGTCTAAATAACATACTTGTCCAATGGCTGCACATTCCATATCAACTACATCAGCTCCAAACTTACCACGAATTTTATCTTTCATCCATGATTCGGTACAAAAAATATCACCAGTTGCAATCACACCTAATTTTATTTGATAACTTCTTTCTGGTATTGATTTAATAATTTGTTCTAATTCATCTACTAAATTTCTATCGCAAATGATTGCATTTCCAACCCCTGTAATATAGCCTTTACTATGACCAAATGCAGTAATATCAAAATCATGTTGAACCACTTGTTTTCCAATCAATACATCTCCTATATTTAATAAACTATTAATCGCCCCACCTGAACCTAAATTGATTACATATTGTATTTTAAAATTTTGAAGCATTACTTGTGTGGTTCTTGCTGCATTTACTTTTCCAATTCCACTTTTCACTAAAACACAATTTTTCCCTTGTATCTTTCCTCTTAAAAATCTCAAATTATAAATCTGCTCTACTTTCACCTCTGTCATAATTTTTACAATAGCTTCTCTTTCTTCCTCCATAGCAACAATGATTCCAATTTCTTGCATTTTTATTCCTCCTTTTACTCTGCCTAAAATTATATATCAAATACTAGATTAATTCAATCATTCATAAAATATTTTGAAGGACTTGCCACTTTTTAATTTTTAGTGTAATATAATAATGTAAATTGAAAGAAATGCAAAAGATTTTAGAAAGGAGGATTTTATTGATTAAATTTTAGCGCCAGAACACTTTAATTGGGTGTTGACGAGGTCTAGAGTGATCGAATTTTCGGCGGATGCTCTAGTGGCTTTAGCTTAAGGTCATACTATTAATTCAAAAAACAGTAGTGATATTGTAACAAAGATTAATACATTTAAGCCTATTTGCATACTTTCAATTCCAATATTAATTTTTTAGGAGGATTAAAATATGTGTGGAATTGTAGGTTACATAGGAAACCAAAAAGCAAGCCCTATTTTAATTAATGGGCTAATTCGATTGGAATACAGAGGCTATGATTCAGCTGGTATTTCAACTATTGAAAATAATGAACTTTCCTTAATGAAAGATAAAGGAAGAGTAAAAAATTTATATAATATAGAAGGAATTGACAATTTAGTAGGTACTATCGGTATTGCTCATACAAGATGGGCAACACATGGAAAACCAGCAAAGGAAAACTCTCATCCTCATATGGATAATAGTAAAACCTTTAGCGTGGTTCATAATGGAATTATTGAAAATTATAATGAATTAAGAAAATTTTTAACAGATAATGGATATACCTTTTATTCTCAAACCGATACAGAGGTTATTCCTAATTTAGTCCATTACTATTATCATAAAGACAACCATACAGATGAATTAAAGTTTTTGCGTGCTGTCAAAAATGCATGTTCTAATTTAAAAGGAAGTTATGCTATTGAAATTATTTGTAAGGACTATCCTAATAATATGATAGTTACTAGAAAAGATAGCCCTCTTGTAATTGGAAAAGGAGAAGAAGAAAATTATATTTCCTCTGATATCCCAGCTATTCTTTCTTTTACCAGAAACTTTTATTTATTAGATGATTTTGATTTAGCTGTTTTAACAAGGGATGCTGTATCTTTTTATGATAAGGATTTAAATGCTATTCCAAAAAATACAGAAATGATTGAATGGAATGCCTCAAGTGCTGAAAAAGATGGTTATGAAGATTTTATGTTAAAAGAAATTTATGAACAACCAACAGCCATTCGAGAAACCATTGGTGCAAAATTTAATGAAACAACTAAATGTGAATTTGATGAATTACAATATACGAAAGACTATTTAGCTAGTTTAAATAAAATCTACATTGTTGCCTGTGGTACTGCAATGTATGCTGGTCTAGTTGGAAAAAATGCAATTGAAAAGCTTTGTAAAATCCCTTGTGAAGTAGATGTTGCTTCCGAATTTCGATATCGTAATCCTTTAGTAGATGAAAAAACTTTATGTATTTTTATCTCTCAATCAGGAGAAACAGCTGATACCATTGCTGCTTTAAAACTCTGTAAAGAAAAGGGAGCTAAAACACTTGCCATTAGTAATGTAATTGGAAGTTCGATTACCAGAGAAGCAGATGACTCTATTTATACACATGCTGGACCTGAAATAGCTGTTGCTTCTACGAAAGCCTATACTTCTCAAGTCATGTTAATTACGATATTAGCTATCTACTTCGCAGAAAAATTAGAAATGGATAGTAATACGATTAATTTACTAAAAAAAGATATTATGGAATTACCAAAAAAATTAGAAGAAACTTTAAAATTATCAGAATCGATTCAAGAATTTTCTAAAAAATGCTACCAAGAAAAAGATATTTTCTTTTTGGGTAGAGGTATTGATGAAACAGTTGCTAGAGAAGGTTCTCTAAAATTAAAAGAAATTTCTTATATTCATTCTGAAAGCTATCCAGCAGGTGAGTTAAAACATGGTCCTATTGCTTTGATTGAAAATGATATTACAGTAGTAAGTATTATGACTGATTGTAATTTGGTAGAAAAAACGGTTAGCAATATTCAAGAAGTAATTACTCGTGGTGCTAAAACTTTAGTAATTACGAACCAAAATGTAGATGAGAATATGTTTGATATGGTTATAAAAATACCAGATACGAATCCTTTTATTTCGCCTATTTTATCAATTGTTCCTTTACAATTGTTTGCTTATTATATTTCGAAAGAGAAAGGTTTAGATGTTGATAAACCTAGAAATCTTGCTAAATCTGTTACAGTGGAGTAATAATAAAGAAGAGAGGCTAGCCTTAACAAGTGCTAGCCTTTTTCTTTACTCTTCGATTTCTCCTATAAGTACGGTGTTTCCTTCTTTTGTCTGGATAATGATAGTATCATCGATATAGATATTGTCTGCGCTAATAGTTACTGGTCCTGACTGCCGAAATTTTTCTTTTGCCTTTTCTATCCCTTTTCTGGGATTACAATGAATTGCAATCTCTTCTTCTTTTGACAATTGATTCTCTATCCGATATATTTCAACTGCATCGTGATAAGTTTCATTCTCATCTTTTACTAACCTTGGTA
This sequence comes from Clostridia bacterium, assembly GCA_022792395.1. Taxonomy (GTDB): domain Bacteria; phylum Bacillota; class Clostridia; order TANB77; family CAG-508; genus CAG-269. The sequence goes on from JAAWAX010000005.1 coordinate 35,966, forward strand.
CTACTATGAACTTATCAGTCTGAATATATCCATTGTGCTTCATTTCTGCCAATTTTACCAATACTTTTCCTGCCAGTTCCATTTTGTTTTACCTTCGATACAATAATCTTGTATCTTTCCTTTCTTATAATTTTTTCTAATTAAGTTTATTATATCACATTTACATAACAAAATCAATATTATGTTGATTATTTTTTCGTTTTTTTGCTATTTTTTTACATTTTATCTGTTTTTTTGTTATTTTTATTACCTATAATTGCAAAAAAGACCACATTTAACTGTGATCCTTTTCGATTGAGGCTATGAATTCCTTTAAAATCCACATATGGCAATATCCAGGCATTTTGCCCTTATACTGTTCATATTGTACACTAAAGGAACAATAAGAATTTCCTAATACAGGAATTTGTTTTTTCTGCAGTATTAACCACTTCAGTAACAAATTCCCTGACATTTTCTCTTTTCCCTTTTCCTTAATGGGATATTTCATATCTGTAATAATCCCATCTATTTCATTGTTTTTCAGAAATTTAATTGCTGGCAACAAAGAATGGAATGTAACACATTCTACTCCTAATTTTTCTAACTCTTCCTCAACTCTCCTACACCGATAAAGAGAATCATCAATCATTACAAATTTCATCTAACTCCTCCCTCGTTTTTTGCTTTTTAGCATAATTTAATTAAGTATACTATAAATTCACTTCAATAGCAATCACTTATTTTATATTATAGAAAAGTTCCTCCTAACTTCCTATAAAAAAGCATTCCACAAAAAATTCTTTTAGAATTTTTGCGGACAAGCAATTAAATGTGAGCTGAATTCAAGATATTAAAAGTTATAAAATATTAATCAGCCCACTGTTGTCCTCTTTTATCCAATTAATAACTTAACAACAATCAAGCAAACGGCACCAGGTAAACCTAATAAACCGAATTACGATACTCGTAAAAAAATTCAATCCAATATGAAACTGAAATGTAGCACCTATTAAATTAATAACAAAAATGCAAATACCACCTAAAATAGAATTAAATACTAATTTTAGTATCTTTTTTAATGGTAAAATAAAAATTCTTCCAAATATAAAAATAAAACAAATACATGCCAAATAAGTAAGCAAATTTGTGTCCATGTTATATCAACTCCATACAATTTTTTGTATATTATTTTTTTATATAAAAAATCCTAATTTTTTGATACAAAAAAATGGTAATAATTCCTTACTACCATTTGTATGTTATAAGTTGGACAAATATTACCTTAACTAGCCTCTTCCTCATTCCACAATGAAAATCTCATATCATTAATCATATCGACTTCAATTCCCTTTTGTTTTGCTAATTTAATCAAATAATTCAATTTCGCTTGATTGGCTTTAATTTGATAGGTATAATAATCTACTAAATCATCTTGGGCATATTCAAAATTATGATTAGCAACTTTTAACTCTTCTCTTGTTTTTATAATACACTTTATTAATTCTGTTTCTTTTTCCATTTCTGTACTTTCTATTATCTTTTCTTCTTTTACATAATAGTCATTTTGCATAATATTTCCCCTTTACTTTATCTTTCCTTTATTATATTCCTATCTTTTATTTTTATTCATAATATGGAAAATTTAATTAATTTAGCTAAAAGTCTTGTTTTTTTCGCCATTTTATAGGATAATATATATGTATGATTAAAATTTAGAAAGGGTCTTTCTTCGATGAAATATATAGATAAATTTTTGAAAAAATTAAATACCAATCGAAACACTTTTGCAACTTATGTACTAACATTAGCTACCGCCTATATCGTAGTTGATAGAGTAGTTGAAATGCTACTGATGATATTTACTGGTGTTTCTTATTCTTATTGGGGACCAATTCAATATACTTTAGCTTTGGCATGTCCTTGTTTTGCTTATGCTTTTTCTCCAAAATCAAAATTTTCTAAAAATAAAGGTTATAAAGTAACACTATTTTACGTATTTATGACAGCATTCTACGTGATTACTATTTCTATGATGACACAATGGCTAAATATGGGAGCTTGGTTGTTCTTATTGTCAGTGCCAAACTATACTGAAATCATTACCGAATTTTCTGATTTAGTAACACCTGCTTTTGTTAGTCTCTCTTTATATTTACCACTTGTTACTGTATATCCGTTTTTTAAATTTGTATATTTTAAAGTAAAAGATGATCCACTTAAAGTACGTTCTCTTTGGGACTTTCGTGGAATTGATATATCCGATAAAAAAGAAGGACATGGTCCTTATACCTGTGAAATTCTTGTATGTACTGATGATGACTATAATAGAAAAGTCGTTATGCCTGAAACTTCTAGATACCAATCATTATTTGTTTGTGGTGGTTCTGGAACAGGAAAAACTTCATTAGTTTATGAACCTTTTATGGCAAAAGATTTGGAAAGAAAACATTTCTTCAAAGAAGCTGCAAAAGAATTAGGCTTTACTGCTTTAAAAACAGGAATTGCAACTTTAAATAAACCTTTTGATAATGATTACTTAAATAAAAACTTTGACTTAAGTATGTTGACACCAACACCTGAAAAAGAAAATATATTTAATACTTACCTAAAGAAAATGACTTTAGGAACAATTGGTGGTGAAACTGTTTATCGAAATTTAGGGCTTACTTTAATGGCTCCTGATTACGAAGTTATTAATCATATGATGGATGTTTGTAAAAATTTTGGAATTGATTATGAAGTAATTGACCCTAATAACAACACTTCTATTGGTTTAAATCCTTTTACTTATAATGACCCAGCCAAAATTGCTGTTACGATATCATCTGTATTACAAGCTATGTTTAGTGCTACTCATGATGATCCAGAAGAAGCTTATAGAAGTGATGTTTCAACGCAAGCCATTGAAAATGTTACCATATTATTAAAAGAAATTTATCCAAAAATGAATGGTGGAGCTCTTCCTAACATGGAAGATTTACTAAAACTATTTACTAATTTCGAATTGATTGAAAAAATGTGTGAAATTATGGGACATGATGAAGAATTAAGAGAGAAATATTCAATACAACTTACCTACTTTAAGAAATATTTTTATAAAAATGGTCCTGGAAAAGAAGAAATTGAAAAATATATCTATACAGCTGTTAGTCAATTAGACAATTTATTAAGAATTCCTGGCATCAAACCAATTCTATGTAATAGGCACAATAATGTAAACTTCGATGAATTCCTAAAAGAAGGAAAAGTTACCTTTATTTGTACAAGACGTGGCGATTTAGGTGCTGCTGGACATAAAGCATTTGGATTATTCTACTTAATTTCTATGCAAGATGCTGTTTTAAGAAGACCTGGAAATGAATCAACTCGTATTCCTCACTTCTTATATATTGATGAATTTGCCGACTTTATCTGTCGAGCAACAGAGCCAATGTTCACCTTATATCGAAAATTTAGAGTAGCTCCTACAATATCTGTACAAAGTTTATCACAATTAGAAGTTCATGGTCAAAAAGAAAATTACAGAAATCTTATTTTATCTAATTGTGCTAACAAGATATTTACAGGAAACGCTGAATACGAAGAACTTGAATGGTGGTCAAAGGAACTAGGATATCACAGAGAGTGGTCTTACACACAAAGTATTGATATTGACAAAGTAGAATATGACTCTAAATATTCAAATGTTTCATGGACATATGTTGCAAATGTAAAAGCTGGAAAATTAGGAGCTTTAACATTAGGAAAATGTGGTTATAAAATCAAAGGAGACAGAGGTTATCTACAAGGTGGTACTGGACTTTTAGAATTTTTACCTGCTAAATATAAAGAACCACAAAAAATAAAAAGTTATGATTTTTCAAAATATTTGAATGGTACTGTAACAGAATCTGAAAACAATGATGACAATAGCAGAAAAAAATTCGACTTAAAAAATATTAATTTTATGGATGAAAAAAATGAATTTAACCCTATCCAAACTGATGTAACAGATTCAAACTATTTATTTAATAACGATGATGCTATCATTGTTAATTTTAAAAAAGGAAATCCAAACAATAATTAATTTATATAACAAGAAAAAATGTAATCGATGATTAATAAATTGTCGATTACTTTTTTTGTATTACCTCAATATATCATCTTTCATTGTATCTTGTGCATCAAGAATTTGTAGATTAGTGAAAAAGCTCTTTATGACTATATATTTCAATTAAAGAACTTTTTAAGTTATCCTCACGATTATATACCAGATGCAGAAAACAGAGTCAATGAAAGATTATATTATATTCAAACACAGTTAGGAAAAGAAATTTTAGATAAAGGAATTAGCATATATGAGCAACATAAATCTTTACAATCTATGACTACTGTTATGAGTATACAAGAAAAACTCGAAATTGAGCAAGACATTATGCACTATCCCGAATTAGCTAAACAATTGGATGATGTAAGATATAATCCAGAACACTATAGAAAGCTAACAGGTAAACCTATTTCCTATTTAGCCGTTTACTGTAATATGGTAGAAACAGAAATAAATGATAGAAGAAGAGAAGAAGTAACAGAAGAAAAAAAGGAAGAAGAAACGAAATAAATAGATTAGAATAATAAGTATGGAAATAAAAAAGAAGAGTCATAAAATTTTCAGTAACAAATGATAATTTTTAACTCTTCTTTTTTGTTTTTAAATTTGAATTCCTATTAATTCAATTATAATCCCAGCAATAACTCCAATGGCATATAATAAGGCAACTATCCTTATATTTTGTTTCCATCCCTTGTTCATTTTAAATAATACGGCTAGTCCAACTCCAGCTCCCACTAATAAGCCAGAAATTACAGTTGCAAGTGATATGATATTTTCTAAATACATTTGTGTTAAAATAACGGAAGAAGCACAATTAGGAATCAGTCCTATTACTCCTGCTATTACTGGTCCTAAAATTGGTTGATTTTGCAAAATTTCTCTAATATGTTCTTCTCCAATCCATTCCATTGCTAAATTTATGATAATCGTAATAACTAGAATAAATATAAAAATATTCAAAGTATGTTTAAATGTTGATTTTACAATTCCATGTTCACAATGGCAATGTTCTTTTTCGCAAATATCTATAATTTTTTCTTCTTCCTCTTCTTTGTGTCTAAATCGAATCACAAAATCTATCATAAAACCAGCTATCATTCCTACTACTAACTTTATACCTAGTATCGTTAAAATGGTAGTAATTGGCACAGCTTCTGATAAGAAAATTGGTAACATTTCATCGGAAGTAGAAAGATATACTGCAATTAATGTTCCTAATGTAATAACTCTGGCAGCATATAAATTAGTTGCTGAAACAGAAAATCCACATTGTGGAAATACCCCTAATATACTTCCAATGAAAGGACCATATTTCCCAGATTTTTTGACCGCTTCTTTGGTCTTGTCCTTTGTCTTATGCTCAATATATTCCATAATTAAATAAGTTATAAATAGAAAAGGAAGCAACTTTACGCTATCTATGATGGCATCTAATATTATATCTATCATTTATTTTCTCCTTCTTTTCGGTTTTCTTATCATACCACATATTTTATTTTTTTTCAAGAAAAAATTGCCATTTAAATCAGAATCTTTGGCAATTTCGTTACCATCAGCCTTAAAACTAATTTCCATCATAAAAAGCTTGATCGATAAAGATTTTGAAGAAAAGCCCCAATAGTAGACCACAGATATGTTTTTTCAAAAAATCTTTATCGATTAAGCTTTTTTTGTATTTCATCTAATTATGAATTAATCCATAACACACTTTCATATAATTTATCCTAAAAATATTAGTTATTTATCTTCTTCTACCACAGCCACAACTATTATTATTACAAGTATTGTTATTTGAATTTGGAATAATATTAATTCTTGCACTTATACCATCTTCATTTGTAATTTGATAGGTACATCCATCTGTATTTTGATTACAACCAGAAGCAGAATTTCCATTTTGTAGGCTTGTAACTGTTAGCAAATTGTTACTGTTATTATTATTGCTATTATTGTTATTGCAATTACATTGATTTTGACTATCTCTATTGCAACCACAACTACATTGATTTGCTATTCTACATAAAACTCTTCCTAACAAGCAGGTTATGTAGGCTGTAATAAAACTAATAATAGCATATACAATAGCTGCAATTAGAAGATTTAAGTTATTTACGACAAAAGTAACAATTAGAAAAATAGCAAATATAATAGCCGCTACTAAAACTGGACATCTTAAGATTCTTTGTAAAGCAACTGAAATAATAATAACTGCAATTGGTAATGCAAAAAATATTAGTAAAATATTCATCGTTTCTCTCCTTTTCCTTTTTACTATATTTTATGCATGATTCCTTTTATTTGTTAATTTCACTTAACCTTTTACAAAAAGGAAACCTAGTTTTTCAAATTTTACTGAATCACTAGGTTTCCTTTCCTTATGTTTCATATTCTACTTTTACTAAATATAAACCTTGTGGTGGCAATGTCTTGCCAGCCTTTGCTCTATCTTTTCCTTTTATTATGTTAGGAATTTCTTCTGGTTCTATATTTCCTTGTCCCACTTCTACTAGTGTACCAACAATAATCCTTACCATATTATATAAAAATCCATTTCCTGTTAGTTCAATCCATATTCTATTATTTTCTTTTTCTATCACTTCTGCTCTATAGATGTTTCTTACACTACTTTTAGAACTGGTTCCACTTGCTTTAAATGCTTTGAAATCATGTTCTCCTTCAAAATAGGAAATGGCTTGTTTCATTTTATCCACATCCAATTGGATAGGAATATGTGTTTCTAAATTACGATAAATGGCTGTTCCTACTTTAGAATTGTTAATGACATAACGGTATGTTTTTCTTTTACATGATAATCTACTATGAAATTTTTCTTCTACTTCTTCTGCCGATTTAATTAAGATGGACTTTTTCAAATTACTGTTAATAGCAATCGCAAATTTCTCAATAGGAATATTTGAATTTGTTTTAAAATTGGCTACTTGTCCGAAGAGCATGTACCCCACTATCCGTTCTTCCAGAGGCTGAAAGCTCAACTACTTCTCCTGTTATTTGTTCAATTGCCTTTTCTATGGTTCCTTGTATATTTAATTTGTTAGGTTGTTTTTGCCAACCGATTAAATTCTTTTCCATCATATTCAATCACTAATTTTATATTTCTCATAATTTCCCCTTATTTCTATTATAGGAAGTTCGCATAACTTTCCTATAATAGAAAATGAAGTCGCTTTACTTGCGACTTTATTGTTTTTCTTGGCTTTCTTCTTGTATTTTTTCTTCTTGCTTTTTTTCTTCTTTTATCTTTTTCAATTTTTCTTTTCTTTCCTTTTTTTCAATTGCAAATCTTTTGGTTACAATGTTACTAATTAAAATCTTCTTTAGAACATCTTCTCTTACATCAGCAATTAATGTTCCATCTTTTGCTACTGACATTTTTCCAGTTTCTTCTGAAATAACTACTACAATACTGTCTGATTCTTTTGATATTCCAATAGCTGCTCTATGTCTAGTTCCTAATTCTTTTGCGATATCTTTATCATCGGCTAATGGTAACACACATGCTGCTGCTGCAATTTTATTTCCAGATATAACAACAGCTCCATCATGTAAAGGCGTTTTGGGTTCGAATATATTCACTAATAATTGTGGTGATACTTCTGCGTTCATTGGTATTCCTGTTGCTATAATATCTTGGATTTTAATATCTCTTTCCAATACGATTAATGCTCCTGTTTTTGCTTTCGAAAGCTCTGTTGCAGCAATCACTACCTTATAAATGTCTTCTTTTGTTTTTGTTGATACATCTTTATCAATTCCAAAAAATTTGGTGATTTTATTCGTTCCTAATTGCTCTAATCCCCTTCTTAATTCTGGTTGAAAAATTACAATAATAGCAATAACTCCTAAATTCATGATTCCTGTTAAAATCCAATTTAAAATTTTTAGGTTAAATAATCCACTTATCCAAGTGGCTATAATTAGAAGTGCTATCCCTTTAATTAGTTGCCATGCTCTTGACCCTTTTACTATTTTAAAAAAACAATATACTAAAAATATTACAATTGCTAAATCTAATATAAGTGTAACCAATTCATAAGGATTTCCTTGTAACGATTTGATGTAAGATACAATATTGTCCTTATAAAAATTTTCCCAATTCATTCCTAAATTTATTATCATCTGTTTCTCCTTTTTATGCCATTAAGGCATATACAAGTGTAATTCCTGTTCCTGCTACCATTAAAAGTGCTAAAATACCTGCCATAATTTTAACAAATAATTTTTGCTTGTCAAAATTTGTTTTATGGTTTTCTTTATGATTTTCTCTATTTTTCATTTGCTTCAACCCTTTCTTTTTTCTAATTCACTACTTATTATTATAACATATTTTGTCAAATTTTCAATTCTTTTAAACGTTTTTCAAGAATTTTCTTATTGTATAAACAAAATTTCATTTTATAAATGAAAAAAAGATGATTTCTTACTATTTAACAAATCATCTTTTTTATTATCTCATTTTTCTCATTCACTAGCATAAACGATATTAAGAACAGCACCAGTCTCTACTCCAATGCTCCTAGTTTGAGACCAGTCCTTATTCCAACCTTCAGGAAGTTCTCCTTTTCGAAAAGGAACATATACTGTCAAACCATCGCAACCGCCGAAAACATCTGTCCCCATAATCTGAACCGATTCTGGGATATAAATCTCCGAAAGTTTTTTACAGCCATCAAACGAATCACTCCAAATCTCTTTTACACCAGAAGGGATCTCCATCCTCTCAAGCATTTTACAACCTCGAAATGCACTTGAACCTATTATCTCGATACTGTTAGGAAGTATAATTTCTTTAACATCTGCTACATTAATACCGTAAACCGTGACTCGCAGAATCTTTGGAAGTTCCAAAAAGCATACCAATACGGGTAACTGTTTTACCATCATAAAATTCTGGCAATTTAAATTTCTCTATTCCTAAATTATAATCCGAAATGCGAGCAGACATCCAGTCATAATAGCTATCAATATCTTTTAAACTTATCCCTCCAGTAGTATAATCAAAATCTAAATATTCTTCTCCAAGTGTTACAATTTCTTCTGTCTCACTTCCTCCTTGCGTTACTTTTCCTTCTGCATCTATTACAAAAGTATAGCCATCTACTTTTACGGTTACTGGAAATCTTCCTTCGGTATCAGTTACCGTTCCTCCTATTTTATTCAATTCATTTTTTAACGTGGCAATATCTATATCTCCATTTGAATCATAACTTGCTAATACTACCATTTGCACCTTTTCTCTCGCTGATTCCCTTTCCGTATCTTCTTTAGCTTTATTTGCCTTCGTTAAAATTCCATTTTCTCCAGTTAGTGCACTAATACTTATCGTAGCTAAAATTAATAAAACAATAATTGTAATCACCAATGCTATTAAAGTGATTCCGATTATTGTTCTTTGGGTTGTTTTTTTGTTTGTTCATCTTCTGTAATCCTCCTTGTTATATTTATTGTTTTATTTATAACATATGGACTACGATATTTCTATATTTTTTATGTTATTTTATTGCTATTTATTTTAACATTCATTTTTCTCAAATATATTTCTCTTTAGCAATTCTTCATTATCTAATAACTTCTAATACCACTTTTTCTTTTTCTACTGGTTTTTCTGAAATCTTGATAATTTTTTCTAGTCTTTTTTTTACTTCTACTAGCTTCTCATCATTAGCATGAATATAGGCTAATATATCATTTTTCTTTACTTTATCTGTCACTTTTTTTGCTAACACAATTCCTACGCTTACGTCAATTACATCTTCTTTTTGCTCTCTTCCTGCTCCTAATATTCCTGCTAATTTACCAATTTCTTTACTATTCATTTCTTGTATATAACCATCCTTTGGGCTATAAATTGGTTCTATCTGTTTCGCTTTTGGTAATTTATCCAAATTTTCAATATAAGTAATATCTCCACCTTGTTTTTGAACTAATTCGATAAACTTTTTATAGGCTTCTCCATTTTTTATATTTTCTAACAACTTAACTTTGTTTTCTTCTAAATCATTTCCTTTTCCAGCTAATTGCATCATATAACTGCCAAGTTCTAATACTACTTGTTTTAAATCTTCTGGCATATCATTTTTTAAGAATCTAACCGCTTCTATAACTTCTAAAGCATTTCCTATCGCATAACCTAAAGGCTCATCCATGTTAGTTAATATACAAACTGTTTCTCTTTTGGCTAATTTTCCTATTTCAATCATCGTATTAGCTAATTTCCTTGCTTCTTCCCTATTTTTCATAAAAGCACCATTCCCAACCGTTACATCTAATACAATTTTTTGTGCTCCACTTGCTATTTTTTTACTCATGATACTAGAAGCTATTAATGGTATACTTTCCACACAAGAAATACTATCCCTTAAAGCATATAGTTTTTTATCCGCTGGTGCTAAATTTAAAGTTTGTGAAATCATACTAATTCCAATCTCTTCTACATTCTTAACAAATTCATTCATTTCAATTGTTGTTTGATAACCTGGTATTGACTCTAATTTATCCACAGTTCCTCCTGTAAAACCAAGCCCTCTTCCTGACATTTTAGCAACTGGTACTCCTAAAGAACTTACAAGTGGTAATAAAACCAAGGAAACTTTGTCACCTACTCCTCCTGTGGAATGTTTATCCACAATTGTTTCTTTTAATGTGGATAAATCTAGTATTTCTCCTGATTGTGCCATCGCTAATGTTAAATCTGTTGTTTCTTGATTTGTCATTCCATTTAAAAATATCGCCATCACTAATGCCGCTGCTTGATAGTCTTTTATATTTCCATTGGTATATTGTGTTATAAAATATTCAATTTCTTGTTTGCTTAATTCTTGCTTTTCTCTTTTTTTCTCAATGATATCTATGATTCTCATTTTTCATTCCCTTCCTTTCAAAAAACGATGGAAAAAGAAAAATCTTTTCCTTCAAGATTTTTCCCCTTACTTTAATTATGATATCCCAAACTATATTTTTAATTATACAAAATTCTTTGTAAAACTCCTTCGATGAATTGGACATAATCCATATTCTTTAATCGCTGCAATATGTTTGGCTGTTCCATAACCTTTATGTCCACTAAAACCATATTGAGGGTAAACTTCTTCCCATTCTCTCATAATTCGGTCTCTTGTTACTTTCGCAATAATAGAAGCTGCTGCTATCGAATAGCATTTAGCATCTCCTTTGACAATAGAATCATAAGGGATTCCTTTTGTATTAATTTGTGTCAAGGCATCTACTAAAATCAAATCTGGCTTTATATTCAATTCTTCCACTACTTTTGTAACCCCTTGTTTCGTTGCATTTAAAATATTAATTTCATCAATCACATCTTGTCCTATAATAGCAACTGAATAACTGATTGCTTCTTCTAAAATTAAGTCATATAATTTTTCCCTCTTTTTTTCTGCAACCTTTTTCGAATCATTTACTCCCTCTATTTTAGAATCTGGCGGCATAATAACCCCGGCTATTACGACTGGTCCTGCTAATGGACCTCTTCCTGCTTCATCAATTCCACATATTTTTTGAAATCCTTTTTGATACAATTCTCTTTCCATTTCTTTTAGTTTCGCTAATCTCTCTTCTTCTTTTTCCTTCATTTTCTCTGATTCCTTCTCATATTTCTAACTTCTATTTTTGTATTTGACCAATTTCTGTTAATGAATATTTCCCCTCATATCCTTCTATATAATAAACTTCTACTTTTGCATTTTTTTCATCAACTTTAATTAAGTATTCTTCTTCATTCTCTATTTTTTCCAATTCCCATTTTTCTTTGGTTTCTTTGGTTAAATAATAACATATCTCACCATCTTCCATTACTATTTGTAATTGTTCTGGAATGGTATCTGCTTTTTCCAATTTTTCTCTCTCTTCATATATTTCTTGTCTGGCAACATCTCTTCTTTCTATTTTTTCTTCTTCTGAACCAATTCCCATTTTTGTATTTACTTCTTCTACATATTCTCTTGCTTTAGCTTGTATAAAAAGCATATCTGTTTTTAATTCTTCTAATCTTTCTTTCTCTATTTCTTCCTTTGCCACATAAAAACTAATTCCTACTAAAATTAATAATAAAATGATAACAATTGATAAAGCCACAAATGTTATTCCTTGTGTTTTCTTTCTTATATTATCTATCTTCATTTTTTTCATCCTTTTTTATTTATTTTTTTACATTATATATTTTTATCTATACATTTTCAATACAAAGTCAATTTTTTTTCACACAAATTTCACAAACCTATTGTATTATATCGGCATAATAGGTTATTATATTAATAGTAATTAATTTAGGAGGTTAAAATAAAATGGAAGAAAATGAAAAAAAAGAAGAAAAAGTACAAAACTTTAAAACGGTTCAAAATCCAAATACATATAAAACACTATACAAAAATGAAACCATACAAAAATCAAAAGTTGGATTTGGAAAAAGTATCTTACTACCTTTTTTTAGTGGAGTGGTTGGATGTTCCGTTGTGTTAGGTACTTGTTTTGGTATTCCTTCTATTCGCTCAAAAATATTAGAAGTAAATCCAAATGTAGAAAATACAAATAATACCCAAAATTCAGGATATGTAAGTCAAACTTCACTTTCTAATTATTCTGATACTGCTGTCTATGCAGCCAATAAGATATTACCATCTATTGTAGGAATCAATGTAGAATATAACGTAAATTCTCTTATTTCTATGTTTGGTAGACAATCACAAACAACTACAGCAGAAGCTAGTGGTTCTGGTATTATTATTAGTGATGATGGTTATATTTTAACAAATAATCACATTGTAGCTACCTCTTCTTCTGAATCTTATTATGAAGTATCAGAAGCTACTAAAATAACGGTTACTCTATTTAATGATGAAACAGAATATGAAGCCAAAATTATAGGAACAGATGAGCAAACTGATTTAGCGGTTATCAAAATTGAAAAATCCGGACTTTCTAAAGCGGAATTTGCTGATTCTGATAATATAAAAGTTGGTGAATTTGCTATGGCTGTTGGTAATCCATTAGGAATGCAAAGCAGTATCACTTGTGGTGTTATTAGTGCTGTTAATCGAGAAGTTACTGATTCTGATGGAAAGAAATTTACTTTGATTCAAACGGATGCTGCTATCAATTCTGGTAATAGCGGTGGAGCTTTGGTTAATAATGAAGGAAAAGTCATTGGTATTAATACCCTAAAACTTTCTGGAACAGGAATTGAAGGTATGGGATTTGCTATTCCAATTAATGCAACAACTGATATCACTTCTCAACTAATTCAATATAGTAAAGTAAAAAGACCTTATATTGGAATTTCTGGAATGGATTTAACAGAAAACACAGCAAAAGCCAATAACCTAGTAGTTGGTATCTATGTAAAAGCTGTTGATGATTTTTCTGCTGGCGAAAAAGCAGGTATCAAAATTGGTGATGTTATTATTGAAGCTGATGGTAAAAAGGTTACAAAAATGGATGAACTAAATGAAATTAAAAATTCTCATCAGATTGGTGATGAGATGAAAATCAAAATAAATCGTAATGGACAAGAAAAAGAACTAACCATTACATTAGGAGAGCAACCTTAAATATTTTTTAATTCTTCACTTTCAGTTCACACAATGGACAAAATTCATTAGTAGAATACTACCATAGTCAGTAAGAGATTACTGACTCTAAATTAAAAACATCCCCTTTTATTTTCAAAAAAAGAAAGAGAATGCATCCATTCTCTTTCTTTTTGATTGTAAAACAATAGTGGGCTGATTAATATTTTATAAAATTTAATATGTAGAGTTCATCTCACATTTAATTGTTTGTCTGTAAAAATTGCCATACATTCTATATTACAATTAAATCCATTTCACTTGTAAATGTTTCATTTCCATAGGCATAAATAATATATAAAGTATTATTTGTCAAATAATATTCTGTTGCATTTTCTATATTATACCTATCACTTGAGACTTCTCTACTATAAATCGTATAACCTAAATCACTTAAATCTTGCACTTTCTTCTGTGCTATTTCAATTTCATTATTAATTTTCTGTTGTATATCAGATTGGTTTAAATTTTCCATTCTCAATATTTTATCTAAAGTAATTTCTTTATTATTTCTTAAATCATAATGATAAGTCTGAATAATGATTCTTTGAGCATTTGTTCCTTCTTTTAAATTGGAACGAATCATTAAAGATAAAATATCATCATAGACATTGGCTACATATTCTACTGTATAAATAATGTTTTGGTTTTGACTTTCTAATATATTGTTTGTTTTCTCTACAAAACTCTCTATTTCTTTATTATATTCCTCTATTTTAGGATTATCGATATTAATATAAGGTATATTAACTTCTATATCATAGTAATCTAATTTATTCTCTTTTCTTTGCATTTTTGTATAAACTAATGGTTGGTCTATTTCTTTCTTTTTGTTATCTTGCCCTTCTCCATTTTCAATTGTATTGATAAAAATTTGCTCAAATCTTGCTTTTATTTCTTCTGTTTGCTCCTCTGTTTTATTCCCAAATTCTGTTTCGGTTTCAATTCCTATGAATCTTCCTAAATCAATTCTAGCATAAAATTGGACATAAAAGGCTATTATAACAGAAATAATACATACTATCACAATCGTTATATAAATAGCTAATTGTTTTTTATTCAATGCTTTTTCTTCTGGTAATACGACTTTCATTATTTACTCCTCATTTATTTTTTTGTTTATTATAACATTTCTCTTATAATTTGCCAAGAGAAACAAAATTTCAGTTTTGTAGCTAAATTTTTGGTTGACTATTTCTTGATTTTGCGATATGATATTATAGATTAAATTTAAAGAGAAATGAGGAATAAAAACGTATGTTATGTTCAGAATGTAATGAAAACCCAGCAATACTTTTTTATAAAAAAATAGAAAATGGAAAAGAATCCATGGAAGGTTACTGTTATGACTGTGCCAAGAAAAAAGGAATCAATCCAAATGAAGTTTTGTCTAAACAAAATGATATTTTGTCAAAAGACAAAGTAAACTTATCTGATATGACAAAACAATTCGAAAGTATCTTCAAAGATTTAGCAGAAAATATCAATTTAGAAGACATCGAAAACATGGAAGGTGCTATTACTTTCGAAAATACCGATTTAAATAATAATTCTAATGAAGATGCTCCCAAAATAACAGGAGCAGCCATTCCACTTGGCTCTATTTTTTCAAATATGTTTCATGCTTCTAGTCCAAAAGATAAAGAAGAACAAGAAGAACCTATTAGTGGTAGAAAAAAAGTAAAAGTCGAAAAGAAGAAAAATACGAAGCAAAATAAAAAGAAAAAGTTCCTAGATACCTATGGAACTAACCTAACTAGTAAAGCCAAGAATAATGAAATTGACATCGTTATTGGTAGAGACAAAGAAATTCAAAGAATTGTTCAAATTTTAAATAGACGTTCTAAAAACAACCCTTGTTTAATTGGAGAACCTGGTGTTGGTAAAACAGCTATTGCACAAGGATTAGCAATTAAAATTGCCAACCAAAATGTTCCTGCTAAACTTTTAAATAAAGAAGTCTACTTACTAGATATGACAGCTGTTATTGCTGGTACTCAATTTAGAGGACAATTTGAATCAAGGATGAAAGGTATTATCGATGAATGTAAAGAATATGGAAATATTATTTTAGTCATCGATGAAATTCATAATATCATTGGTGCAGGTGATGGTGAACATTCTATGAATGCTGCTAATATTTTAAAACCAGCTTTATCAAATGGAGAAATCCAATTAATTGGTACCACTACCCTAAAAGAATATAGAAAATATATTGAAAAAGACTCTGCTTTAGAAAGAAGATTTCAACAAGTACTAGTAGAAGAACCTAATATTGATGATTCTATCGGTATTTTGGAAGGTATTAAAAAATACTACGAAGAATATCACAAAGTAAAAATTTCATCTGATGTCATTCGACAAGTAGTTGTTATGTCTGAAAAGTATATTCATGATAGATTTTTACCAGACAAAGCAATTGATATTTTAGATGAGGCTTGTTCAAGAATTAATTTAGAAAATAAGGACTTATATAATTTAGAAATGCTAAAACAAGAACTTTCTCATGTACAAGCTGAAAAAGAAGAGGTCATTGCAGCTGACTCAACAGAAGATTATCAAAAAGCTGCTGATTTAAAAACTCGTGAATGTCAATTAATTGAAGAGATTGATAAATTGAATAGCAAAATGAAGTTAAAACAAATTACAATTCAAGATATCGCTAATGTAATTGAAAACTGGACAAAAATACCAGTTAAAAAAATAACAGAAGCCGAAACACAAAAATTACTAAATTTAGAAACTAATCTTCACAAAAGAATTATTGGCCAAGAAGAAGCTGTTAGTAGTGTATCTAGAGCCATTCGTAGGAATCGTGCTGGTCTACAAAGCACGAAAAGACCTCCATCTTTTATCTTTGTTGGTCCTACTGGCGTTGGAAAAACAGAACTTGCCAAATCGCTTGCTTTTGAGATGTTTGGAAGTGAAGATTCTATCATCCGAGTTGACATGTCTGAATATATGGAAAGTCACTCTACTTCTAAATTAATTGGTGCCCCTCCAGGATATGTTGGCTATGATGATGCTGGTCAATTAACTGATAAAGTAAAAAGAAAACCTTATTCTATTATTCTATTAGATGAAATTGAAAAAGCTCATCCAGATGTATTTAATATTTTACTTCAAGTATTAGATGATGGAAAATTAACGGATAGTCAAGGAAATTCTGTTAGCTTTGCTAATACCATTATTATCATGACATCCAATGCTGGTTCTAATTTAAATAACAATTCGATTGGATTTGGTGGTCAAACAATTAGCAAAAATAAAATAATGGATAGTTTAAAAGATGTATTTCGCCCAGAATTCTTAAATAGAATTGATGAAATTGTTGCCTTTAATGCTTTAACCAAGGAACAATTATTACAAATTGTTGATTTAATGCTAATGAATACAATAAAAGCTTTAAAAGAAAAAGATATTAAACTTGAAATTGATACCAAAGCCAAAAACTTTATTTTAGAACAAGGTACTGATATTAAGTTTGGAGCTAGACCTTTGAGAAGAGCCATCCAAAAATATATTGATGATGAACTTTCTGAAATGATTTTGCGTAGTGAACTTTTAGATGGTAATACTGTTGCTGTTACTTTAAAAAATGATAAACTAGAATTTAAAATAAAATAGGAGAAATTTATGTTAAAACATTTACCCAATGCACTAACTGTCGTTCGACTTTTGTTAATACCATTAATTATCTTTTATATTTTTACAGGTAATTATATTTTAGCCTTTGTATTTTTTACAATCTCTGGTATAACCGATATTGCTGATGGTTTTATTGCTAGAAAATTTAATTTAGTTTCCAACTTTGGAAAGTTAATGGATCCTTTAGCTGATAAACTAACTCAAATTGCTACTTTGGCTTCTTTGGTATTTGCTAATATCATTCCTCTTTGGATTTTAGCAATTGTGTTTTTAAAAGAGTTTATTATGATTTGTGGTGCATCTTTCCTTTATGGAAAAGATGTTGTAGTTTATAGCAAATGGTATGGTAAACTTGCTACAGTATTACTTTACTTTGCCATTGTTGTTTCTCTTTTATTAAAACAATTTGAACTAGCTGGCATCTGGGAATTGATAGATTTAGGAATTTTTACTTTAGCATTACTCTCTACTATCTTTTCTTTAATCATGTATATAAAAGATTTATACCAAAAAGGATTTATTGATAAACAAGATTTGAAAAAAGAAGTTACAGTAGACAAAAAAGAAGAAAGAAAAAAAAGATAGAACAAAAGAGGCATGATTAAAATATTTTGACCTTTTAGATTAGTTTTCATGCCTCATCTTTTCTTGAAGTTGTTAAGCTTTGACCATTACAAATTCATGATGCGTTAGAAGTTCGCTCGCCAAGTTTGCTTTAGCAAATTTGTATGAAATGGAATGTATCTATGCATTTTTCCATAAAGTATAATTATATCTCGCTGTATCCCAATCATCACCTTCGTTATACAACATAAATGTTATACTAACATTATGCGTTTCATCTGATTGAATGGCATGCATTGCTTTTTCAATGTCAAATTGTTTTACACTAGATACAAATGTTATTTTTAATGTACCTTTAGAATTCAAATTTCCCTTTTTAGGTATTAAATCAAAATACATTTCCTTTTTATAATATCCCATGTATTCATTTGATTTATATACTAAATCTAAATCTTCTTTTAACTCATCCATTTGAGGAAGTTCAAACTTATTTAGTATATCTTTAAAAACCAAATTTTTTCCTAACTCACTTTGAATCGTATTTTTTAACAAATGTTTCATAATTAATTCTCCTCCTCTAAAACATTTTACGCTTCTTTGAGATCTTAAACAAAATAAATAGAAGAATTTAAAAAGTAGAAAAAGATCTCTCGAAGCGATAATTTTTTACAACAGTTTCATAATTTAATTAATTTTTATTGCTTTTTATCTATATTTATATTATAATCCATTTAATGATATAAGTAAAATATATATATTTTATATTTTTCATAAAGGAGATTTATATGGATATTATTAATCATAATTTTGATCTTAATCTATACAGAGTTTTTTATGCTGTTGCTCAAACTAAAAATATATCCAAAGCTGCTGAACTTTTATTTGTTTCTCAACCTGCTGTTAGTTATAGTATAAAGACATTGGAAGAAGCTTTAGGAGGTACTTTATTTTTTCGTACACCCAAAGGAGTTCAATTGACACCAGAAGCTGAAAAGTTGTATGAGGCTGTAAAAAAGTCTTATCATTCTTTAGCTATTGGAGAAAAACTCTTTACAGAAGATAAAAATTTAACTACTGGTGATTTATATATTCGGATGTAATCCTAGTTTATTTCAAGTTGGATTATATCCATATATTGCTACCTATCACAAGCAATATCCAAGTATAAAAATTCATATTATTAGTAAGCCTGCTAGTGATTTAATTACAATGTTAGAAAATCATGAACTAGATATGGTAATTCGTAAATTTGGTATAGAAACAACATTTCGTAATTTTTCTGTTAAAATTGCTTCTCAAATTACTCATTGTTTTTTTTGTAATGAAAAATATAAAAATCTATCTTTAAAAAAACAAGTTTCTTTAGAAGAATTATCAAATTATCCACTTTTAGTATTAAATCAAAGTAGTTATGAACGTAGAGCTTTAGATTATGACTTTAAAAAACAAAATGTAAAATTAGAACCTATCATGGATTTTACTTATCATGCTCCTATTGTTTATTTAGTAAAATTAGGTTATGGGATTGGATACACATTAAAAGAAGCTATCCAAAATGATTTAGATAGTAAAGAACTATATCAGATTAATGTTAATCAAATTTCTTCTATGCATAATTTAGGAATTGTTTATAATTCTAAATATCTTTCTACTGCAGCTAATAAACTTATAGCAATGATTTAGCTTTTACCATAAAACAGATAAAAATTGCCAAAAAACTTTGGCAATTTTTTTTACTCAAAATCCTCAATTAATTGATTTAATTCTTGTTTTCCATTTACTTGAATTCCATTCTTCATATTAATTTTATCTGTTTCTGGTAAATACTCTGTTGTAACCCCTGTGACTTCTATTTCTTTTTGTGTCCCATCTTCTAATAATTGATAAATTGTAACTTGTCCTTCTTTATCCTTTACCATGTAATGTTCTCCACATGTTCCTTCCTTTTCTTGATATAAAACCACTTCATTAGTGGCAAAACTTTCTATCTCATATTCTGGATACTCTTCTTGTATCTCATCTTTTGTTAAATTAACAAAATCTTGTGATAAATTAGCATATTCACTTTTCATGTGCTTACATTCTGAAAAATAAGTTTTAGTTATTAGTGAACAATTAGGAGAAGTCTTTTCCTCTTGTGTATTAGCTTTTATCGTATTCTCATTTTCCATCTCTTCATATTCATCGGTACAATCATCTAAAATTTCTTCTGCTACTTGAGTTACCTTATTTTCAATATTTTCATTACGATTTGGACTAAATATCATCATGGCTGTGAACATAGCACTTATCACTACAATAATAGCTATCATGACTATGATTAATTTATTCATAAATTTAACGCTCCTTTTTCTACTTTTTTGTAGTATTTACTGGTTTTGTTAAATTTATACATTTTCATTTTGGTAAACTCATATTTTCTTATTCGCTCTTTTATCCAATTTGTAAAATCTCTTCCTACTTTCATAACACTATGATTTAAAATTTTCTTTAATCGTTATCTTCCTTAAAATATTTCAACTTGAATTCAACATCTTATTTATCCCAATTTTCCCTTTTCTATTAATTCGTATTGTAATTTCTCCATTCTCATCTGTTCTAAACACTTTACTTTCATATCCGTTCTAGGCTTTCTAAAACTCCAGTATTAGGATGACCAAAGGTATTGTTTTCGCCTACTCCTATTAGTGTTATTTTAGGTTTTACTGCTTCTAAAAATTCTTTTGTTGATGAAGATTTCGATCCATGATGGGCTACTTTTAATATGGTGGATTTTAATACATTTGTCTCCTTATATTTTTCCAAAATAGTCTTTTCAGCGATTTCTTCGATATCTCCTGTAAATAACATAGAAAAACTTTTATATCCCAATTTACACACCAAAGAATTATTATTTAATATATTTTTACTTATTACATTATCAGAACTTGGCCACAATACATCAAAATATAAATCTTTTTCTATTTTGATTCTCTGTCCCTCTTCCATTACATATACTTTTATTTTCTTCTCTTTCACAATTTCAATAAACTCCTCATAATTATTACAAACTTCAAATTGTTTTCCTATCACTATATTTTTTACTTTCAATTCTTGCATAATGGTTAACAATCCGACCGTACATGATCTTGATCAAAATGACTAATCATAATATAATCAATGGTTGTATATCCTCTATCTAGTAAATAAGGAATGACTGTCCTTTTTCCTACATCAAACTCTTCTAATAAACTTCCCCCACCATCTATTAAAATTGTTTTGTTTCTAGGTGTTACTATAAAAGTGCAATCCCCTTGTCCTACATCTACAAAATAGATTTTCAAGGTTTTGGGAAATAAAGAAAATACTACTATTACTAAAAAAATAATTAATATATATCTTGTATATTTTTTCTTCTTTTGATGGAATCGATAATAAAACAAAGCGATTAGATTTTTTACTCTTTTTTGTGTTGTTGTTAAATGGTTAATATGATAAATATGATACATTTGATTTAATAATACTAGACCTATAAAATACAAAATGATATAAATATTTTTAGGTGTTGGAAGATAAATTTTTGCAAATGGAAATTTACTAAATTTAGAAATTAACTTTAAAATTTCTAATCCTATCGTTAATGGATTTACGAATATATTGCTAATGATAGAAAAAAATCCTAATATGATAATTGGTCCAATCATAAAACTTACTAACAAATTGGTAATCAAAAAATAAATTCCAATGATATTAAAATGATAGATTAAAATCGGTACTATCATAATCTGAGCAGATAGACTAACAGCTAATATTTCCTTAATTTTTTCAAAAATCATTAATTTTCTTTTGCTTCCAATAGCATTCAATATTTGCAAAATAGTTGAATAAAATAAAATGATTCCTATTGTTCCTAAATACGATAATTGTAATCCTACACTTAAAATCAAAAATGGATTATAAATTAGAATTCCCAACAAGGAAATTGCAATTGTATTCCAAGTATCGCTTTTTCGATACACAATTTCTGCTCCTATCATAATAACTCCCATTACAACAGCTCTTACAATAGAAGGCGAAAAACCTGTTATGAAAGTATAAAAAATTAAAACTAGAATCGTTACTATCTTTGTTCTTCTCTTACCAATTACTTTTTGACACAAAATTTTAATTCCTATTATGATGTAGGTAATATGCATACCCGAAATAGCTAAAACATGTGAAATATTAGAGATTTGAAAATCTTCTTTTGTTTCTTGGTCTATACTAGTCGTTTCTCCTAATAGCAAACCTTTTAAAATAGCAGATTTTTCTTCCTCAAACCTTTCTTCTATGTTTCCTTTTATCTTACTTTTAACTTGATTCGCTAGTTGTAATATTCCATTTAATTGTTTTTTCTCTAAAATTTCTATTTGTTCCACTTTCACTCTTCCTATTACTTTTTGTATCTTTAAAGATTGCTCATCATCATATCCTCCATAATTTCTTTGTTCAGATGGCTTTTTATATGTGCCTTGTAATTTTACTTTATCGCCATATTCTAACTTTTGCATTTTTTTATTTACTTGAATTAACAACTTAAAATGTTTTTCATTGGATAATTTTATTGGATATAAATCATAATATTGTTTTTCTATTCTTTGCCCTACCACAATACCTGTAACTTCAAGTTTTTCTTCATCTTGATAGGTATTTTCATATTGATTATTTTGATATAAAACGATTCCATTTGAAATACTAGATACAATAACTAGAATTAAAATTACTTTTTGATTTATGAATAAATTTAGATATCTACGATATCGATTAAAAGATATTAATTTAAATTTATGTTTTTTATGAATACTAAAAAATTTTATATATATACAATAAATTGCCAATACTAGAATATAACAAAGGACTATACTAAATCGAAAGTATAGCCCCCATAATATACCTATCATATATCCTATTACTGCAACTAAAATTGGTCTTTCCTTCATAAGCCTCCTTTTTAATTGCTTTTTATTTTTATATAACTCTTCTTGCTCCTAAATAGTTACTTCCTGCTTGACTTAATGGTGCAATACATACTGATTTACCTGGTCTTGGTGCATGAATTACTTGCCCTCCACCTACATAAATAGCTACGTGTCCACTATAAATAACTAAATCTCCTGCTGCTAAATTATCTCTACTAACTGCTGTTCCTACTCCTGACTGTCCTCCAGAAGTACGTGGTAAGCTAACTCCAAAATGCTTATACACATAAGATGTAAATCCTGAACAGTCAAATCCTGTGGAAGGTGATGTACCTCCATAAGTATATTTCGTTCCAATAAATTGTTTTGCATACTCTACAACAGATGATCCATTTCCAGATACTGGCTCTGTTGCAGTTGTTTCTTGTTGTGCAGTTGATGATGTTCTTGGTGTAGATGAACTTCTTGATGTTTCTTGTTTTTGACTTGATAATAAACTAGAAGAAATATATCCTTCTTTTCCATTTACTCTAACTTGACTCCATCCATTGTTTTCTGATAATACATCTACAGCTGTATTAACTGATAATTTTACTAAAATTTCAGATGAAGTATTGGCTTCTTTTCTTACATTAACAGTAGCTGAATTGATATATAAAGTTTTTATTACTGTTTTGGGTTGTTCCGTTGTTTGAACTGATTCTTGTGGTGTTTCAGCCGTTTTCTCTGCTTTTGATTCTTCTTTTTGCAATTTTTCTTTACGAATCCAACCTTTTGTATTTTGAGTTTCTATACATGCCCATCCATTCATTATTTCTATTACATTTACTTCTTCCTCTTTTTTTACTTCAATAATATCAGTTGCATTAATAACTGGTACAATTTTTAGTTTGGTATCTTCTACTACTTTTTGTTTTCCAAGTTCTATTTCTTTTGATTCTGTTTCTTCTTTTTTCTCAACTTCATTATTTTCTGGTTGTTGCTGTTCAGCTTCTGCTACTGCATCTTCTTTTGATTCTGTCTGATTTTCTGAAGTTGTATTATTACTCTTAACAGTTTCTTCATTAACTGTAAGTAAATCTTCTCTTAAAAATCCTGTTATTCCTTTTGCCTTTACTTGATACCAATTTCCTTCTTTTTCAATTATTTCTACTTCTTCATCTTTAGACAATAACTCTAGTATTTTAGCATTTTCATCTGCTGTTTCCCTAAGGTTTGCTGTTTCTACTTTTATTTTTGCAGTACTTACAGCTAAACTCATATTGATAAAAAACAAACTGATAATTCCTACGGTTGCCATAATTACAATGCTTTTTATATTCATCTTACTTTTCATTTTTCCTTGCTCCTTACTTAAAATCTATCATTTTTTCATTTTGCACGGCTCTTTTTATTATATCCCTAAAAGAAAAATTTGTCAAGTTTTTAAATTTTTTCCATTTTTGTTGACAAATTCATTTTTTTATAATATAATATTTTCGCTTATGTATGAACAAATATAAAACTTCTCCCCGGTAGTTTTACATTTAGATTCATATACAAATAGAAATTGAAAAAAATAGGAGGGTATTGTTACCATGAATAATACTACATATAGTGCTAAATGTGGCGAAGTTGAAAGCAAATGGTATATTATTGATGCTAGTCAAAAACCACTTGGTAGAGTTGCAACAGAAGCCGCTAAATTATTAAGAGGAAAACACAAACCAACATATACACCTAATATCGATACAGGTGATCATGTTATTATATTAAATTGTAAAGATGTAATTTTAACAGGAAACAAATTAAATCAAAAGATTTATAGACATCATTCTGGTTACATTGGAGGAATGAAAGAAGTTCCTGCTAAAGTAATGCTTGAAAAAAATCCAGAAAAAGCAATGACTTTAGCAATTAAAGGAATGTTACCTCATAACTCTTTAGGTAGAAGCCAATTAAGAAAATTAAGAGTTTATGCTGGTAATGAACATGAAAATCAAGCACAAAAACCAGAAATATGGGAGGTAAAGTAATATGGCTAAAAAAGATAATATAGTTTTCTATGGTACTGGTAGAAGAAAAAGCTCTATTGCTAGAGTTAGATTAATAGAAGGTACTGGAAAAATAACAATTAATAGAAAAGATATTGATGAGTTCTTTGGATTAGAAACTTTAAAAGTTATCGTTAGACAACCTTTAACAGTTACTAATACAACTAGCAAATATGATGTTATCGTAACCGTAAAAGGTGGCGGATTTACAGGTCAAGCAGGTGCTATTCGCCATGGTATTGCTAGGGCTTTAAATGAAGCTAATTCTGAATATAGACCAGCTTTAAAATCAAACGGTTTCTTAACAAGAGATTCTCGTATGAAGGAAAGAAAGAAATATGGTCTTAAGAAAGCTAGAAAAGCCCCTCAATTCTCAAAAAGATAAAAAAGTGCTCATTTGGAGCAATGGTCAAAAACCTATATATAAAGCGGTAATCTATTTGGATTACTGCTTTTCTTTTATTTTAGTAAAAGTCATTAAAAGCTGTCAAAAACTACTCGTAATATACATACAATATACAAATTTAAAAAGACATCATATTTTTCTATGATATCTCTTCATTTTTTATTATTTCTATTACTTCAGGTATTGTCTGTAAATTACTTTTTCTTCCCATATGTCCTATGTTAGGTATCATATATCCTATTCCATTAATATTTTCTATATGTTTCTTTAAAATTTCTAAAGGTACTATATGATCATTATCACTATAAATACAATATCTCTTTTTAATATTATTTTTAAAATTATCAAGTTCTTCTTGCGTAGGCACTATACTTTTTACAGCCTCATATAAATCTTCTCTTCCATCTACTTTATAGATATCACTAAATCCTGCTAGTCCTATATAAAGGAGTATATTTAATTTATTTTCTTTTAAATATTTTATGATAAATGGATTTCCTATAGAATGTGCCACTACAATTAATTCTCCTTGTAACTCATTCTTAATACTCTCAATTTCTTTTTTCCATATATTATATCGTACATCTTCTTGTGTTGGTAAAGCCGGCATAATGACAGTATATTCAATATTTTCAAGTTCTTGTTTTAGCCAGTGAAATATCTGTGGTATTCCATTATAACCATGTAATAATAAAACCTTTTTCATTTTACTTTTTCCTTATCCCTATAATTTGTTAGTATTTAAAACTTTTCAATTTGCTTTAATACTGGTAATTCTTTTCTAGATTTTCTCAACTTTTCAATGTCCAAATCTTCTACAATAATACCTTCCTCTTCTTTTATATTTGCCATAACTGTACCATCATAAGAAATTATACTAGTATTCCCACATCTTTCCTTTTCTGCTATTCCTCCTATTTGGTTACAAGCACAAAAATAAGCTTGATTTTCTATTCTTTCTTATAATTATTATCTTTTAAAATATGATTTACAATATTTTCTGTACACTTATCTATATCATAACTAAAATCAAAAAATGGTAAATTATACTCTTCACATTGGCTTTGAATCAATTGGCTTTCTTGTTTATATACTTTTATCCTTTCTTTAAGATCTTTATCGTTCATTTCTTTTGTCCAATCCCACTTTGTTTCATTTTCTCTTATTTTTTGGAATTTCTCTTCTATATTTACAGTAGGATATCCTACAAAATATGCTTTGCAACATTCTGGATTAATTTTTTTGATATAGTCTTCTGGCATTAGCTGATACATATCTACTAACATACGATATTCTAAATCATCATATTTTTCGGAATGAACCAAATGGGCTAAAAAATTGATTAATTTCTTACTTACTGTTTCCATTCCTACTTTCCACGTTTTCCCATCAAAAATTTCTAATTCTGGAAAAATATATTCAAAGGATTGTGTTATAGAATCCATCATAATATGTTGATAATATGGCGTTTCTGCCAATCTTCTACAAATACTTTGTGTTTTTCCTGTTCTTGGTACACCTGATACAATAATATGTTTCTTTTCTGTATTCATGTTATTTCTTCCTTTTCCTATTCTTTATAAAAATCAAATCGTTATTTTACTTATTCATTAACCTCTATTTTCATTTTTTCTTTTATATATTATATATAAACTCTCCACTTTTGTAAATCATTTATATGATTTATAGCTTAAATTATATCATTTTTTACATAAAATTATATTTACATTCTTCTATTTAAAAAACGAAAAACATATTAACCATAAAAAGTTAATATGTTTACCAAATTGATTATTCAATTACCTCTAAAGCATCACTATTTCCATTCATGCCTTCTAAATTATAATAAGTATTTGGTATATTTCCCACAATCACATTTTCCATTAACAAAACTTGATTGGTAATCTCTCGCGAAATATTATCAAATGGTGTTAAAATATTTACTTCACACTTCACTTGCAAATAAACTCGATGTAAGGTTTGATTAATTCCTTGTGATATAAATTCACTTCTTAAATCGGTTTCAACATCACCAACCGATGATATCGTTATTTTTACACCAGGGCCTCTTCCTGCTAACAGTTTAAAACCAGTAAAACTTCCGAAGGGCAATTTCTATATTTTCTCTTCCTCTATTATCAATATCTTCTTGAATTTTATTGGCTACATCTGAAATAATTTCATTAATGGGTATCACATTTGATTTTATCATCGAAACATTACCATTGTTATCCTTTTCAATCGTAAATAATTCATCATAGCTATGTTGCTTCATAACATTAGTTGCTTGTTCATTGGATACCATTGTTGCAATAGATTTCGCTCTGTTTTCACACAAACTATCAAAGATTGGCAATACAGCATCTAGTATTATCTTTACTGTAGAAAATACTATGATTAAAATGACTATCAACGTAGTCATTTTTTTTCCTTTTTCACTATGCATACTTCTTTTCGATTGTACTATAATTTTAGGAATTCTAATTCGTGGTCTGGAATAAATCTTATGCATAAGTAATTCCTGTTTTAACATAACGAGGTATGAACAATTTCTGACCTATATTAATTCTGTCTGCATCTTCTATCCCATTTGTTCTTACAATATCATCAATGGTACTACCATATCTTTTTGCAATTTGCCATAAAGTATCTCCTTTTTTTACAATGTATAAAATTAAGCTATAATCTTCAGCTTCTCTTTCTCCATTGGTTTGAATCTCATTCATAATGTTCATATTGGTGCTTCGGTACATATCATTATTCATAACTAAATCTATATTACTTGTAATCAATCCTCCCTCTTGCACAATAAAGTCTTGATTGGCCACTTCCATTTCTAATCTACTGTTTACATTTTCGGCATCTTCTAATCCATCTACTGTATATTCGAACGGTATTTTCGTGTTTCGTACCTCCATTTGCAAATCTTGATTTGATAATACAAAATTAATTTCTAAATTTCCCGTATAAATAATTCGACTACTACTGTTTTCTTGTTTTTCAATAACTGGACAAACATCCACATCAATTATATTTTTATTATCGACTCCTTCTATTTCTACTTTTTCTCTTATTTGCTTTATTTCTTTACGTGTTTGTTTATTGGTTATGGTGGTTATTTTCTTTTTATTAAATTCTAAATTTTCACAAGGACTATATAAATCCTGTATTAAATTAATTTGCTTTTCCTCATATACAATTGCATTTACAACCATTTCTAGCTCGATATAGATAGAATGCTCTTCTGGTGCATTTGGTTTGATAATCATATTTTTGATTTCATAATCTAAATCACACATATTTTCTTCTGTAACATTTGGTATATCAATAAATCCTACAATTGGAATTTTAGTATCAATGGAATTAATTCTATTATCTTCTGTTAAATACATAATTTTTACTCTTGCTTCTGCCTTGGCTAATATTTTATTGTAACTTATTTTTACATCTTTATCTACTATTGACATATCTGTTTTTAAGATTTCTGCTAAATTATCAATATTATCAATGGAAATATTATCTTTGGTATATATCTTGCTTTCTCCCATTCCTACTAAAGAATTAACTCGTAAATCCTCTTTTAACATTTGGATACCTTCTGCATTTTGAAGATTGTTTACTATTTCTACTTCTTCTCTTGCATAGATTTTAATATCTACTTCTAACGTTGCTTTCATTCCTACTTTTCTTCCATTGATTACTTTACATTCAATTGATTTTAGTTTGACTTGAATAACGGATTCCATTCCTTCTTTACTATTTGGAACTGAAATTGTTTCTGAAAAATCTAAACTGGTATTAATTCCTCTTACTTTGTCTTGTGTGT
The DNA here is from genome assembly GCA_022792395.1 of Clostridia bacterium. Classification (GTDB taxonomy): domain Bacteria; phylum Bacillota; class Clostridia; order TANB77; family CAG-508; genus CAG-269. Next base: position 65,051 of record JAAWAX010000005.1, read on the forward strand.
CATCGGCTAAATACATAATGTATGTATTTACATTTCCATCAATTCTCACTTTCTCATCTAATACATCTTTTTTATAAATACATACTACACCACTTGTACAAATTGTATTTAAAATATCTGGTTTTGAATCTGGTACTATCATATCCCCTTCTATCATTATGATGTCTTTTTTAGTTGCTATTAATTTATTTACACATAAATTTTCGTTTACGGTTTCTAATACCATTGCTTTACCTCCTTCTTTTTTCTTTTATACATGTATATTGGGTGGTAAACAAATTTATGACTAGATAATAAAAAACGAATTTAAGAATTTCTAAGCGATGGCAATCGCAAAGAAATTCTAGAAATTCCCATATTTATCTTGTACAGAAAGTCCTCCTACTAGGAGAACTTTCCTACAATATAAAAAAAGCAGAGATACCTCTGCTAACTATATTACTCAAACATTATAAAAAATTGTCTGAATAATATAACTGTTTTCATTTTTCTTATAGTGATGTTTTTCTTCTTTTTGTTTCTATTGCTGGTGGTATTAATGGCGAATAAGAATCTCCATCAAAAACCTCAACTTCAACTGTTCTTGTCAATACATCTGTATAACTATAAGTAACATTTCTATCATTTTCCTCATATTTTACAACAAAAATATTAGGATATGCTTTTTCTATTGTAGCTTCTTTCTCAAAGGCTTTACTTCTTCCTAAAGAACCTTTCACGATTATCTTTTGACCCACTTTTTCGATGATGTCTGTTTTCAAATTTGCTATATCTGTACGACAAATCATGTAATCACCTTCCCCCTTAAGATGGCTTGATTATAACAGTTTTTGCATAAAATGTCAAAAAATAAGAAGGCTTGTCAATTCTCTGTATTTCTTTTATTTCAACACTTTCATTACTTTTTCTTGTTCGTTTTACACTTGTATTACATTTACATTACAAAAATATTAAGTTGGGTTATTTTTATTTATATGTCAATTGATGAATTATACAAAAAGTCAAAACTATAACTATGTTGTTTTAGAATAAGTTAAAAAAATTATTCTAAAATCATCTTCCCATTTGCACCTATTCCACTGACTCCTTTTTTTCCATCTCTTAATTCTTTTGCAATGTCATCTATGGTAATGTATTTATATTTTTCTGTAAATGCTATTTTTTCTGCAATTACTAATGGGTCTAAAAAATCAATTAGAATTCTTGCTGGAGAAGAAGCAAAATTAGCTCCTGCTGAAATAATTGCTTCGAAGTAGCTTTGGCATGCTCCGGGCAAAAATTACTAAATGATTATTTTTTTCTTGGTCATATCTTCTTGCTTCTTTTACTGTTTGAATAAAATATTTGGAATTTCGATAATTATAAATGTTATGATAGTCTGTTCCTCGTTTTATCATTCCATCATGTCCAGTTATTACAAGAATGTCAGGATTATAAGTCTTTAACAATTGATATACCACTCTTGGTTGCTTATATTCTGGTATGTTTCTAACAACCGCATTTAATCCTAATTTTTTATAATAATAATAGGATTTTTGACTGTATTTTTTATCACCATCTAAATGTAGTATTTTTCCTGTTATTATTTTTTCTTTATTTTTATGATTTGGTGATAAGATTCCTATTTGATATTCGCTTTGTCCTCTTGTTTCTTTGGTCTGTGCAATTTTGTTATTCATTTTATGATGTAATGTTTCCATCTTTTCGTTTATAATTTGTTTATTCACTATTTCTAAATCTTCTATGCTACTATCTGCTTCAATTCTATCTATGGTTCCTTTTAAGATGGCTATTTTTTCTTGTTTGTTATTTATGATATTTTTTACCGTGAATATTATGTCTTTTCCATAAGATTTTCTGGCAACAATATCTCCTTTTTTTATCTTATTCATTTCTTTCACCTCTGACTTTTGGCTATTATATTCTATGTCTTTTTTTGTCGTTTGGTGATTGATTATATAAAACGGAAGCACTACCTATAAATGTAGTGCCTCTGGTTTTGACAAGATGTTTTGTTACTGCAAGTATTGTAAACGAATATAATCGCTCAACAGCATAATTTTCTCCATCAACTTTACTTCTTTTTTAGAGCCATATCCAAATATTTCATTTAATTTTTCAGAGTCACTTCTTTCAAAAGCAATTTTAATAACATAACGGATATCATGCTCTACTCTTTCCGAAGTAGCCCCATATTTTTGTGCTATTTTTAAATACATCCCTTTAGTCACTTCAATTATATCTGATTCTGCATCTTCTATCAACATGTATAATGCTTCCATCAAATACTTATATCCCTTTAGGTGTTTTGGAATACCTAGTTCACACATAAGATTAGCTACTATCTGTTCAACTTCTTTTCCTTCTGGTATTTTTCCTTCTTTCTTCAGAATTTTCTCATTTTCGTTACTGCAATTCAGAAGTTGTTGAACTAAATCGTTCATATACCGAGCAGTTTTTTCCATCTCTTTTAAAATTTCTTCTCTTGTCATTTTTTTACCTTCCTTCTTGTTTTTTCAGACTTTTCCGAATACTTTTATTATACTATATTGTTCACATAATGTCAATTTTCTTCTGATTGCTGTTTTTCTAAACTATTTGTACAACTATTAAATAAAAAATTTTGAAGCTAGCTGACACTCTTGAATTTCATAGAATGTCAGCTAGCTTTCTATTTCCTATTAATGTCTAAAATGTCTCATTTTAGTAAATACCATTGCGATTCCATATTCATTACATTTATCAATTGAATCTTTATCTTTGATAGAACCACCTGGCTGAATAATTGCTGTAATTCCTGCTTTATGTGCTTCTTCTACACAATCTGAAAATGGGAAGAAAGCATCAGAAGCTAACACTGCCCCTTTGGTAATTCCTTTTCCGATTAATTCTTCTCCATGTTCAACCGCTTGTTTCGTTGCCCAAATTCTATTTACTTGACCTGGTCCAATTCCAATTGACTGTTTTCCTTTTCCAATAGCAATTCCATTTGATTTAACATATTTTACTATTTTCCAAGTGAATAATAAATCTTCCATTTGTTCTGGTGTTGGTTTCGTTTCTGTTACCACTTCATATTCATCTAATAATTTTGCATCAATGGTTTGTACAATGGCTCCTCCATTAATTTTTTTGATATCATATGCATTTTCTCTTTGTTTGATACGAATAGCTGGAAGTTCTAATATTCTTACATTTTTCTTTTTCTTTAAAATTTCCAATGCTTCTTCTTCATAAGATGGTGCTACAATTACTTCTAAAAATATTTCTTTCATTTCTTGTGCCATTTTAACATTTACTTCTTCATTGACAACCACAATTCCACCAAATATAGAGGTTTTATCCGCTTCAAAAGCTTTTTTCCATGCCTCATAAATATTAATACTACTTCCTACACCACATGGATTCCCATGTTTACAAGCCACAACTGTTGGTTCTTCAAATTCTTTTAACAACTCTAATGCTCCATTCGTATCATTGATATTGTTGAAAGATAGTTCTTTTCCATTTAATTGTTTCGCTGTGGTTAAAGAACCTTCACATTTTCCAATTTCTTTATATAAAGCGGCTTTTTGATGTGGATTTTCTCCATAACGCATATCTTGTACTTTCTCATAAGTTAAGGTTAATTTTTCTGGTAAACTCTCATCTTTTCTTTGTTCTTTCATGTAATTTGCTATCATGGCATCATAATTTGCTGTGTGTTCAAATACAGCTTGCATTAATCTAAATTTTGTATCTTTTGATACTTCTCCCTTTTCTTCTAATTCTTTTAAAACAATTTCATAATCTTCTGGATTTGTAATAACGGTTACATCTTGATAATTTTTAGCAGCACTACGAAGCATAGTAGGTCCACCTATATCAATGTTTTCTACACATTCTTCTAATGCTACTCCCTCTTTTAAAATAGTTTGCTTAAATGGATATAAATTTACTACTACAAAATCAATTGTATCTATTTTTAATTCTTCTAATTGTTTTCTATGTTCTTCTTTGCTTCTCATAGCAAGAATTCCCGCATGTACAATTGGATGAAGTGTTTTTACTCTTCCATCTAGACACTCTGGAAATCCAGTCAATTCTGATATTTCCATTACTTTAACGCCTTCTTCTTTTAGCTTTTTGTAAGTTCCTCCTGTTGATACTATCTCAACTCCTTGTTTTTCTAATCTTTTAGCAAATTCTACGATTCCTGTTTTGTCTGATACACTAATTAATGCTTTCATATTTATTTCATCCCTTTCTTGAGGTTTCAACCTCTTTTACTGCTATGTTGTTATTATACTACATACCTTTCTATTTTTCAATAAAAAACCCACAAAAGATAAGTCAAGAGATATTTTAGGGAACTTTCTTCCTTTTCTATTTGGAAAATATTAGAAATACTCTTGTTTTTCTTTTTTAAAAATGTTATACTATAAATGGTTTTAAAAAGACCGTTTATGAATTTATTTTTAGACTATTTCCCTTCTTTATATAGATAGGTTAGTAAAAAGTTAATTCAAATCTATGATAAAGGAGGATTTTTATAATGGAAAACAATTACGAAGATATTACACTTACTTGTAAAGATTGTGGTGCTGAATTTGTGTTTACAGCTGGTGAACAAGCTTTTTATGCAGAAAAAGGTTTTGAAAATCAACCAGTAAGATGTGCTGATTGTAGAAGAGCAAGAAAACAACAAAGAAATTACAATGCTTAAGAACAATAGTGGGCTGAATTGTTTGCACGCAAAAATTCTGTAAGAATTTTCTGTGGAACGTGTTTTGTTGTATAGGAAAAATTAATTTTTCCTATACAACAAAAATGAGGATTATGGGTTCTTCCCCAAATCCTCATTTTCTTTTAGATGACTATATTTCAATTTAGTTGCCATTCCTCCTCTCATATGTCTTTCTGCTTTATTCTCATCCAAAATAATTCTAACTTCTTTGGCTAATCTTGGATTTATTTTTTTTAACCTTTCGGATACATCTTTATGTACTGATGTTACTTTTCGTAACGGTATCTTTGATGTCATTAAAATTAGTAATAACAGCTGGTGTAGAGCCTATTTCGTTTAATAATTTTAATCTCACTTCTACATTTGATTCACTATCTACTTCAATGACCTCTATAATTGTTTTTAGCATTGCATTCGTGATTGTTTTATTATTTAAAATATCATCTACTGTGCTTATTGTTTTAGATAATTCTTTTTCTAATACATCTTTTTCTTTTATTTCTGATGTGATTAGTTTTAGTTCTCGCTCTAATCTTGCAATATCCTCATTTAGTGGATTTGTGTATTTTTTTAATTCTTGTATATTGATTACTTCATTTTGGAACATTTCCATATATTTTTGCTTTTTGTTAGTTATCTTTTCTATTTCTTTTAAAAGACTTTCTTCACTTCTTTCATTGTTCTCTCTTAATTTTGTAATCTTTTCAAATTCCTTTTCAACTGCCTTCATAAAGTTCTTTTTATTTGAAATAATACTTTTTAAATATTCTTTTATAGCATTTAAAAGTTCTTCTTCATCAATTACTGTTGTGTTTGGGCAATGATTTACACCCATTGAATTTCTGCCACTACATACCCATCTTATATATTCTTTTCCATCTTCTGTATATTTTCTTCTTATCCTTCTAAAGGAATATCCACAATGTTTACAATAGATAAGCGTACTAAATACATATTCTGTTTTTTCTCTTTTGTTGCTTAACTTAAATTCGTTTGACCTTTGAGCTAAAATATCTTGTGCTCTATTGAATAATTCATCTGATATAATTCTCATTTCTGGTCTTTCTACTGTAATCCATTCTTCTTCTGGTAAGTCTTTTCTAGTTCCTGTTATAAAATCTGTTA
>JAAWAX010000006.1 GCA_022792395.1 Clostridia bacterium
CAATCTATTTTTAATGCTATTTATTTTGAAGATGATGTACGATTAAAAGAACCAGTAAAAATGACAACAGAATGGAACAAAGAATTAGGCTATAAAAATCAAAGAACCATGGAAAAATTAATTTATGGTGGAGATTTAGTTGGTGCTAAGAATGGATATTTAGATTATAATCCATATCCTGATTTAGAACATCATAGCAAGCCAGTTCGATTTATCTACTATTTATTATATGATAGACCAACATTTAAAAGAAGAATGCAAGAAATGTTTAAAAATCACAAAATCCTATTTGGTATAGGAAAAGGGACTTATTCTATAGGAAGAAAAGGAAAAAATGTAATATATAAAGGGGTTCATAAGATAAAAGGAGGACACAAATCGTGAAAAATAACGAAGAATATATGATAGAAGTACAAGATGTATATAAAACCTTTAATGTATATTTAGACAAAGCAAACAGTCTAAAAGAAAAAATGCTATTTTGGAAAAGAAATAGAAAAGAAGTAAGACAGGTATTAAGAGGGATTAATTTAAATATTAAAAAGGGAGAAGCAGTAGCTTTAATTGGAGTAAATGGAAGTGGAAAATCTACCCTATTAAAATTAATGACTAAGATAATCTATCCTAATAAAGGAAAGATTACAATAAATGGAAAGTTAACTTCTTTACTAGAATTAGGAGCAGGATTTCATCCAGACTTTTCAGGAAGAGAAAATATCTATTTTAATGCATCAATATTCGGTTTGACGAAAAAACAAATCGATGATAGACTAGAACAAATTATAGAATTTTCAGAATTAAGAGATTATATTGATAATCCAGTAAGAACCTATTCTTCTGGTATGTTCATGAGATTAGCTTTTGCTGTTGCCATCAATGTAGATGCTGATATCTTATTGGTAGATGAAATTTTATCAGTAGGAGACCAACATTTCCAAGAAAAATGTATTAATAAAATGAAACAATTAAAACAAGAAGGAAAAACTATGGTATTTGTAACACATAGTTTAGAATCAGCAAAAGAATTGTGCGACAGAGCTGTATGGTTAAGCAATGGGGTTCTGAAGTTAGATGGAAAAACAAATGAAGTGATTGAACAATATATAAAAGAAACAGCATAAGAAGGGAGAAATAGATGAAATTTTTTAAATCATTATATGAATATAGAGAATTATTGAAAACAAGTATTAGTAAAGATATTAGAGGAAAATACAAAAATTCTGTTTTAGGAATTATATGGTCATTCCTAAATCCACTTTTACAAATTGCTGTATATGCAATCGTATTTCCACTTATCATGAGAAGTAACTTACCAAATTATACCGTTTTTCTATGTTGTGGTTTAATACCTTGGAATTTCTTTTCATCTGCAATTTCAAGAACGTCTTTTACCATGATAGAAAATGGAAATATCATTAAAAAAGTATATTTTCCAAGACAAATATTACCACTGTCAGTTGTAACAAGTGAGGCAGTAAACTTTGTCATTTCAACCATTATCATTTTAGCCTTTGTTTTGGGATATGGAATGGGAATTAGTAAATTTATTATTTTCTACCCATTGGTATTACTTGTACAATACTTATTATTAATAGGAATTTCTTTTGTTGTATCCAGTGTAACAGTATATTTTAGGGATTTACAACATTTTATTGGAATTCTACTACAATTATTATTTTATGCAACACCTATTGTATATGCATCAAATACGATACCAGAAAACTTTCAATGGATATTAAAATTTAATCCAATGACATATGTAATTAACGGATATCGTGATATCTTTTACTATCAACAAACACCAGACTTAGTATCACTAGCAAGTGTCTTAGGAATAAGTATTGGAATGTGTTTAGTTGGTTATATGATATTTAATAAGTTGCAAAAAAGATTTGCAGAAGAAATTTAGTAAATTAGGAGAAATTGAATGAACGAATTTAATTTTGCAAGAGAACCAGGAATGAAAAAATATAATAACAGAGATTATGTGGAGAAAGAGCCACTAATCTCTGTTATTGTACCTTATTATAATAGTGAAAAATATATTGAACAAACGATTACTAGTATTTTAAATCAAACTTTTCCTTATTATGAGATTTTAATTATAGATGATGGTTCAACTGAACAGAAATCTTTAGATAAATTAGAGGAAATACAAAAATTAGATAAACGAATTAAAGTATTTCATAAGAAAAATGAAGGATTAGCAACAACCAGAGATTTTGGGTCTGGAAAATCTGCAGAAACCTGTAAATATCTAATGTTTTTAGATGATGATGATTTAATTGAGCCTACTTTTTTAGAATGTGCTTATTGGACCTTAGAAACCAACAAAGAGGCTAGTTGGGCTTATTCCGATTCAGTTGGATTTGGAACCATGCAATATACTTGGAATAAATACTTTAATTCCGAAAAATTAAAAAAGGAAAATGAGTTAATTTCAGAAGCACTAGTCAGAAAAAGTGATTTTTATCTAGTAAATGGTTATGATTTAAAAGAAAAAGCAGTTAATGAAGATTGGAACTTTTGGTTAAAATTAATGGCAAAAGGAAAATTTCCTGTCCATATGAGTTTTTATGGGCAATGGTATCGAAGAAAAGAAACAGGAGAATTGCAACGAGCAACAGATAACAGAAAGAAAAGTTTAGAAATCATCAATCAAACAGCCAATCAAATAACCAAAGAAGTAAAGGCGATACAATATCCTAACTATCAATATCAGTATGATTTAATACCAGACACGATAGAAGGAATGGTTGTACCAGAACTAAAAAAGAAAGAGGATAAAATAAATTTACTATTTATTGTGCCATGGTTGATTACTGGTGGAGCTGATTTATTTAATTTACAATTAGTAAAAAAATTAAATCAAGAAAAATATACAATTACAGTTATTACAACCGAAACCAATCAAAATGTATTAAGACAGTATTTTGAAGAAAACGAAAATACCAAAGTTTATGACTTAACTTCTTTTCTAGACCACAAATACTGGATAGCATTTATCAATTATATCATACAAAAAGAAAAGATAAATGTTATTATGAATTCCAACAGTAAATTTGGCTATTCTATTTTGGCGTATCTAAAAGGAAAATACCCACAAATTCCAATCATTGACTATGTACATATGGAAGAGTGGTATAATCGAAATGGAGGATATTCTAGGTATTCTGCTATGTACGGATCTGTCTTAGACAAAACCTTAGTATGTAATGAAAACAGTAGAAAAATATTAATCCATCACTTTGGAAGAAAGCAAGACGAAGTAAAAACTGTTTACATTGGAGTAGATGAGAAGAAATTCAATCCAGATAATTATGACGAAAAGGAATTAAAACAAAAATATTTGGGAGGCCAAACAAATAAAAAAATAATATCTTTCATTTGTAGAATTTCAGAACAAAAACGTCCAATGCTATTATTAAAAATTGTGGAGCAATTAAAAAAGACAAGACAAGATTTTAAAGTTTTAGTAGTAGGGGATGGGAATTTATTAGGCAGAATGAAAGAAGAAACAAAGAAATTAGGTTTAGCAGAAGATATCATTTTCTTAGGAAAGATTCAAAATACAGCTGAAATTTATAAGATAAGTGATGTGACTATAAATTGTTCTTTAAAAGAAGGACTAGCTTTAACAGCTTATGAGTCTTTAAGTATGAATGTTCCAGTTGTTTCAAGTGATGTAGGGGGACAAAAGGAATTAATTACAGAAGATGTTGGAGCAATTATAGAATTAAGGCAAGATGAAAAAGAGATTTATTTAGAAGAATACAAAGAACAAGAAATAAACAGCTATGTAGAAGCAATTGATAAAATATTAAACAATTTAAATACTTACAAACAAAATTGTAGAAAAAGAATCTGTGAGCATTTTACGATTGATAAGATGATAGAAAATATGGGGCAAATCTTAGAAGATGTAAAACAAAATCCAAATCCAGAGAAAATAAGAAATGGACAAGGACTAGCTACTAATTTAGAAATTAGTAAGGAATTAATTACTGCTAACCTAAAAAGTGATGAAGTCGAGTATGCTTGGGAATGTATGGAATATGAGAAGAAAGTATATGGAAGAGCTTTTTCAGCAAAAGGTATGAATTATAAAAAAGAATTGTTAAAAGAAAAGTTATGGAATATACCAATGTGGCGAACAGCTATTAAGGTGTATCATAAATTGAGAGGATAAAATAACAGAAAGGAAATATTAAGAATGAAGAAAGGAAATATAATAAGTGCAATTGAAAAACATAGAACATTATTAAGTATTATATTAGCCATGTTAATAGCTTTAGGATTAAAATTAGAATTTATTCAAGAAGGAAATTTCTTAGGGTATACAGCTAGAGCTAATGATATGATTTATTTATTATTTACAATAGGAATAGGTGTGTTTATCTATTATACTACTAAAATCAAAGAAAAAAGGTTATGGATTATATCTATTTTAGTAGGTATTATCTTTGCGATTTGTTATTATTTAGGTGACATTCAAAATGATTATATTCACACTTATGTGCCAACCAGCAAGAAATTTATGATATATTCGTTCATTAAATTGATAACATATTTTATAGTATTTACTAATGGTGTAGTAATGCTATTTCATAAACTTCCAGCTATTGCAAAGAAATTTGAAGGGAAAAAGCAATGGTCATTTTTTACCAATAATAAAAAATCATTCTGGATTGTGGCAGGGATTTTCTTTGTGTCCTATTTACCATTTTTCTTATATTATTTTCCTGGAAATGTGAATACAGACAATATAGGAAGCTTATATCAAATAACAGGATTAAAGCCATATTTTAATTTTCAACCATTAATTTATACATTTATATTTGGTGGAGTTTGGAATTTAGGAAAAGCAATATTTGGAAGTTCAACAGGAGGAATAGCGGTATATACTGTTTTCCAAATGATTTGTACAAGCCTTGTATTTTCAACTATTTTATATTATATGGCAAAAAGAAAAGTATCTATTAAATGGAGAATGGTAACATTTCTATTCTTATTGTTAAATCCATTAAATGGATGGTTTGCTGTAAGAGCTGAAAAAGGGATGTTATTTCACTTAAGTCTTATATTAGTAATAATAGGAATAATAGATATTGTACATGAAAAAGAGAAGTTTTTTGAAAAAATTTGGAAACCTATACTATTAGCAATGATTACTATTTTGATGATATTAATTAGAAATAATGGAATTTATGCTTTATTACTAACTTTACCATTTTTAGTATTAGCTTGCAAAAAGATATGGAAAAAAGTTGTGGTACTATTCGGAGTAATGCTTGCAATTATACTTACGATACAAGGGCCAATTTTCAAAATGGCAAAGGTAGGCTATTCTAGCCCAGGAGAAGTTTTATCAATTCCAATGCAACAATTTGCAAGAATTACAAAGTATTCATCTGACAGACTTTCTGACGAAGACAGACAAGTGATACAAAGGTATTTTCCAGTAGACAGTAGTAAGTTAGCAGATGACTATGTTCCTTGGAAATCAGATAGTACTAAGGCTAATTTTAAACAAGAGGAATTTATAGAAGATAAAACAACATTTATCCTACAATATTTTAAAATGGCATTAAAATTCCCAGTGCAAACGGTATCTTCTTTAGTATTCAATACAGGAATTAATTATAGTCCTAATTTTAATGGATGGAGCATGATAAGAAATTATGGAACAGAAACAGAAGATGGTTATATAACTGTTAGTAAAGGGGACAAAGAAGCTTTTGATAAATTCATAAAAAACGATTATATTGAGAAAAAGGTACTAGCGAATTTTAGTTTCTTAAATATAATAAATGAAGAATTAGTAAAAGGAACAATACCAGTTGTATCTAATTTATTTGGTAATATAGGATTCTATTTCTGGATTCTAATTTTATGTTTTGCTTATTGTATTTACAAAAAGCAATATGAAAATATGGTAATGATGTTACCAATATTAGGACTATGGGTAACTACCATAGCAGCACCAATGGTGGATTTAAGATATATTTATCCTATGTTTTTAACAGCACCATTATTTATAGGGATTATAATACAAGATAATAATAAAGTTAATCATGAATGTTGAGAAATATTAACATTAATTGGAATTAAATAGAAAAAGAATCACTTCTCTATTAGCTATTAGAGAAGCGATTTTTTTATTCTATTTTAATGGTACCACACTGGGTGGTCCATTGCTTTTGATATAAAAAATAAGAGTGGTTGCAATGAACCACCCATAAAGTCTTCTTTTATGCAGGTACTAATATCAAAGATATTGCACTGCCAAGTTATAACTTTATTATAATATATGATATGCACATTTGTCAAATGCTATACAAATTATTTTATAAAAAGTTCTTTGATTTTTGAGTCAATTAAATCTAATGTATTATTTGAAACCCTTAAATTAGCAAGAATATCAGAAGAATTTTTTGGATCATATATTCTTTGTTTACTAATTGTAGTAATTTGAGATACTAGAGCAATACTTCCTTTTTTCATTTTTGAAATTTCTTTTTCTACCTTTTTCATATATTTAAAATCGAGATTAAATTTTTTTACTTTTTCAGCTGGTAATTTCCATATATCCTCATATTCTGTAGAAAATTTTTGAGACATATTGTCACATATTTTTTTAAAATTTAAGTAAATTTCATTTCCTAAATTAAGAGAAGTACTATTATATTTCTTATTTTCTTTTATAGAAGTTAAAGGAATTACTGTTAAAGTACCAGACGATAGTGCATGCAATGCTTCTTTAAAAATTTTGTCGGAATTTTAATTATATGACAACATAATTAGCATAATTTGTAATTGACTTATAAATAGTGTTATGATAAGATTAGTTCAGATAATGATATAGGAGGAAAGTAATGAAAAAATTAGTATCAGTTATCATAATTATAGCAATTACAATCCAATTATGTATTCCTTATTATTCCTACGCTGAATCAGAAATAAAAGAAGTAAAAGATTTAATAGAAAACGAAGAAAAAATCACAAATAGAGTAGAAACAGAGAATGGAAAAAATGACAAAGGCGAAGAGGAAAAAAATAAGGAAGATAAAATAGAGATAGAACAAGAAATAGAAAGCGATAGAATAGAAGAAAACAAAGCAGAACAGAAAGAAGAAATTAAAGAAGAAAGCAATCCTATACAAAGTGGAGAAGAAGTACAAAATATAGAAACAGTAGAGGAAAATATTGAAGATACAAATTTAGAAGAAGAAATAGAAGATAACAACACAAAAGAAAAGGTAAAATTAGAAGAAGGAATTTATAAAATCGTATTAGCAACAGCACCAAATCAAAGTTTAACCGTAGATGGAGGAAGAACGAGCGATGGTACCAATATTCATATTTGGGAATATATAGGAGCCAATCAACAAAAATTCCAAATAAAATACGATGAAGAAGGCTATTGCGAAATCATTCCAATTCATTCAGGTAAAAGGTTAGATGTAGTAGGCTGGGGAAATGAAGCGAACGTAGACCAATGGTCAGCAAATGGTGGAAACGACAATCAAAAGTGGACGATTCAAAAAAGTGAAAAAGGAAATTATCATATTATATCTAAAAGACAAAACTTATATTTAGATGCTTACCAATCAAGAACAAGCAATGGAACCAATATACAAGTATATGAAGCAAGTGGAGGAAATGGACAAGAATTTAAACTAGAAAAAATAGGAAACAAAGAAGATGCCCCACAAAAAACAGTAGAAGAAGGAACCTATAAAATCGTAATGGCAACTAATGTTAATCAAAGTCTTACCGTAGATGGCGGAAGAACTAATGACGGAGCGAATGTTCATCTTTGGGAATATGTAAATGCTTTTCAACAACAATTCAATTTAGTATATGATGGAAATGGCTATTATGAAATTATAGCAGTCAATTCAGGAAAAAGACTAGATGTGGTAGGTTGGGGAAACGAAGCGAATGTAGACCAATGGGAAAATAATGGTGGAGTTAATAACCAAAAATGGCAA
>JAAWAX010000007.1 GCA_022792395.1 Clostridia bacterium
ATTAGAGGGTTTGATTGATAGGGAAGAAGAACGTAAACGTTTGGAAGAAGAAAAGACAAAATTGCAACAAGAGATTGCAAGATGTGAAAAGATGCTTTCTAATCCTGGTTTTGTAAATAAAGCTCCACAGGCTAAGATTGAGGAGGAAAAGGCAAAACTGGAAAAATATAAGGCTATGTTAGAAAAAATTGAGAAATAAAAACAACATTAGTTTATAGGTGGTAAATATGAAATTATATGTAATTAGACATGGATTGACAAAGTGTAATGTTGAAAAAAAGTATAATGGAAAATTAGATGAAGATATAAATGAAACAGGAATATTACAAGCTAAAAAAGTACAAGAAATTATCAAAAATATAGATATTGATTTAATTATTTGTTCTCCATTATTAAGAACTAGACATACTTGCAATATTATAAATATAAATGATGTTCCAGTAATTTTTGATAATAGAATTGAAGAAAGAGATTGTGGTATATATACAGGTAAAGAACTCGGCGAATTTTACTATACTGATTATTGGAATTATTATTCTAAAATTAAAGTAGAAGGATTAGAAAGTATACAAGATTTATTTAAAAGAATTAGAAGTTTTTTAGACGAAATAAAAGAAAAATATAAAGATAAAAATATTCTTTTAGTAACACATGGTGGAGTGGCAAGAGCAATATATTTTTATTTTAATGAATTGCCAAAAGATGGAATGCTACAAGAATTTGGAGCAAGTAATTGTGGAATTACAGAATATGAAATGTAAGGAGAAATATATGAAATATTGCAACATATTCTTTACACCATTTGACAGATAAAGATTCAGTTTATAAGAAATCTTATTGTATTATTAAATGAAAATGCAGTAATTTATATTGGAGATGTTGCATTTGAAACAAGAAAAGATTTTGAAAAATGTAAGAAACAATGCGGAGAACATTGGGATAATGAAGAAATATATTTTGTATATGATGAAATAAAGAAAGAATTTACAAATAGTGAATTTGTTAAATATTCTGAATGTGCAGGAATTATTAAGATTTGGTAGGAAGAAATAATAAATGAAAGATAATAATGATGAGTATATATATGAAAATAATATAGATAAAAATCAATTAGTAAAATTATTCGAATCTGTTGGCTGGAAAACAGCAGAATATCCAAATAGATTATATAATAAAAAACAGTGAATATGTGATGACAGTATGGAATGGTGAAAATTTAATAGGATTAATATCTGCAATTACAGATGGATATATAAATGTTTTTATTACATATTTACTTGTAAAACCAGAGTATCAAAAAATGGGATTAGGAAAAATAATGATGAATGATTTTATGAAAAAATTTGAAGGATTTGGAAGAAGAATTTTAACAACAGAATTAGATAAAGAAGAATATTATAAAAAATTTGGATTTAATATAGATGGAATAGCAATGTTTAATAATGATTGGAAAGAAGATATAGAAGGATAAAAGATGTTAGTAAATGAAATAATAGAGTATTGTCAAAAAAAGAATAAAGCATATATTGATTATCCGTTTGGAGATATTCCAATATGTTTTAAAGTGAATAACAAAATTTTTGCAGAACTGTATCCACTAGAGAATGATTATAAAATAACATTAAAATGTGATTCATTATTAGCGGAATTATATAGAAAACAGTATGAAGGTGTAGTAATTAGAGGTTATCATTGTCCACCAGTTCAAGCAATTTACAGAAATACAGTTTATATAAATAAAACCGTTAGTGATGAGATGATTTTTGAAATGATAGACCATTCGTATGATGAAGTAATAAAAAGTTTTCCTAAAAGGGTGCAAAAGCAACTGATAGAAAACTAAATAAGAGAATAGAAAGAGGGATGTATATGTTAGCAAATAAACTAAATATAGGAGATACAATAGGAATTATATCTCCATCAGCACCAATAATAGAAGATTTAAAAGAACAATTTAGCAAAGGACTACAAGTATTTAGAAATATGGGATTTAAAGTTAAGCTAAGTAAGAATGTATACGCAAATACACTAGGTTATTCAGCTACAGTAGATGAAAAAGTAGAAGATATAAATGAAATGTTTGCGGATACAGAAGTAAAAGCAATAATATGTTCACAGGGTGGACAAAATTCTAATGCAATTCTTCCATACATAGATTATGAAATAATAAAAAATAATCCTAAAATAATAATAGGAATTAGTGATTCAACAGCTATTTTGAATGCTATTTATTCAAAAACTGGAATAATAACTTATCATCAAAATGATGTTGTTTGGGGATTAGGAAGAGAAACATCAGAAAAAGAAATTAACGATTTTAAATTAAGATTAATAGATGGAAAGAATGGAAAAATAGAACATTTTACAAAGTGGAAATGCTTAAAAGCTGGAATAATAGAAGGAACTTTAATAGGTGGAAACTTATCAACTCTTGTTAAATTATTGGGAACAGAATACTGCCCAGACTTTAACAATAAGATATTATTTTTAGAAGATTATGCAGATGAATCCCCACTAGATGAAATAGATAGCAAAATAAATATACTAAGGCAATATAAAGTATTTGAAAAAATAAGAGGTCTATGGATAGGATATTATGAAAAAGATACAGAAATAGCAAAATTTGAAGATGTTATAATGAACAACTTAAAAAAATATACATTTCCAATATTAAAATGTAATGATTTTGGACATAATTGCGAAAATGTAGTTATTCCAATTGGTGCAAAAGTAAAGCTACATGCTACAAATTGTGAAGTTGAAATTTTAGAAAAAACATTGAATTAATAGGAAATAAAAAATATGGAAAATGGTTTAACTGTAAGAAAATTGCAAGAATGTATAAAGAATATAGACCACAAAAACAATTCAAATGATAAATATATGTTAAAATTAATGGAAGAAGTAGGAGAACTTGCAAAAGTTATAAGAAAAAACAAAAGAATGGAAAAAGGAGAATCTATAAAAGGTTAATGATATTGGATTAAAGGGAATATTATTCAATAATATTGTAGTATCAATAAAATTTTACAAATTTTGCTAAAAACATTGAATGTTATTAAAAAACATGATACAATACAAATGTTCGTAAAAGAAAGTAAGAAAAAGATAGAAGAAAATTTGATTAGTGATGGCATATTGTTGAATTAGATGAAATGCTTTGGACTAAAGATAATATAAATTTCGTAAATGACTAGAAAAAATATGATAAGATATGTAAATAGGTAGAAAATGTAGTTTAAGGGTAAAAAATGGATATTAAGTATTATAAAAATAGAAAAGAAATATTTATAGATAAAAATAAAGAATTCTTGAAAGGAAATATACATACACATTCCAATCAATCAGATGGTATGTATTCTGTTAAGGAATTACTAAAAATTTATAAAGAAAATGGTTATGATTTTTTAGCAATTACGGATCATGATATTTTTTGTAATGAAAAAATACAAGATGAGATAGTTCTTATACAAGGAATCGAGGCTTCTTGTCTATATGTGGGAGAAGATACAACAAAAGGAGAATGTATATATTACTAACAGCAGGAGATGATTTTCATGGACCTTATAAAAAAGTAAAAAATGATAGATGTTTTGGTGGTTATATAGTAGTTAATTCTAAAAAAAATGAAAAAGATATTATACAAGCAATTAGAGAAGGAAGATTTTATGCTACTACAGTACCTAAAATACTAGATTACAGAATGGAAAATGGAAAATTGAAAATAGAAACTTCACCAGTAAAAAGAATCATATTCTATTCCAATATGAGAAAATGTAAGAATATTTTTTCAGAAGATGGTGATGAAATTACAAAAACAGAATATCAAATAAGAGGCGAAGAGTTTTATATATGGGCTAAAATAATAGATAAATATGGAAATATGGCATGGACACAACCTATTTATTTTAAATAAAAATGAAGTAATAGAAGGAGTATATTTATGGAAATAAACAAAGAGAATATTAATTTTTATTCAATATCAAGTAAAAAAGACTTTAGAAAAATACAATCAAATTTAGAGAAAATATTAGAACCTACCAAATTACATGTAATACATAAAAAAGAAAATAATATGTATGATGATTGGAATGAATATGAGCATGATAAAAAGAAATACAAAGAATTGTTAGAAAAAGTAGAAGCTGGAGAAGAGTTAGAAATTAGTGTGTCTTGTGCAGAAGTTAATGGCAAAATTGTAGGACATGTTTTTATGGTAAAGGGTGAACAATATGTAAAAGAGTTTTTAGATAAAATAAATTATAGAGAAGAAATTGAGAATATAGAGCAATATGCTGTTGTAGAAGCCTTTGTAATTCAGAAAGAATATAGAGGATTAGGGTTTAAAATGATGTACCAACACGTATTACCAAAAATATTAGAAAATGGAATAAAAAAGGTATTAGTTAGTTCTTCCCATGCAAAAGCTTTTCCAGTATATGATAGAGCAGGAAAAATGATATATGAAGGCTTTCATTTGAGTGATCACAAAATTTATTATAGATTAAGTAAAAGATGGTTAATAGATATAGAGAAATTAATAGAAGGTTGGCAAAAAAATGGAAGAAATATATAAGCTAATAATAATATGTCCATTAATATTTATTGCTAGTGTTATAGATGCTATTGTTGGGAGTGGTTCAATTATTAGTGTTCCTACCTATTTGGTCGCAGGTTTGCCAGTACATTATGCCTATGGAACACAGAAATTTGTAACCTTTTGGGGATCATTAGTATCAGCAGTAAGATACATAAAAAATAAAAAATATGAACTTAAATTAGTAATTATTTTTTCTATATTGTGCATGATAGGAACTTATATAGGTTCAAAATTAATTTTATGTATAGATGATATTTATTTGCGATATTTACTAATTTTTTTAATAGCAATTTATTTTGCTTTTTCAATTATAAAGAAATATTTGAAACCTAAACAACAGAAATTTGAAAAGGTAAAAGAAAAAGTAAAAATAGAAGAACAATTATCGTCAAGAAAGAGATTAGGATTATCCATTATAATTGGAATAATAATCGGTCTATATGGAGGAACTATAGGTGTTGGATTAACTTCAATTCTAATATTAATATTTATTAAGATATTTAATATAGATTCAATAAAAGCAAGTGGAAATGCTAGAATAATAACATGTGCATTAAATTTAGTTGCAATGATAACATTTATACTAGAAAAAAAGATAATATTTACAATAGCAATTCCAGCAACAATAAGTTCTATGTTGGGAAATTATGTAGGAGCAGGATTAGCCATGAAAAAAAATAATAAAATCATGGAACCATTATTAAAAATAATTTTTATTATATTATTTATTGAGTTGGTTATAGAGACTATGTTTTAGCAAGGTGACTTTATGCAAACAGTCAATATAAATGGATATAAAAAATACTTGAAAGTATTGAAAAATAGGAAAACAAAAAAATTTAAGTGTATATATTCCAATTTCTAAAAGAATATAGTATACTGTGTTCGAAAACTAATATAAAGATAGAAAATGAATTTTGGAAAGAGAATCTTTTAAAATATTCTGAAGAGATTCTTATTAGACCATTTGCTTCAGAAGTAATTAATAAATTGAAATTGTAGATAATAAGATGTTATAGTTGGTATGATATTTATATAAAAATAGAAGAAATAATTAGGAGTAACAAATGAAAGAATACTTTTATAAAAAAGAATATAAATATATATATTTAGAGTGGTTTTCATATAGTTTTGCTTATACATTGATAGAAACGTATGGAACAGTTATGTTGTATAAGAACGGAATACCTATATGGTTAATTTTGTTAATATATGGATTACGTTTTGGGATAACAGGATTTGTAACACCTTTATTTATAACGTTATCTAGTAAATTAGGAATAGCTAAATGTAATTTGATATCAAATATTTTTGGAATTATAAGTTCATGTATTATAATGAATAGTAATGATATAAGTCAAACCTTGATTTTGTTTATAATTGTTATGGGATTTAACGGTCTATCAAATCCATCTACCGATGCATTATCTAGTCAGTATGTAGATAAAGAACATAAAGGAAGATTTAATAGTTTCTTTAAAATTTCTAAAATATTAGGACAAGCTCTGGGAAGTGGATTAGTTACTTGGGGAATAATAACAAATAACAATATTATTTTATTTACAATAATTGTTATATTCTTTTTATTGCAATATGTTTTTATAAGAAAAATAGATTATAAACCACAAAATAAAGTAAATGCTTTTAAATCATCAATGAAATGTATTTTTAAAAATAATAGTAGATATAAATTTATATACGCATTAAGAACTAGTCATATAATAGAAAGGCAATTTGTACCATTATATGTATATATAGTATTAAAAGACTTTACTTTGTTTTCTTCCATAATTATAATTTCATTATTATTACAAGTAATTACTATAACTTTAATAGGAAAATATTCAGACAAAAATATAGCAAAATCTAATAATTTAGTAACAATTATTAAGTTAATCATAACAACAATATTTTTATTTGCCAAAAATAAAATAACAATATCACTTAATAAAACAGTAAGCGATAATTTGGAAAAGGTATATGAAACATCTATAGATACTTCGATACAAAATATTATAAAAGAATCAAAAGAAAATAATGAATTATTATCAACAGTAGGACAAATGAGTTTATGTTTTACAGAATTAATTGTTTTTAGTATATTAGCATTTTTTAGTAAGTTTATCAGAGAAAAGATATTTCTTGTTATCTTTATATTATCAATAATTTCTACAATTTTTATAAATAGTAATATAAAGAAAATGGATAAACCATGTTAATAATAAAGTTTAATATATAATTATTATAAATAGTAATACTTGATTTTGATATACTTTCGGAGATTATAACTTTTGAAGATAAAGGCAGATTTGGAAAAGAAAAACATCAAAATTTGGGTGTGAAAGTTAAAGTAGTTGCTTAAGTATTTAAATTTGTCAAAAGTAATCTGGCAGATTAAGGAGAAAAAATATGGAATATATTGATATATTTGATGAAAATAATAACCCTATAGGAGAAATAAAAGAGAAAAACAAAGCACATGAAGATGGCAATTTTCATAGAACTGCACATGTTTGGATTATAAACGACAATAATGAATTATTATTACAAAAAAGAAGTGCAACAAAAAAAACACATCCTAATTGTTGGGATATATCAGGAGCAGGACATATTAGAGCAGGAGAAACTGTAACTGAAGGTGCTATTAGAGAACTAAAAGAAGAATTGGGAGTAGAAGCAACTGAAAAAGATTTAATTTATATTACAACAATAAAAAGTACAAAGAATCCTAAAAATATGGAATTTGGATATGTATATTTATTAAGGTGTAATAAAAAAATTGAAGACTACATTTTTGAAGATGAAGAGGTATCAGAAGTAAAGTATGTCTATTATGAAGAATTAGAGAAAATGGTTAAAGATAAAGTGGAAGGATTATTGTTACATGATGAGGAATTCAAAAAGTTATTTGAATATATAAGGAATGAAGAAAAAGATGTAGAGGTTTTAAAGATGAGAGGAGAAAAAGGATGACTTATGTTATAGTATCAAATAAAAATATAAAATTGCCCCATACGATATTAGGTAGTATAAACTTTGGAGCAGAAAATATTAAAAAAATGATAGAACACTATTCTTCGTTTAAAATAAAAAATGGTTAGCTAAATTTATTATAAAAAGTTTATAAAAAGACTAGAAAAATTAGAAAAAAAGTGATATAAGATATACAGAAAGGTGGAATAGAAATGAAAAATTATTTTATTATTCATGGTTCATTTAGTAGTCCATACTCAAATTGGATTGGTTGGTTACATGATTTTATAGAAACAGGAGGCAAACAAGTTTGTGTACCTAATTTTCCAGTAGGAGTAGGATATCAAAATTATGAAAATTGGAGTAAGCTACTTAAATACTATTTAGATTTAGGTTTAATTAATAAAAATACTACAATAATAGGGCATAGTATTGCACCAGCATTTATATCAAAATTCTTAACAGAAAATAAATTAAAGGTTAAAAAACTAATTTTTGTATGTGGATTTAATAATTATTTTGGAATTAATGAAGAATATGATGAAGTAAATAAAACGATGTATTTTGATAATTTACAAGATGTTAAACAATATGCTGATGAAATTATTTGTTTCTATTCTGATAATGACCCTTATGTAAAATACGAAGTAGAAAAAGAATTTGTAGATACTATTGCAACAGAGAAAGTTTTAATGCCAAAAGCAGGACATATCAATAGTGAGAGTGGCTATGATACATTTGAGGAAATCGTAAGTTATCTATAAAAAGAGGAGCAATAAAATGAAAAAAACAGTAGGAATTATTTTAAGAGAAAATGTAGCTGACTACAATGAAATACCACTATATGCATGTAGAAGAGATATGATACAGTTTCTAAAAAAATATAACATAAATATTATAGGAATACCAATTATATTTGGAAATGAGAATGAATTCGACAAAATAAAGGAAACTATAGATTTATGTGATGGAATCATATCTCCAGGTGGTTCAAAGATACATGATATTGATTATAAGATAGTAAAATATTTACATGAAATAGATAAACCAACATTAGGAATTTGCCTAGGAATGCAAATAATGGGTAAATTATTCAATGAAAAAGTAAGAACCAAAATAGAAAGTGGAAAGCATTACACCGAAAAAGAATATGTTCACAATGTGAGGATAAAAAAAGACAGTTTGTTATATAAAATCATAGGAGAAGAAACAATAAAAGTAAATAGTAGGCATAAAAGACAAATACCTTATACCAATTTAGATTGTGTAGCATATAGTGAAGATAACGTTTTAGAAGCCATAGAAGATAAAAGTAAAAAGTTTTTTATTGGTCTTCAATGGCATCCAGAATCACTTATAGAGGATGTATATAGCAATCGATTATTTGATTATTTTATAAATGTTATATAAAGAATATGCATCATATTTCTATAAAATATCAGAACAGAAATTCATTTGTAGGAGCCTATGCAGGTTGTTTAACTGAATTTATCATAATAACTTCAGCTACAATTGGTATATTTAGACATGAGGTAAAAAAGAAACAATAATGATAAATTGCAGAAGGGAATACAATGAAAAACAACAATAGCAAGGGATAGGACACACAACGGATATTAAATACTAACTTTAGTATAAAAAAGGAGAGAATGTTAATGAAAGAATTAATTGATTGTTTAAAAGAAAATGGAATAATAATAATTAAAAAACAACAATATGTAGTAAAAACTAAAACGTGGTATTCAATAGAAGAAGATAAGAATACTATATATATATAATGTGAATTAAGTAATAATAAAGTTCTAGTTATAATTCCAGCAGATAATCTTACATATATAGGAGAAGTAATACCAAATATGAAATATGAAAAAATATCGAATGATAAGATTAGATATAATAATATTATATTTAATAAAACAGGAGAAGGAAATCAGTTTATTAAGAAAATAGAATTTGGAAATAAAAATGAAGTAGAAGGTAGATGTTTATTTGAAGATTATGAAGCCAGTAATAATATAATTAGTTTAGGAGTACTAAAGGACAAAGGTGATATAAGAGCTGATGTATATGCTAGCATTATAAATGTAGAAGATATTCAAATTGAAAAAGAAATATAAAGTTGCATTTATTTAATGCTATAATTAAGAGTAAAATTGTAAAATTAAATCTTTTAACTACTAGAGCCACAAGAAAAAAGTAAAAGTAATTGAAAAATAATCAAAAAAATTAAAAAAATGCTTGACAACTATGTGAAAAATTAGTATAATAAATCTTGTCGAAAGACAAAACGGTCGCTTAGCTCAGCTGGGAGAGCATCTGCCTTACAAGCAGGGGGTCATAGGTTCGAGCCCTATAGCGACCACCATGTTTTTATGGCCCGGTAGTTCAGTTGGTTAGAACGCTAGCCTGTCACGCTAGAGGTCGACGGTTCGAGCCCGTTCCGGGTCGCCATTTTTTATAAGAAATAAAATATGGCGATTTTATTTATATTTGGCTTTATAGCTCAGTTGGTAGAGCAAGGGACTGAAAATCCCTGTGTCCCTGGTTCGATTCCAGGTGAAGCCACCAAATCCTAAAAAGTATCAAAGACTTAAAAGTTTTTGATACTTTTTGGGCTTAAAGTCAATAGTTGGAGTTTTATCTACCCCAACTATTATTATAGAACCGAAATTTTAATCATGTTATTTCTAATCTTCCTCATTTTTCTTATCCACTTTCATATTATCGCCATATCGCTTAATCTTTTGTGTTGTGGTTTTTTCGAACTCTTTGTCACGAATACCAAAACTCTTGATATGTTTATAATTAGGAAGTTTCTTATTAACAGCGGATACGCTGTCTGCAATAATCTTCCATATTTCTTCTTTTGTTGGAACGGATCCTTTTAAATATTCTGTAATAGCTTCAATATTAGGATAAATTTGAGCATTAATATAAGTTTCATCATCATCTTCTTTATGAATCCCTAAAACTAAAGCTTCTGAAATCAAAGGGTTATCATTTAAATAATATTCCACTTCTTCTGGGTAAATATTTTTACCATTTTTAGTAACAATTACACTTTTGCATCGACCAGTAATATAAAGATAACCATTTTCATCAATTCTTCCTAAATCGCCAGTATGAAACCAACCATTGATAATGGTTTGATTTGTTTTTTCTTCATCTTCGTAATAGCCAAGCATAACATTAGGACCTTTTACAATAATTTCACCAATACCTTCACTATTGGGGTTATCAATTTTATATTCTACATTAGGAATTGGAAGACCAGCAGCATCATCTTTTTGAAAGAAGTCTGTATTACCAGCAACTAAAGGAGAACACTCTGTTAAACCATAACCTTGTAGAGTCATCAATTTTAAATCTTTAAAATCAGAGACAATATCAGGATTAGCAGCTGCGGCACCAACAATAAAGACACGAAGTCTACCACCAAGAGTATTTTTAACTTTTGTTCTTACAATCTTTTTTAAGTAAAAAGGTAAATCATTAAAAGGATTTCCTTCTGTTTTTCTATATTTTTCTGGTAAAGATTTATTCATGTTCTTAACAATATTTTTATGCACATTTTCTAGTAATAAAGGAACACATAAAATAACAGAAGGATGGAACTCACCAAGATTTTTTGTAATATAACGTAATCCCTCACAGTGTGCAATAGCCGCCCCACTATAAATTGGTAATAAAAAGCCTAAAGTACATTCATAAGTATGATGTAAAGGCAAAATAGAGAAAAATAAATCACTTCTTTTTACTTTTACAATGCCATAAGTAGATAAAATATTCGAGCAGATATTTCTTTGTGATAGACAAACACCTTTGGCATTTCCCGTTGTTCCAGAAGTAAATAATAGGATACGCAACTCATCTGGGTCAATTTCTATTTTATCAAAATCATTTTTTCCGTTTTGATAAGTAGTTTTACCAGTTGTTAATAAATTCTCAAAAGAGTTTTTATCATCTTGGTTATCAAAAGATGCAAAAAAAGTATCTGGATTTTCAACTTTTTCAATATTAGCTAAAATACTATCAAGATTTTTGCTATCTCCTAAAATACAAACAGTTTGTGAAACGTTCATAAAATTGATGACATCATCTGTGTGTAATTCTTTATCAATCGGAACAACAATTCCTACAATACTTGCTGCTAAATAGGAAACGCACCATTGGTAACTATTTTTTCCTATAACACTAATTCGTTTATTTAAAAAACCTTTTTCAATCAGACTTGTCCCTAAAGAGACAATATCGTTTTTAAATTGTTCATAAGAAATACGAATAATATTTCCAGTTTCATCTTTTTTCTTAAAAGCTGTTCTAGAACGATAAATGTCAGCAGAGCGATATAACATTTCTTTAAAGTTAGTAACTTCATCTGTTTTATGGTATTTCTTTTTTAATTGTTCAGCAATTGGCAAGTTTTCTTTCATTTTAAAAATCTCCTTATTATCATTATTATTTCTAGTATTATATGATAAGTAACTATATAATAGTATAAATTTAAAATAAAATCAAGTCTTAATGTATGGAAGACAAAGTAAAGAAAACTAGATGGAGCGAAATTACTATAATCTTATGAATTGTCTTAAAAAAGTTGCCACATTATGTAAAATATGATATAATTAAGTTGCAGTTTATTGATGGTCAAGAACCAAAAAGCAAAACAAAGGAGGTAGCAAATGAGCTGGAAAAAAGAATGGGAAAGTGACCAGAAAAATTGGGAAGAAGAGGCGAAAAAAAGGAGGAAGGAACTAGCAGAGAAAATACTGGAGGAAACTCTTGTACCGGCTTTTAAAGTAGCACGGAATACGGATAAATTCCATATACATGGGTATGCAGAAGTATGTATCATTGCATATCCGAAAAAATATGTAGTAATTCCAATGCCATATAATACAGAAACTGTTAAAGAGTATTCATATCCATATGTGGAGAATGAAAAAATTGGAGTAAAAATAATCTGGCATCATGTATATGAAGAGGGAAAAGACTTTTTTTTACCTTATAAAGAGCCGCTGAAGTTTGGAAAAGATGGGTACATTTATGTTTTTTCAGTAAGAGATTAGAACCCCAATTAAGGAACCTCCAAAGCCCCACAAGTACAGTTTGTACGAGTGGGGCTTTTACCATATAAAAAATCTTTCATTATTTATAGCGGTAAAACATAAAATTCGTATTTTGTGTTACATTAACATTTCCATCATAAATAGACTTTTCTTGTGTCTCTAAAGGGATATTAACAAATACAGTGGTTTTAAACTCTTCCTCTAAATTATTTGTAATACAAATATCAAAAGAAAGTTTACAAGCAATAGAACTTAAAGCAACATTACATCTTTTTAAAAGTGTACCGTCATAAGTAATAGGAGTAGATGTATCTGTTAAAGTATAGTCTGACTTAATATTTTGATTCACAAAGCTAAGTGTAATAGGATTAGCTAAATTATTGTATAAAATAGGAGTATCTAAATTAGCTTCATTTTCGGATGTAACGGCAAAATCCAAAGTGTCATGTATCTCATTTTCGGTTACTAAATCACTTTTAGAAAATTGATTCAATCCTTTAAAATATAACTTGGGTTCACCTAATTCTGGAAGAGTAGGATATTGAATGTTCTGAATGCTTACTTTTTTAAAAGTATTTTCTAAAGTTTTTTCTTCGGTAGAAGAATTATTGATGAAAATAGCCATATCAGTATATTGATAAAGATTTTCAATTGTAAAATTAGTACTAGAACCAGTTTTGTTTTTGGCATCACAGTTACTAAAAAGAACAATTTTGTTTACTTGAAAAACGGTTTTATCATTTTTGTTAGCAAAAGGTAAGATTTCTCTTTCGAAATTGCTTTTAATAACATATTTTTGAAATAATAAATAAGCTAGTACAAACACAATGATAAATAGCATAAAAACGATAATCGTTAAAATCTTTTTTTTCTTGTCCATATTAAATCCTCCTAATAGAATATGTATATCATAGTATAAAATGGGAATAAATGCAAGTATTTTGCTTTACCACAATTTATTCATTGACAAAAAAGTAGAGAAATAGTAAAATGATAGTAGTTAAGAAACTAAAGAAGGGAAAAGATAAATGAGAGCCAAAGATAAAAAGAGAAATTTGAAAATTACGCTAAAAAACATCATTACTTTTTTAGCTTTTATTATTAGTTTATTGTATATGGTAATATTTTATAACTATTACTTTGCAAGAGGTAATGTATATGCTTCAGAGACAATAGCAAAAGTAGAAGAAACTAAAATAAGTGAAGCAAAAGAGATAGAGATAGAAAAAATCATAGAACAAAATAACCCAGAAGGAAAAAGAGAAGAATATAGTATAGAGGAAACAACATTAGAATATGTAACAAAATATCAAAATAACATAAGTTTACCAAAAGGACAAATGCAGGTAATTCAAGAAGGAAGAGAAGGAAAACAAGAGATTACCATCAAAAGAACTTATCAAGAAGAGGAATTAGTAAATGAAGAACAAATTGCATCGAAAGTAACAAAAGCATCAGTAAATAAAATTGTTGAAATTGGTACTGGAAATTATACTAGTAATTATAAAGTAAAAGTAGGCGATACCTTATATGTAACATCAGATCGATTATCAGTTATGGTAGAACCAAATGAACAAGCACAAAAAATAGCTACCTTAACCAAAGGAAATTCATTAAAAGTATTAGAAATACAAAAAGAGTGGTATAAAATTTTAAGTGGAAGTACCATTGGATATGTAAAAGCAGAAAGTACCACCTATTTAGATAATAATAAACAAGAAACTGGTAATGCTACTACAACAGCACAAAGTAAAGAAAAATTGATAGCTGGTTTAAGTTTTGATATGGCATTAAACAAACCAAGTGGATTGACTTTAGAACAATTCAAAAAGATTTTATCAGACAGTAAAGATACCAATAAAATATTTACAAATAATGCAGAATATTTCTATTACATAGAAAAACAATACAACATTAATGGTGTTTTCGTGGCAGCAGTGGGCATTCACGAAAGTAGTTGGGGAACTTCAAAAATTGCTAGAGATAAGAATAACTTATTTGGCTATGGAGCTTATGATTCCAATCCTTATAATGGGGCTTATAGTTTTTCAGATTATTCAGAAAGTATTGATTTAATTGCAAGAGTATTTGTAAAATATTATATCAATCCAAAAGGGACAAGTATATATGGAGGAGAACAAGCGGTAGGAACTTATTATAATGGAGCAACTTTAAGTGGTATTAATACAAGATATGCAACTGATAAGAATTGGGCTAATGGAGTATATAACCAAATGAAATATTTATATAATAAATTGTAAAAAAATTCTTGCTATTTTTTATGATTTATTGTATTATATAATAGCATGAGTGAGTAAAAGAGAAAAAATAACAAAGAAAAGACTTCAGAAAGGGGCTAAAATATGAAAAAAGGAATCATAATTGTTACTATTATTATGCTAGTAATTGGAATATTTTTTATAAGTAGTAGAAGTTATGCAGAAGACAAAGCAATTGATGATAGAACAGAAAGTAAAATTGTTGAAATCAAAGACAATGCCGTTCATTCATTAGAAGATTATAAAGCAAAATATGGTTCAGATACTTATGGAACGGTTGCTTATATTTTAAACATTGTTCGAATTTATAGTATACCAGTATGTTTTTTGGGAATTGCAGTAGGTGCAATTCATCAATATGTAATTGGTATTAGAAAATTAGACACATTAGAAAGGGGTATGGCATTTATTGTCACTTGTGTCACACTTTTAATAATATGCCAGATTTTACCACTAGCTTTTGCAGTGTTTGTAAAATTTGGAAGGGGGTAACAAATGAAAGTCTTATTTGCTGTAAGTAATGAAGAGATATCAGAATCAATCGTAAAAAAATATCAAAAGGAATATAAACAAATTATTTCCTATAAGAACGTATATTACTTTAACGCAATATTAAAGGAATTACAAAAAGATAAAACTTATGACAGAATTGTAATAAGTGAAGATTTAGAAGCATTTACACATACACAATATGACCAAATTGATAAATTTATTTTTGAAAAATTAGATAGTATTAGTGATGAAGCATCTAATGTAAAAGGAAATGATACGCCCATTATTTTAATTTGTTCCGATAGAAGAACAAAAACAGAGCCTATGTTAGTTAAATTGTTTGGAATTGGAATTTATGATGCTATCATTGGAACCGATAGAAGTGTAGATGAAGTTTGCAAATTAATCAATAGACCACGTACCAAAAAAGAAGCCAAGGCTTATTATAAAATAGATACAGAGGATGTGGGTTATCAAGCAGAAAATGAGAATGATGTTAGCGAAATGGAGATTCAAAACATTGTTGCTCACTATAAAAGATTAGGAAAAAATGAAGACAGATATATTGATAGTTTTAATAATATAGCTGCTCAATATAATGATACACAGTTAAGAATTATCACAAAATTCTTACCATTAAATGTAAGAGCAGTATTAGAAGAAAAGTCACCTAAATATCAACAAATTATGTCGTTTAACAATGCTATTTCAGATACATTAAGAAAAAATAAAAATGACACAGATGAAGATGGACCAAGCGAAATATTATTGAAATCAAAAAATAAAGACACGGTACTTTCCAAACCAGTTGTAATACCATCTGCTGTTAATATGAGCAGTATGAAAAAACTAGCAAAACATAGACCAGTAGAACAACCAGCTAAAACTTACGAACCAGAAGAGGATGAAGTAGTAGAATTTGAAACAAGGTCAGAATCTATTAGGCAAGAAACACCAAAAGTAGAACCATCTACTCCTGTCATAGAAGGATTAGATGACTTTGAAGATTTTGAGCAAGAGCCAACCAAGTCAAAAATAGGAGAACAACAATCAATTGCACAATTAGAAGAAGCAATAAAAGAAGTAGCAACACCAGTAGTAGAAGAAAAAATAGAACAAGAACCAATTGTAGAAGGATTAGAAGATGAGGTGGAAACAGAAGTAGTTGTACCAGAACCTGTACAACCAGTAAAAAGAGGAAGAGGAAGACCAAGAAAAAATCCACTACCAACAGAACAAACAGAAAAACCAAAAAGAGGAAGAGGAAGACCAAGAAAAAATCCACTACCAACACAAGAAGTAGTAGCGAAACAAGAAGAAATGGTATTACCAGGGTTAGAAACGACAGAGCCAGAAATAACTGAACAAAAACAACCAGAACCAAAAATAGAAGAACCAGAAGAAAATTTCTTACCAGGATTTACAGAAGTAGATACGCAAGAAGAAGCACCAACACTTCCAATGAATCAAATGCCTCAACAAGAGAAAGTAATAGAAACAGAACCAGTAGAAGAAGTTGCACAACAAGAAGCCTTTTTACCAGGATTTGATGATGAAGAACCAGAAGAAGAAATGGTATTACCAGGATTAGAAATGGCAGAACCAAAATTACAACCACCAAAACCAAAAGAAGCAGAAGATAGTTTCCTATCAGGATTTACAAATGTAGAGACTCAACAAAAACCATTGGATGAAAATAACTATCATGTAAATTCTTATTCACAAGGAAATATAAAAGTATCAACTATGAGGAAACAAGAAGAATATGAAGAAATAGATTTATCAAATTTATTAACACCAGACAAAAAAATTGTTACTTTCGTAGGAACTAGTAAAAATGGAACATCATTTATTGTTAATAATGTAGCAGAATTACTATCATCTATTGGGATAAATGTTGCAATTCTAGATACAACGAAAAATAGAAATTCTTATTACATTTACACAAAAAATGAAGAAAATTTAAGAGAAATAGCTACTTATAGTATAAAACAACTTTCACAAGGAGTAGCCAATGGAATTAGTGTTAATAAAAATCTTACCGTATATACTTCATTACCAGATGAGGAAGATAGTATTTATCATGTAGATAAAATATTAGAAGCTTTATTACAAAAACATTCTTTAATATTAATTGATACAGACTTTAACACGCCACTTGGTTATTTTAAACAATCACAAGAAACGTATTTAATACAAAGTATGGACATTCTAACTATACAACCATTAACAGCATTTTTGAAAGAACTAAAAGCAAAAAATATTTTAGATGAAAGAAAATTAAGAATTGTCTTAAATAAAGTGGTAAAAATCAGAGGAATCAAACCAGCAACAATCATTGGAGGAATGGCATTTTATAATGATCCATCGATGTCATTTATGACAGAATTATTTGATCGTGATAGGATTAAATATGTTTCTATACCATTTGAAGAAGAAACTTATATCAAATATTTAGAAGGAATTATTGAATGTGAAATTTCGCAAAAAGGATACTCAAAAGTGTTTTTACAGACTTTAAGAGAATTAGGAAATATGATATATCCAATTGTAACAGTAGGCTCTAAAAACAATCGAAACTATCAAGCACCATCAACTGGAGCAAATGGAGGCAGTAATTTTTCTTCTAGTATGAATGATACATTAAACAAAATGAAAAACTTCTAAAGATATATTGTAATAAACAAGGATTTAATAAACCTAAATATAGAGGAGGGGAACAAATTTTGATAATAGCAGTTGTGATAATTTTAGTCTTAATCGTATTTGGACTAGTTGCTTATAATGTAACCATCCATAAAAAAATACAAAAATTTAAGAACATGAACCAAAAAATTACAAATCTATATGTTGTACAAGATTTTATGAATGCCATAGGAGAGACATCAACAGTAGAAGAAAAAATAAAAAAGATTAATGATATATTAATCGAAAGGTATGAAATTAAATATTCAACAATTGTGGTATTTGATGGAGCAGAATATCAAGTAAAAGCTTCTAATGTAGATCAAAAACATTGGAATGCTTTACGTGCTCTACAAAATGTTGATATGTTCAAAGATAGTATACAATCAGCAACACCTAAATATGTAACGGTTAACAATGAAAATGAAAGATTACCATATCAAGAAATGGAATTTGGAAGAGCAAAATCAGCTATATTTTTCCCTCTTTATATTGATAATGTATATATCGGATATTGGATTATAGAAAGTGGAACACCACATGACTTTGATAATGTAGACACTACTGTATTAGAGGTTATTAAAGAAAATATTGTTTCTGTATTAAAAACAGTAGTACATCAAAAAACACTAGAATCTATTGTAAGAAAAGATTTATTTACAGGACTATATTCAGAAGAATATTTATATGGTGAAGGAAAGAAAATAATTGACCAATATACAATTTCTACCATATGTATGTTTAAAATAATAAATATTCAAGAAATTAATCGAGAATATTGTAGAGAATTAGGAAATAAAGTAATTACAAAAATTAGTGAATATATTGCTGAAAATATATCAGAAGATTATGTATTTGTAAGATATATGGGACCAAAATTCGTGATTGCATTTTCAGGAGTAGAAACGAATGGAGTAGCAGACTTTTTAAATGAAATAAAAGAAAAGATAGAAACTACACCAATTGAATTAACGAATGAGGAAAGACAAGCATTGAATTTAGAAGCCAGACTACCTGGTAAAGCTTCAAGAGGAGCAGAATGCAAAGACAGAGCAATACCAAAATTAAATTTTGTTATATCATCTTATTACAAAGGTACAGCATTAGAAGAAGTATTGAAAAAGCAAGAAGAATATTTAGATAATGCAGAAATGACAGAAAGCGATATAACCAATATATAAAAGGAGGAGCAAGCATGGAATTTGACAAAACAATGCATTTCAAAGTCGAAAGAGAAGAAAACTTAAAATGTAGAGAAATTCTAAAAGAAGTATATGAATCATTAGTAGAAAAGGGATATAATCCAATCAATCAAATTGTAGGATACATTTTATCTGGTGATCCAACTTATATTACTAGTCATAATGATGCTAGAAATAAAATAAGGTCCATTGAAAGAGATGAATTATTAGAAAAAATGGTAAAAGATTATATTGGATTAGATGAAGAATAATATGAGAATGTTAGGTATTGATTATGGAGAAGCTAGAGTAGGAGTGGCTATTACAGATGGTTTGAATATTACAGCACAAGGACTAGAAACCATACAAAGAAATGGTTCTGATAAAATAATTTTAAGAAGACTAGATGAAATTTTAGAACAATATGAAGTAGATACCATAGTAGTGGGAATGCCACTCAATATGAATGGAACGATATCAGAAAGAGCCAAGATAACAGAAGAATTTATCCATAAATTAAAATGTAAATATAATAAGATAAAAATAGAAACAGTTGATGAAAGACTAACAACAGTAGAAGCCCATAAAACGATGAATTTTTTAGATGTCAATAAGAATAAAAAGAAAAATATAGTAGATACTATATCTGCAACATATATTTTAGAAACTTATTTAAATAAAGTTAAATAGATTGCATAATAGATTAAAATAGGTTATTATATTAAATATCAAATATAATGATAAAAATTGAAAGGAGAAAAAGAATGGAAGAAAACTTTGAAGGAGAAGAATTAGATAACATAGTAGTATTAAATGATGAAGAAGGAAATGAAGTAAAATTTGAATTTTTAGATTTAGTAGAATTAGATGATGAAGAATATGTAGTATTATTACCAGTTACAGAAGAAGGAGAAGAGGAAGAAGGAGAAGTGGTAATATTAAAAGTAGAAGATACAGATGATGAAGATGCAGATGAAGAATCTTATGTAAGCATTGAAGATGAAGAAATATTGAACAAAGTATTTGAAATATTTAAAGAAAAATTCAAAGATGATTTTGATTTTGTAGATTAGAAATAGAGTAAAAGACAGGATTTTTCTGTCTTTCTTTTTTATATTATTGGTTGATAGAAAATATGGATTCAAATTATAAAAATGAAGAAAGGATTAATTCTTATGGTAATTATTGTAGGTTCTATCATAAAAAGAGAGAACAAGATATTAATGATAAAAGAAGCCAAGAAAGAATGCATTGGAAAATGGAGTTTTTCAGCAGGACATTTAGAAAAAGGAGAAACCATATAAGAAGGTGCATTGAGAGAGACTTTTGAAGAAACAGGATGCACAGTTAAACTAAAGAGTTTGTTACCAATCATACATGATGTTAAAAACGAAATTCTTGTAATTCATTTTCTTTCTGAAATATTAGAGGAAAATGAGATTATAAAAAAAGATGAGATTATGGAGAAAAAATGGATGACTATCCAAGAGATAAGAAATATGGAAAGAGAAAATTTAAGATTTCCAGATAGAATTTTTGATATATTGGATGCTATTGAGAATAAAGAGGGATATGCATTAGAAACAATAAAAGATATAAATATGTAAGAGGGAGGAAAAACAAATGAAAAACTTTTCAACATGGATGTTAGTTATGTTTATGGCAATGTTTTGGATATTAAGAATTATAGTAGCGTTTACTTATGAATTAGGGATAGACTTTGGAGGAATTGTACCAACCAATCAAACAATGGAAATAATATTGTTGTTTGTTGTATTAGTGTGCATGATATTAATTATAAAAAGAAAAATGATAGGTGCTTTCATTTATTTATTAGCTTATGGTATGTATTTTGGAACAGATTTAATGGTTGGCATAACTACATTAATTACAGATACTAGTAATATAACTAGTTCTAACATGGGAATATACTTAAATGCCTTTATATCACTAATTGGAATTGCTATACCAGTAGCAGTATTATTTGATTTATTATTGGACAAAAATAGAAAAGCAAATCCAAAAGACAATAAAACAGATTGGTTTTATAAAAATGAACAGTTTGATAGAAAAATGGATGAAAGAGCTGATAAAAATAATTATAGAATGATGTAATGCAGATAGAATGGAATTTTATAAGTTGCAAGGTTAAAGGGGAAGCAAGTGCTTCCCCTAAACCCATTACGGTTCATTTGGTCGAATAACAAGCTGTGTCTTAACTTTATTACAGATGAGCATTTCATCAACATCTTCCTTATCAATGGAAGCAATTTTATTTCCGAATTCATCATAGACTGTAAATTCAGAAATATCATCTTTCTCTAAAGCTACTTCTTCGACCAGACCATAAATCTCGAATTCATCTGAAACGTAGTATCCATCAGGTGAAAAAGTTTTTAATGGTGTACTTCTCAATAAGAAAAATCTCACTGGTGAAACGGTAACCGTTTCTTCACTTGAGACTTCCAATTGATTGGTAGCATGCTTTTGAATGGTAGAAGTTGCTATTGGTATAAGAATTACCATTGCAACGATGACTAGTGTGTTCCGCAATCTTTGTTTCATGATTGAATCCTCCTTAACTGTAGTACAGGTGTGTTATACCTATTATAATATGTTTTAGGTAAAAAGTAAAGTTATAACTATTTGCTCAAAATATAAAATTAGACTTTATGAAAATTAATAAATGTGATATAATACTTGAAAATATATAGTTTTTATTTATTACAGAAAATAAATAAAGTTAGGAGTAAAAGATAATGTTCCAGTAGGAGCAATTGTTTCAGGGATTAAAGCTTGGTTTGATAGATTACGTTTGATTGATACCGAAATATTTGTATCAAATTGAAAAGATATTACACATTTTACTAAAAATTGAAGGGAGATGATATTGTATGGCTAAAGATTTAATGATTAGAAGTAGTGCAGAAGAATTTATTACCTTTAAAGTTCAAGAAAAAGATAAAGGTATTCAAGTAAGATATGATAAAGAAACCTTATGGATGACACAAAAAGCAATTGCAGAGCTTTTTGATGTTCAAAGACCAGCGATTACAAAACATTTAACTAATATATTTAAAGAACAGGAGTTGGATAAAAGTGCAGTATGTTCCAAAATGGAACATACTGCAGAAGATGGCAAAAACTATAAAACAGATTATTATAATTTAGATGCTATAATTTCTGTAGGATATAGGGTCAATTCATTAAGAGCAACCCAATTTAGAAGATGGGCAACAAATGATAAAGCATTAACAGAATTTTAGCGTTATAGAATAACACAAGACAAATTATATAAATCTGATTTTGATTTATTAGTGGAAGAAAGTAATAATGTAGGTGAAGAAAATGAATAATGAAAATTCAACAAAAACCAATATCAACTGGTATCCAGGACACATGGCAAAAACAAGAAAACAAATCGAAAGCGACTTAAAAATAATTGATATCGTAATAGAACTACTAGATGCAAGAATACCAATTTCTAGCCAAAATCCAGACATAGCCAATATCATCAAAGGAAAGAAAAAAATAGTAGTATTAAACAAATGTGATTTAGCAGATGAAAAGCAAAATCAATTATGGTTACGATATTTTGAAAAAAGAGGCATACCAGCAGTATTAACAGACTCAAACTCTGGAAAAGGAATAGAACCATGTATTCGAAAAATAGAAGAAATCATGAATTTAGATTTACAGCAACATGCTGACAAAGGAAGAATTGGAAGAAAAATAAGAGCAATGATACTAGGAATTCCAAATGTAGGTAAATCTTCTTTTATTAATCGAATTTCAAAAAGAACAACAGCAGGAGTAGGAAATAAGCCAGGAGTAACCAAACAAAAGCAATGGATACGAATTAATGAAAAAATAGAATTATTAGATACACCAGGTGTACTATGGCCAAAATTTGAAAGTGAAGAAGTAGCATTAAATTTAGCTTTTACGGGAACCATTAAAGAAGATATTTTAGAAAGAGTAGATATTGCTTATTATCTAACAAAATTTTTGATTGAGAATCACAAAACAAAACTATGTGAAAGATACAAAATAACAGAAGAATTTATAGAAGAAAAAATGAAGCAAGAACAACCAGAAAATGAAAATATTTATGAGATTATGCTTGCAATAGGAAGAAAAAGAGGATGTATTATTTCAGGAGGAAATATAGATGAAGAAAAAACAGCAAGAATTCTATTAGATGAATTTAAAAATGGTATTATCGGAAAAATTACAATTGAATGTCCTATTGAGAATGTCTTCTAAAAAAATCGAAATTGATGTTACAGAAAAAGCATTATAATTGCTGATAAAAGGAATAAATTTTAATAAAAAGGGAGTAGCAAATGGAAAAATGGATAAATTTAAGCAGACCAGAAGAAGAAATTAATTTATTATCACCACTAACATGGGCATACATAGGAGATTGTGTATATGATTTATATATAAGAACCAATCTGGTAAATAATACAAATTTAAAACCACATAAATTACATATGGAAACCATTAAATATGTAAAAGCAAAAAGCCAAGCAAAACTTCTTGAAAAAATACAAGACCAATTGACAGAGGAAGAAAAAGATATTGTAAGGCGTGGTAGAAATGCAGAAAGTCATCATTTACCTAAAAATGCAAATGTACAAGAATATCGATATGCTACAGCATACGAAGCTTTAATTGGATATTTATATTTAACTAAAAAAGAAGAGAGATTAAAAGAGATTTTGAATCTGGGGATTTAAAATCTCTTATATATTGACAATTTTTGCAAACAATGTCATAATAATAGGTATTAAAAATAGAAAAATTGCTTAAAAGAGGAGAAAAAAATGAGAAAATATTATTTTACATCTGAAAGTGTAACAGAAGGACATCCAGATAAATTATGTGATACGATATCAGATAGTATATTAGATAAATGCATAGAACAAGACAAAAATGCTAGAGTGGCAGTAGAAACATTTGCTTCTAGTAATCGAATTACTTTAGCAGGGCAAATCACTTTTAAAGGAGAGATTGATTACGAAAAAATAGTAAGAGAAACCATAAAAAATATTGGATATGGAGATGCCGATATCGACATTGATTATAAGACTTGTCAAATTGATATTAATATTACGAAACAAAGTCCAGATATAGCAATGGGAGTAGATGTAGGAGGAGCAGGAGACCAAGGAATTATGTTTGGCTATGCTTCAGATGAAACGGAAAACTACATGCCTTATGCTATTAGTATGGCACATAAATTATCTAAAAAATTAACAAATGTACGCAAAGAAAAAATAATTCCATATTTAAGACCAGATGGAAAAACACAAGTAACAGTAGAATATGAAGATAATAAACCAAAAAGAATTGAGACCATATTAATATCAACACAACATGAAGCTGAAATAGAACAAGAACAATTAAAAAAAGATGTAATTGAAAAAGTAATTAAACAAACAGTACCAGAAAATATGATAGATGAAAATACGAATATTTATATTAATCCAACAGGAAGATTTGTAATAGGAGGACCATTAGGAGATACAGGTTTAACTGGAAGAAAAATCATAGTAGATACTTATGGTGGATATGCACGACATGGAGGAGGAGCTTTTTCTGGAAAAGACCCTAGTAAAGTAGACCGTAGTAGTGCTTACATGATGAGACATATTGCTAAAAACATTGTGGCAAATGGCTATGCTAAAAAATGTGAAATACAAGTATCATATGCAATTGGGATGGAAGAACCATTATCAATATGTGTGGATACCTTTGGAACAAGTAGTAAAACCGAGGAAGAATTAGTAGAACTAATTAAAGAAAAATTTGATTTAACACCAGATGGTATTATAAAATATTTAAATTTAAGACAACCAATTTATTCACAAACTACAAATTATGGACATTTTGGAAAAGAAAATTTACCATGGGAAAAAATAATAAAGATGTAAAAAGCTTTTAAAAACTTCTTATTGTATAGAAAAAGAGGAAGAATATGAATTTGAAGGATTTAAGAACAAACATAGAAAATTATAAACCATATAATGAACAAGAACAAAAAGACAAACAAACTATGCTAAAATACATAGATACATTCGATAATATATTGGTAAGAGAGAATGAATTTGCTCATTTTACAGCATCTACTTGGGCTGTGAATCAAGAAAGAACAAAAGTATTAATGGTTTATCATAATATTTACCAATCTTGGACATGGACAGGTGGACATAGCGATGGGGAAGCAGATTTATTAAAAGTAGCTATTAAAGAATTGAAAGAAGAAACTGGAGTGAAAAAGGTAAGACCACTTAAAGAAGAAATCTTTTCATTAGAAGTGCTAACTGTAGATGGCCATATAAAAAGAGGAAATTATGTGTCTTCTCATATTCATTTAAATCTAACTTATCTTTTAGAAGTAGATGAAAAAGAGGTATTACATAGCAAAGAAGATGAAAATAGTGGAGTACAATGGGTTCCAATAGAAGAAATAATGAATGTATCAAGAGAAGCATGGATGAAGGAAAATATTTATATAAAATTAGAAGAAAAACTAAAACAAATGTAACTTGTTAAAAATGTAAAAATATGTTAAAATAACAAAAGAAAATATAGGAAAAGGAGAGAGAATGTACACAATTGATAAAGTTCAAAAGGAAAACCAAAGAATACATTCAATAGGAAAAGTCATAAGTGTAATTTTATATATCATTCTTATACCAATGATAATATTTAATTTTACACTCATTATAAAATCATTTATCAATCCCAATAAAACACCAGATTTTTTTGGATATAAAAGTTTTGTGATTGTATCTGGAAGTATGGAACCAACCATAAGAAAACAAGATGCTATATTTGTAAAAGAAGTACCAGAAGAAGAAATTCAAGTAAATGACATTATTTCTTTTACGACACAAGAAGAAACCAACGTAACACATAGGATTGTAGAAATAATAGAAGAGAATGGTATTAAAAAATATAGAACCAAAGGAGATAATAATCGTACAGAGGATAAAGAAAAAATAACATATAATCAAATAGAAGGAAAATATCAATTTAAAATCAATCAATTTGGGATTGTTACGCAAATTTTGAAGAGTAAAATTACTTTAATCATTTTAGTTTGGTTGATGGTATGGATTTATGGATATCAAGCTATCATCAAGAGTAGAAAACGAATGAGAAAAGAAAAACGTAAAGCATATGAAAAGAAAATGCAATAGCCAGATTTATGCTTTCCGATAAAAGGAGAAGAGGGCAACGAGGAACGAGTAGCTCTGCTGCTTGACTGTGAAGGAAAAAGAAGAAAAAAGTAACTTGCAGATGAAAGGATTACACCACCACTTAAGCAATTATTGCAAAAGTGGTGGTGTAATTTTTATAAAAACTGTTACCTTTTTCTATTTTTTATCAATATAGGAATGTAAGATATCTTAAAACAAATAAGGAGTTTAGATCTAAAGTGAAAAAAGGAAATGAAATAAAAGAATATAAAAATAATAACGAATTAGATTTAGAAAAAATAGTAAATGAATATAGTAATTACCTTTCTAAAATCATAGAAAACATGACAAATCATTATTTAACAAAAGAAGACAAAGAAGAAATACTATTAGATACTTTCTTTATTCTGTGGAAAAATAAAGACAAACTAGAAGATGATAAAATGTTAAGTTCTTATCTAGCAGGGATTATCAAAAATTTAATAAAAGAAAAAAGTAGAGTATTGTCTATTAACTATGATATTCAAGATTATGAAAATACAATTTATGATATAAAAAATACAGATATGTTGTATGAAAGAAGAGAAAAAATAGATAAGATAAGAGAAGTACTAGAACAAATGAAAGAAGAAGATATTAAGATTTTTAAATTATATTATTATGGTGGTAAAAAGATAAAAGAAATAGCACAAATACTAAATGTGTCAGAATTCAATGTAAAAACAAGGCTATACAGAATCAGAAAAAGAATAAAACAAGATTTAGAAAAAGGAGGATATAGTGATGTATAAAAAAGAAAAAGAAATCCTCGAAAATGTAAAACTAAAGATTGCTATATCTGAATTTTACGAGGAGGAAAGAAAAAATATGAAAAGCACAAGAAAAAATGTATTTAAAGTAGTAGCAGTAGCTTGTTCCATTATCATTTTAATTACGGGAGGAGTGTTTGCAAAAGATATTGGAAATTTTATTAAAAATCTATTTGGTGCCAATACAAGTGATGGCGTTGATATTGCTATCAATAATGGGTATCTATTAGAAATACAAACAGAAACACAAAGTGCAGAAGGAATAGAAATTAGTGTAGATTCGTTAATTATGGATGATTTTAATTTTGCTATGAATTTTCGTGTCACATTAGATGAAAAATATGATATAGATGAATTTGAATGGGCAGAATTGGAGGATTTAAAAATTGTAGATGAGACAGGAAAAATTGTATTTGATACGCATACTATGGAGATGCAAGGAAAATCAATAGAAGAAATAGAGAAAGAAGGCCATTACCAAGGTGGTTATAGTTTTTTACCAGAAAAAATAAGTGATAATCAATTTAAATTATCATTAGCAGCTACAGGAAATCCAGAATTATTTCCAAAAAGTAAACATTTAAGTATTCAATTTACAAAAATAAGAATTTCAAGATATGATGAAGAAAAACAGATGCCACATTACAAATATTATGAAGGGAATTGGAACTTTGAAGTAGATGTACCAGAAGAATTCTATAAAAGAGAGACAATCATCTATAAAGTAAAGAATTGTAATGATGAAAAAACACAATTAACCAAAGCGATTTTATCGAATACAGCATTCAGAATTGAAATGACAACAACAACAGATAAAATCGATTATGAACTAATTCATACACAAAATCCAAAGAGTATTTATGATATAATACCACTTCAAAAAGAATATGTAGAAACATCAGATGGAAAAAGATTTGAACCATCTGCAAGGTCAGATGGAGATGGAGGTTCTAGTTTATCACCAGAAAATGTAATTGATTATTATCAGACTTTTAATTTGACAACTTATGATGCAACCGATGAAATTACTGTTCATATTTTTACCA
Organism: Clostridia bacterium; assembly: GCA_022792395.1. GTDB lineage: Bacteria > Bacillota > Clostridia > TANB77 > CAG-508 > CAG-269. Next base: position 28,346 of record JAAWAX010000007.1, read on the forward strand.
ATAAAGGAGAGGAAATAATCATTGAATTAGAAAGATAAAGAAAAGGAAGTAGTTATAATAACTGCTTCTTTCATGTGTTACAATTCACAGATTAAATAAAAATATAATAAATTTAGTATAAAAATTAACAGCTGTAAATTGTAACTTTTATGTATCATAACTTACACTAAAATTCCTCAAAAAACATATACAAAAGAAGGAACAAGTGATAGAATAATAAATGGAGGAGAAAATTTTATGAGGAAGAATATAAAATTTTTAATACTATCTATCATAGTAGTATTAGTAATAATCATTATTATAATGCTAGTACAAGATAGCAACAAAATAGTAGTTTGCATTGATGCAGGACATGGGGGAGATGATGTAGGGGCAATATTGGAAAAAAGATATGAAAAAGATGATAATTTAACAGTTGCCAACCTAGTAAAAAAATATCTGAAAAAGAAAGACATAAAAGTTGTTATGACTAGAAAAAAAGATAACTCTGTTAGTTTAGAAGAAAGATGTAACATAGCCAATAGAAAAAATGCGGAAATATTTGTATCGATACATAGAAATAGTGCAGAAACAGGAAATGGTATAGAAATATGGTGCAATAGCCAAAAAAGAGAAGAAGATTCGGAACTGGCAAATTCTATCATGACTAAATTACAAGAAACTGAAATTCAAAAAGACAGAGGAATTAAATATGGTACAATAAATGGAGAAAATTCGGACTATTATGTTTTAAAAAATACCAATATGCCTAGCTGCTTAATTGAATTAGGGTTTATAACAGATGAAAAAGATAATGAGTTGTTAGATAATAATAGAGAGGATTATGCAAAAGCAATAGCAGATGGCATAGCCCAAATAGTAGAAAGGGAGTATAAAAATGGCAACAAGCAATGAATACATAGAATATGTATGTGAACAAATAAAGGGAGTAGGCGAAATACGATATAAGAAAATGTTTGGAGAATTTATGGTATATGTAAATAACAAGCCAGTTATTATAGTTTGTGATAATGTACCTTATGTAAAGAAGTTAGATTGTATGGAAGAAATGATGAAAGATGAACAGACAGGATATCCTTATAAAGGAGCGAAAGAACATTACATATTAGACATTGATGATATAGCATTTTGTAAAGCAGTAATAACAGAACTTGAGAAAGTAACACCACTTCCAAAACCAAGAAAAAAGAAAGAATAATATATATGGAATTCTTTGAAAAGGAGTTTTATATAAATAAAATGATATAGATGAATTTTTTACAAAAAATTATATTTCTGTTCTTGACAAAATAACAAAAAATTTATATAATGGAAAAGTCATGGACAGCAAAAGAAAGCGTAGAAATCCGACAAATGGGTTTCTACGCTATTTTTTATGGAATAGGAAAAATATTTTTCTATTTATTTTGTTTTGTCTAAAATTTAAGGAGGTATTAGATTTATGAATGAATCGAACGAAAATTTTTATTTAACAACTGCACCAATTAAAAAATTATTAATTAAATTTTCAATCCCTTGTGTACTTGCCATGTTAGTAAGTGCTCTTTATAATATAGTGGATCAAATATTTATAGGAAACAGTGGTGCAGGAACAGCAGGAATTATGGCAACTACTTTAGTATTTCCATTTACAGTTGTAGCATTAGCACTTGCTCAGCTAATTGGAGATGGATGTGTAGCACTATTTAGTATTTCACTTCGGAGCCAAAGATGAAAAAACTAGTAACAAAAGTGTTGGAAACGCAATTATTACAGTTATTCTATTTAGCATTATTTTAGTAATTGCTGGCTTTGTTTTTATGAAGCCAATACTTAATGTACTAGGTGTGAACGGATATGATGAAAGATGTAAACTATTTACAGAGCAATATTATACCATTATTTTATGTGGTACACCTTTTTATATGTTTGCATCCGCAATGGCATCTATTATTCGTGCAAGTGGAGCACCTGGTTATTCAATGATTTCAACGATAGTGGGAGCAATTATTAACCTAATCTTTGACCCAATTCTTATTTTTGTATTTGATTTAGGAGTACAAGGAGCAGCAATTGCAACGATAGCAGGACAAATTGTATCAGCTTGTTTATGTGCACTTTATTTTAGAAAACCAAAATTAATGAAACTAGCCAAAGAAAGTTTTGTAATTGACACCAAGGTATTAGGAAAACTTTTAAAACTTGGTATCTCAAGCTTAATTACGCAAATGTCAATTGCTATTATTACCATTGTAGCCAATAATGTTGTAGGAACGATAGGCGGAGAAAATGCAACAGATGCAGGAGGAGCGCTTCGGAATTGTATTTAAGATATTTGCTATTGTGTTAGCATTCTGTCTAGGTGTTGCGGTAGGAGGACAACCAATTATAGGATTTAACTATGGAGCCAAACAATATAAGAGAGTATTAGAAACGTATAAATTAATTATAATTAGCAATATTATTATTGTTCTTGTATCTATGTTGTTATTTGAATTTGCACCAAACTTTATTGTGAGTTTATTTGGTGGACATGCAAATAATCTAGCATTTTATCAAGAATATGCTTGTCTATCTTTTAGAATTTATCTAGGAGGAATATTACTTTGTTGTATTCAAAAGGCAAGTTGCATATTCTTACAATCCATTGATAAACCATATAAAGCAATGACTTTATCTTTAATGAGAGATGTTATATTACTAGTTCCTGGTGTATGTATCTTTGGACTATGTGGTAACTTATATACGATGTTATGGGCAGGTCCCGTATCTGATATTGGAGCATTTATTGTGACTGTTATATTTGCTACTGTAGAATGTAGAAAAATTAGTAAATTAGCAAAAGAAACTATAATAGAAGATAATAGTAACAAAGATAAAACAATCAAAAACTCAAAAGACAACTTTGTGATATCAATTGGTAGAGAATTTGGTAGTGGTGGAAAATATATTGGACAAGAATTAGCCAAAAGATTAAATATAAAATGCTATGATAATGAGCTTTTAGCTAAAGTTTCAGAAAATTATAATATCGATATGGCAATGTTAGAAAAAGTGGATGAAAAGCAAAAATCAAGTTTTTGGTATAGTTTTGCGACTAATTATGTATTTACAAATAATGATGAAGTTTCACCTATTAGTGCAGAAGATAACCTATTCTTAAAACAAGCAAAAGTAATAGAAGAACTATATAATAGTGGAGAAAATTCTATTATGGTAGGAAGATGTTCTGATTATATTTTAAAAGATAAACAAAATGTAATAAAAGTATTTATTTATTCATCTGATATGGATTTTAAAGCGAATCGAAAGATAAAATTAGAAAATCTTAATATAGCTACTGCTGAAAAAAAGATTAAGCAAGTAGATAAACAAAGAGCAGAATATTATAAACATTTTACTTCTCAAACTTGGGGAGATAGAAATAATTATGACCTATGTATTGATACATCAAAAATAGGAGTTGAAGAAAGTATTGATATATTAGAAAGTTACATTAGAAAAAGAGTATAAGATTTAATCATAATAAAAGTAAAAAATGTGAAAATTAGATTAGTTTTAAAGGGGGACTAATCTAATTTTTTTAAAAGATCCAAAAAAACTATTGACTTGGAGTTAACTCTAAATGATATATAATAGATAAAGAAAAATTAAGGAGGGATAAAAATGTATGATGAAAATAATAAGAAAATAGAACATGGCGGTTTTTTTGGAAAGGGAGAACCAAATGTAAATTTTGCACAATATTTTGTTGGGAATTCTTATTTAAAGCCATTAACCAATCCCAAGGAAACCGTATTTATTGCAAATGTAACATTTGAGCCTAAATGTAGAAACAATTGGCATATCCATCATGCAAGTTCAGGAGGAGGACAAATTTTGATATGCATAGAGGGAGAAGGTTGGTATCAAGAAGAAGGGAAGGAAGCTCAAAGTTTGAAAGTAGGAGATGTTGTAACAATTCCTGCCAATGTAAAACATTGGCATGGTGCTAAAAAAGACAGTTGGTTTAGCCATTTAGCAGTAGAAGTTCCAGGAATTCATACAAGTAATGAATGGTGTGAGAAAGTGACAGATGAAGAATATGATAAGTTATAAAAAATAGGGAGGAAATATAAATGACAATAGCAGAAGTAAGTAAAGAATATAATCTAACACCAGATACATTAAGATATTATGAAAGAATCGGTTTAATATCAAATGTTCCCAGAACCAAAAATGGAATAAGAGATTACGATGAAGGAACTTGTAAAAGAATTGAATTTATTAAATGCATGAGAAGTGTAGGAGTAGAGATTGAAATTTTAATAGAATATATAACATTATTAGAAAAGGGAAAAAGCACAGTAAAGAAAAGAAAACAATTACTAGAAGGACAAAGAAAAAAACTATTAGAAAAGCAAAAAAGTATCAATGAAACAGTTGATAGATTAAATTATAAAATAGAACTTTATGAGGAAATAATAGCTGGAAAAAGAAAAGATTTTACAGAAGAGGAAGAATCATAAAGAAAAAATATTGAAAATAATTATAAGGAGAATTGATAATGGAGAAAAAACTAGGATTTGGATGTATGAGACTTCCTATGAAAGATAATGGAGAAGTGGATTATGAAGAAACGAATAGAATGGTAGATTACTATCTAGAGCAAGGATTTAATTATTTTGATACAGCACATGGATATTTAGATGGAAAAAGTGAAATAGCTTTAAGAGAATGTTTAACAAAAAGATATGCTAGAGATAAATATGTTTTAACAAACAAACTAACCATGCATTTCTTTTCAAAAGAAGAAGAAATTAGACCTCTATTTGAAGAGCAATTAAAGGCATGTGGGGTTGAATATTTTGATTATTATTTAATGCATGCACAAGATGCAGACATATATGAAAAATTTAAAAAATGCAATGCTTACAATGTGGCAAGAGAATTGAAAAAAGAAGGAAAAATAAAACATTTAGGACTGTCATTTCATGATACAGCAGATGTATTAGATAAAATACTAACAGAACAACCAGATATAGAAATTGTACAAATTCAATTTAATTATATCGATTATGAATCTCCTAGTGTTCAAGGAAAAAAGGTTTATGAAGTAGCAAGAAAGCATAATAAACCAATCCTTATTATGGAACCAGTAAAAGGAGGAGCTTTAGTAAAATTACCAGAAGAAGCTAAAAAGATTTTTAATGATTTAGAAAATAATGCTAGTTATGCTTCTTATGCAATTCGCTTTGCAGCAAGTCATGAAGGTGTTTTTAAGGTTCTTTCTGGAATGAGTGATTTAACTCAAATGAAAGATAATGTAAGCTATATGAAAGAATTTAAGCCATTGGAAGAAAAAGAATATGAAGCAATCGATAAAGTAACAAAAATACTAGACAAACTAGGTGGAATTCCATGTACAGGATGTAGATACTGTGTTCCAGAATGTCCAAAGAAAATATCCATACCAGACTTATTTTCATGTTATAATGCCAAGGTACAATTTAATGACTGGAATAGTGATTATTATTATGGAGTACATACCAAAAACAATGGGAAAGCAAGTGAATGTTTAAAATGTGGCAAATGTGAAAAAGCATGCCCACAACATATAAAAATTAGAAAACATTTAGAAGAAGTTGCAAAAACTTTTGAGAAATAGGGGGATAAAAAGTTATGATGGAAAAAATAGAAACAATGAAAAAATCAAATCGTTTAATGGAGTTATTATCGCATAAATCAATAAAATATGCAGTTGGAACAGCTCTGTTGACTGGAATAGGTATACTATTGCCAAGAATATTTCATATACTGGGAGGAGCAAATAGTGGAGCAATATTTTTACCAATGCACATAGCGGTATTATTAGCAGCACTTACATTTGGAACAATATCTGCTAGTATTGTAGCAGGAAGTTCAGTTGTATGTAGCTATTTATTAACAGGAATGCCTAATTTGGCAAGATTGCCATATATGCTAATCGAACTTCTTATTTATGCAGTCTTATTAAGTGTATGTAATAAAAAATTTAATTCTTATATATCTTTAATGATAACGATTATTTTGGGAAGAATACTTTATGCAGGCATATTATGGATAGCAGTTAATGGGTTAGGATTACCTACTTATGGAATATCAGTCATACAAAGTATAGAAGTAGGCTTACCAGGAATTGCCATTCAATTAATTTGTGTACCATTTATAGCTAAATGTATGAAGAAAGGAATTCATTTAGATGACTAAATTAGAAGAAGTAAAAGAGATTTTACATCAAAAAAATGCTTCATTAGTTGTTTGCTATGCCAATGGAGAAGTAAAAGAATATTATCAAGATAGAATAAAAGATATAAAGGCTATTTTACAAGAAAATCAAGATAGCTTAAAAGGAGCTGTTATAGCAGATAAAGTAATTGGAAAAGTGGCAAGTTCTATTCTAGCGATAGCTGGTGTAAAGGAAATTTATGCAGAAGTAATAAGCAAGTTTGCGATTCTTGTGTTAGAAGAAAATGGGATTCAATATGAATATCTTGAAAAAGTAGAGTTTATTAAGAATAAAGACAATACAGGAATGTGTCCAATGGAAAATAAATATAGAGAGGAAAATGATATTCATAAAATTTATAATGAAATGTTAAATTTATAAGAATTAAAAATATGTTCCTAAATATTCACAAGTATATTTTGCTATGTATTATGGAACTACTAGATATATGAAGTGTCCAAAATGCAATAAGAAAAGCTGGAATAAGAAGATTTTAAGTAAATAACAATTAAATCTGGGCTGAACTTTTCATATCAAATATAAAGATATGTATAGTAGTTTTTTTAGAAATGGAGGAACAAGATTATGTCTGAAAAAGATAAAATGTTAGCAGGAGAAATATATAATGCTAATTATGATGAAGAGCTTATAAAGGAAAGAATTAAAGTAAAAGATAAATGTTTTGAATATAATAATATAAGACCATCGAATATAGAAGATAGAACAAATCTAATGAAAAACATCTTAAGAAAATACAAGGGCAATTTTTATATTGAACAGCCTTTTATGTGTGATTATGGTTATAATATAGAAGTAGGAGAAAACTTTTATGCTAACCATAATCTAATTATACTAGATGGTAATAAAGTTCAATTTGGAGATAATGTATTTATTGCACCTAACTGTAGTTTTTATACAGCAGGACATCCTCTAGATGCCGAAAGAAGGAATCAAGGGCTAGAATATGCTAAATCAATTAAAGTCGGAAATAATGTATGGATTGGTGGAAATGTTTGTGTTATGCCTGGTGTTACAATAGGAGATAATACAGTAATAGGTGCAGGAAGTGTAGTTACAAAAGATATTCCATCAAATGTAGTAGCAGTAGGCAATCCTTGTAGGGTTATAAAAGAATTATAACAATATAATATATATTTTTATAAAAAAGATGTTGTATAATTTAAAAGGATGTATATACAATACTTTTTAGTGGTTTTAATCCTAAAAGCTATATGATGATAAAGAGATAAAAAGATGATTTGCACAATCATCTTTTAATTTTCTACATTAATTTTATTTTGTAATTCTTCTAAAAACTTTTGAGTAGCTTTAGAAAAGACTTGATATTTTTTCCACACTAGTACTAAATTTGCTTTTAAATTAGGTGTGATAGGTTTAAAACATAAATTACTATCATCAGTTAAATTGATTAATTTATCATGTCAATGCTTGATTGGTCTATGGAAGAAAAAGAGCATCCAGTAATGATATTAATGTCTGTAAATGGTGTAATAAATGATGGAAGAAAAGCAGATAAAGATTATAGCAATATCAATAAATATAAAGTAGAAAAACAAGGAGAAAAAGTTGCAATTTTAGCGGTTCGGAGATTTCTATCAAATAGGAGAAGAAGTTGCAAAAGAAGTAAAAGAAAAATTAGGATTTACACCAACATTAATAAATCCAAAATATGTAACTGGATTAGACAATGAATTGTTAGAAGATTTAAAGAAAAATCATAAATTAGTCATTACATTAGAAGATGGAATTTTAGATGGTGGATTTCTACTTCCGTATTGATGATAAAAGATATTGATATTATTTTATTTGTACAGATGATAGCATTAGAAAAATATAAAACTATATTATGCTATAGTACTTAAAAGAATGAATTCAAAAAACGAATCCTTTATCTTACAAAATTGTAAGGTTAGTGTAATGAAAATCGATAGAAACTATGAAAAAAATGTTTTATAATAATATTAAATGGAAAGGAGTTTTGATAATGGAAAAAGTATTAGAAGTAAAAAACATAGAGAAATACTATGGAAACAAATCAAATCTAACAAAAGCAATAGACAACATTAGTTTTACAGTAGAAAAAGGAGAATTTGTTGGAATTATGGGAGCAAGTGGTTCAGGAAAAAGCACACTTTTAAATGTAATTTCAACAATAGACAAGGTAACTAGCGGACATATTTTAGTTAATGGCGAAGATATTACTAAACTAAAAGGAAACAAATTAAATAAATTTAGAAGAGTTGAATTAGGATTTATTTTTCAAGACTTTAATTTATTAGATACTCTCACAGCATATGAAAATATAGCTTTAGCACTAACCATTCAAAAAGTAAATGCAAGAGAAATAGATAAAAGAGTAAATGCAATTGCAGAAAAGTTAGGAATTAAAGAAATTATTAAAAAATATCCATACCAAGTATCAGGAGGACAAAAACAAAGAATTGCATCAGCAAGAGCAATTATAACAAACCCAAAATTAGTATTAGCAGATGAGCCAACGGGAGCATTAGACTCAAAATCAGCTAGACAATTATTAGAAAATTTTGAATTTTTAAACCAAAAAATGAATGCTACTATTTTAATGGTTACACATGATGCTTTTACAGCTAGTTATGCCAATAGAATTTTATTTATTAAAGATGGAAAAATCTTTAATGAAATAGTAAAAGGAAATGACACAAGAAAACAATTTTTTGAGAAGATAATAGAGGTGCAAACACTTCTTGGAGGTGATTTAAACGATGTTATTTAAGTTATCTTTTAATAATATGAAAAAAAGTATAAAAGATTACGCCATATACTTTTTAACATTAGTATTAGGCGTAGCAATCTTTTATATGTTCAATTCGATTGATAGTCAACAAGCTATGCTAAAAGTATCACAATCACAAAGAGAAATTATAAAGCTAATGATAACAATGCTAGGTTTTGTATCAGTATTTGTTGCAGTTGTACTTGGATTACTTATTGTGTATGCTAATAATTTTTTGATAAACCGAAGAAAAAAAGAATTTGGAATATATATGACACTTGGAATGGGTAAAAGGCAAATATCTAAAATTATACTAATGGAAACAATATTCGTTGGAGTAATTTCACTTGCAGTTGGAGTTATAGTAGGAGTATTTGCATCACAATTCATGTCAATATTAGTTGCAAAAATGTTTGAAGCAGATATGAGTGAATTTCAGTTTGTATTTTCTGGGGTTGCTTGCATAAAAACTTGCATTTATTTTGCAGTAATGTATGTGGCAGTAATGTTCTTCAATACATTTACTGTTTCAAAATATAAACTTATCAACTTATTAAATGCACAAAAGAAAAATGAAAAAGTAAAAATAAAGAATCCATTTCTTTGCCTATTAGTATTTATTATTGCTACAACAATGTTAGGCTATGCTTATTGGAAAGTAACAGCGGATAGCAACAGTTTAAATACAGCTGATAAACTATTACCACCAATACTAATTCGGAATCGTTAGTACAGTATTAATTTTCTGGTCTTTATCAGGTTTTATTATACAAATTATTCAAAAAATGAAAAACACATATTTAAAAGGCACGAATATGTTTGTATTAAGGCAAATTAACAATAAAATTAACACAATGGTAGTAAGTATGAGTGTTATATGTTTAATGTTATTTATGACAATTTCTATACTTTCTTCAAGTTTAGCATTAAGAAATACAATGCAAAGAGAATTAATTGAAATGACACCAGTAGAC
>JAAWAX010000042.1 GCA_022792395.1 Clostridia bacterium
ATAAAATTTTTCTTGGTACTTGGCAGAACTTAAATTTCATTTCTTGATTTATATTTATGTATTTCAATATTCACCTCGCTTCTTTTTGAAATTATGCTCTCACAATTTCTAACTAAAAAAGAACTACTAACTTTAAAATCAGTAATTCTTTTGGGTTATTTTCATAACAGATTTTTAATTATTATTATCTTCCAATATTTTCTCCAAATCCACTTTTAATTGTATGATATCTTTTGTTATAATATCCCATATAAAGTTTAACTTTATTCCTTCATAGTCATGAACGATTTTGTTTCTTAAATTCTTTATAATAACCCACTCTATATTTGGATTTCTTTCCATTGTTTCTTTACTTATGTTTTTAACTAATTCACCTATTTGGCTAATAGCAAAAACTGTAGCATCAATTGTCTTATCATCTTTACAAAACACTTCAAATGTATAACCTTCTGTATATATTAATGCTTTATTTATATATTCTATCATCTTTTTTAATGACATATATTCTTTATTTTTCATATACAACAACTCCTGTTTTTTTTATTTCTTTATCGATTAATGAATTTTCTATTATCTCATATTTTTCAAACCCATCAATTTCTTTTTGTAATTTTTCTTCTATTTGGCATATCAACTTTAATAGTGCAAATCCTTTCAACTCTGAATTTGTATCTATTATTAAATCTACATCGCTTTTTTTTGTAGCTTTTTGTTTTGCATAAGAACCAAATAGTATTACTTGATATACTGGCTTATCTCTTAAAAGTTCTTCTAGCATTTTCTTTATTTCTTCAATCGTATATATCTTTTCACTCATAGTCTACAACTCCTATATCTCTTTCCTATATTCCTAGTATACCATAATTTTTTATAATTTCATATATTTTTTTAATATTTTTACAAGATAAAACAATGATATTTTAAAATTTATATAATTCGAATGTAAACGGAAATTTTGTTAGAAATATCTGATAAAATTTTTGAACTAATTTGTGAAAAAATTTTGATTGATATTTCTTTCAAAATTGTAGGAATACCGAGAAGTATATAAATTTTACAATATCATTGTTTTATACTTAAATATTCTAAAATAACCTGTTTCTATGATTGTTTACAACCTCACAAGTTCGGTTGCATAAGTTATCTGTAAGCTACATTCGTTCAGACAGCTAACTTGATTTCTATCACAAAAGTAATTGTTACCATGCACAGTTCATAGTAAAAGCTACTTTCTTTTCTTCCGTTTGTACATGATAGATTGGTAATAATTTTTGTGTGGTACTTGCTGTTTGTATGGTATTTTCTCCCTTACTTGTATTATTTAAGCTTCCAGCTACACAAAATAATAATACTACTGTTACAATGGACACTAAATAGGTATATATTTTTTGCTTGTTGAATACGAAAAACATAAATAATCCCTCCCATTTTAAGCTATTTTAATTGTATGCTTTTTATGGGAGGAAAATTCGAATTTATTTTATTTTCTTTATAACTCTATTATTTTTATAAGTATCTCCTCTCTTATAAAATTAACCCCTATCTTCTTTCGAAGATGAACTTTCAACTATCTTTAGAGTCTCTTTCTTCAAAGGTTTGCAGAATTATCGACCTCCCTACTCTGATACCTTCAGATGCATAGTTCGCTACATCTTCATATCGTGCTACTCTTCCTACATATAGTAGAGCACTTATCAACAGTTCATATGTTCCTTTTTCCATTTCAATAAATCCATCTAGCAATCTCATTGATATTCTCTCTCTTTCTGCTCTTGATATTATTATAGCATATTATGTATATTTTTTAATTTTTAAATATCAAAAACTCATACTTGCTTTATAAATATTTTGACATAAATAATAATTTATGATAAACTATACATAATTTAGATTTCTTGGAGGGTAACAATGAGACAAGATTTTCGTAAAAAGTTAGTGGAAAAAGCAAATGAAAAAAGGAATTTAGGAAATTTGATTATTATATCTGGAATATCTGGTTCTGGAAAAAATGTTGTCGGTGATATATTAGTTAATAATTATAATTATGCTTACATCGATAAATATGTAACTAGACCTTTTCGAGATGTGGAAATACAATCTTTACAAGAAGGAAAACCGATTGGAATAAAACCTGTTGTAGGAGACTACAACAAGGCAAATGATAAAACTAGAAAGCAAGCTTTCTTAAATTTAGGATTACCTTTATCTTATATAAATTATGATAATTATTATGGCTTTTCAAAAACACAAATAGATAATTATATTAAAAATGGAAGAAATGCTGTTGTTATTGTAAATGATATAACACTTGTACGTGATTTAAAAAACATATATGAAGAAAATTGTCTTTCTTGCTATGTTCATAGGGTTAATCCTAAAAATAAAGATATCTTTATGGAAATTGCTAAACAACGCGGTGATACACCAGAAAGTGCAGAAAAAAGATACCAAAAAGCAATCAAAGATTTTGACCGATATACCAATAATATTTCTCTATATGATTATACCATCCTAAATACAGAAAATGGTTTTCAAAGACTTTCTCAAATGTTACAAGATTTAAATAATCGAAAACCTAAAAAAATTCAAGAAGAAAAAGCTACAAAACAAGGAAATCTTGCAAAATTGTATGTATTTATTGGAAATCCTGGTTCTGGAAAAGATAAAGCTTTAGAAACGATAAGAGTTCAAAGTGTTCTTCATTCTATTATTATGCCAAAGCATACTAATAGACCTAGAAAAGATGATGATGGTGAAGAAATGATTTGTCCAGAAGATGAACTTTTTGATATGGGTTCATGTGACTTACAATATACCAACTATGGTAGTATTTATGGAATTAATGTACAAGAATTATCTAAAAGATTAAAAGATGGAATCTCATCTAGTCTTGTTGTTAGTAATGGAAAAGCTATTCAACAATTAAAAGAACTCTTTCCTAATGAATTAGTTACCATTTATATACATGGTTTATCAAAAGAAGAATATTCTATTCAACAAAAAAATCATTTAAATGATGAATATGTTAAGAATCGTTTAGCAGAATATGATCAAGCTGACCAACTATACTATAATCAATGGTTAGATTTTAATCATACAGTAATTGATAATAATGATTTAACTGATTTAAAACTCCAAATCGATAATATTATGAGATATTACGAAGAAGGTAGAAATTGGTCTATGGAAAAAGTTGATAACTATTTAAAAGTTGCTAATAACTATATACAAAAATATAAAAGAATTTCAGATACAAAGGAGGAAGTATATCATGAATAATGAATTAATTGATGTTTTAGATGAAAATGGAATAAAAACAGGAGAAATTTTATCAAGAGATGAAATACATAAAAAAGGTCTATGGCATAGATCTATCGTTGTAGCTATCATTAATAATAAAAATGAAATTCTTTTACAACAAAGGTCAGAAAAAAAAGAAAAAAATGCTAGTATGTGGGATATTTCTGTGGCTGGTCATATTTCAACTGGACAAGATGCTTTATCAGCAGCTGCAAGAGAAATTAATGAAGAAGTTAGTATTAGTCTAGGATATAATGTCGATATCAAATCCTTTCGTTATATGTTTTCTTATCGAACAATGCAAAAATTTTCAGATGATTTTATTGAAAATCAATTTTATGATTTTTTTATTTTAAGAAAAGAAAATGACATTGATATTAAAGATATTAAAATGCAAGAATCGGAAGTACAAGCTATCAAATTTGTCAGTATTAATGAATTAATAGACATGATTGATAAAAACACAATTGTAGATAGAAAACCTATATATGATGAATTAATAAATTATCTACATAGATATTAAAAAAATAAATTTTAAGGACAGAAAATAAATTATAATTACTCTCTGTCCTTAAAATTATTTTGCAAAATTATAAGAATCTTCTTCTATTATTTTCTCATTATCGAAAACACTCCAGTAACTACCACCAATAATTTCACCAGTTGTACAATCTACAAAATAAGTATATTTTTGTTTGTTATCCTCTTCTTCTTCTTCATATTCAACTACCACACACCAAACTTTTCTAACTCTTTCTTCTGTCTGATATTGTGTTCCTTCATATCTTGAAAACTCATGTTTATCATACTTCTCCTTATAGTTCTCTCTTAAATACACATCTGCATTCATTTGTTGAATTCTAATTTCTGCTTCTATATTTTGAATCGTTTTATTGGGTTCAATTTGCTTATCTTTTTGCTTTGCAATTTCAATTGCTTTTTCTTTTGTTATTTTTTCTGGATTATTTTCATATTTTCCTCTTTTAATGGTTAAAGAATAAATTCCATTAATGGTTGGTATCCAACCAATATAAATTTCTTCATAAGGATTTAATAGTTCTCCATATTTTTTATAAAACTCTGCATACCATATATAAGAACTTTCATCTGTTTCCATATTTCTGGTTAGTTTTACTAATTCGTATTCATCTTTATCTTCTTCTGGTTTAAGCTTTGTCAAAAGTTCTTGTGCTACAACTTTTGCTTCTTGTCTCGTTATTCCATAATTGTAGGGAATACGATAATTCCAAGTTGGTACTTGAATCGACTTTAATTCTCCTTTTTGACCATCTAATATAATCGTTGCTTTGTTCGTACCTATATGCCATTCATCCTCATTTGATAGAAAGTCTTTTTCTAGTCGAATATCTAATACTTCATCTTCTTCTAATCCAATTTTTCTTAAAGCCTCATTGGCATATTTTCTAGCTTCTTCCTCTGAAATACAGTTCGCTATTTCTTCCTCTGTGAGTTGTGTTCTACTATTTAATTGGTATTCTTTTGGTTCCTTCCATATTTTACTTTCTTGGCTACTATTTTTTATATTGATATTAGTTGCATAAGCAATTCCAACTGTTATTCCAATAGTTAGGACAAAAACGGCTACCATTTTTAGAGGATTATGTTTCTTTTCTTCAAATTTTATTTGATAAAATTCATCTTTTACTTTAGATGTTTCTACTTCTTTATGTCTTTCATATATCTCTCCTAAATATTCTTTATCTGTTTTCATAAGAAAATCCCTCCTCTTCTAATAGAATCTTCATTTTTTTCTTGGCTCTATTCACTAATACTTTAATTTGATTTATATTTTTATTCATGATTTTTGCAACTTCTTTATATTTTAATCCCTCAAAAGATGTTAGATAAATAACAGCTTGATAATCTGGTTTTAATTGTTTGATTACTTTTCTTACATTTTGTGAGTCTTCTTCTTTGAAAATTTCTTCTTCTAAATTATTATCTTCTATATACATGTTTTCATAATCATTGATATTAATGATTCTTTTTTCTCTTTTTAAATAGTTAATGGCTCTGCATTTTGCAATCATATAGAGATACGTCTTAAAAGAATATTGAAAGTCATACTGATTTTTATTTACTAGTAAATAGACAAATACATCTTGTGATATGTCTTCTGCTATTTGTGTGTTCTTGGTATATCTTGAAATGAAATAGATAATATTGTTCTTATGCTTTATTACCAATTTTTCAAATGCCTCTTTATTTCCCTTTAAATATTGATTATATAATTCTTTATCTGTTTCTTCGTTTGTCATCTAATTTCTCCTTTATTTTTTATCTATAACATATACAAATAAAATCTGGATTTGTTACACCAAATAAGTTTCTCTTATACCAGAATTTTTTAGCTGTTGAACTCTAGCGATTACAAATAAAGTATGCTATGTGAAACTTTCCTATAATAGAAATAATAACTAAAAAAACAGAACTTCATTTTTTAAAGTTCTGCTTCTTTTAGCAACTCGCTACTTATTAATCAAAATCGTACCAATCATCATAATCCCAATCATAATGATAATTATTCCTATAACTATCATAGTCATCATCTAATGCATCTGAAATTCCTAATGCAAATCCTATCATAAATGTTATCACAATTAAGAAAATCCAAATCACTAGACCTACTATTCCTGTTACCAATCCTGCAATTGCCATACCTTTGTGTACCGTTTTAATTCCTAATATACCAAATATAATTGCTAGAATTGCACAAGGTATTGATATGTACCAAATAAAAAATAATACTAAAGCTACAATTCCTAATACCATTGCTGCTATACAAAAACCTTTTCTTTCTTTTTTTGGCTCTTCTGTCTTTTTGTTTTCTCCTTCTGGTTCTGTATTAACATTTACTACTTTTTCTGTGTTTTCTAAATTATCAACTTTTTCTATCTCTACTATTTCTTTTTTCTCTTCATCCATATTTATCATCCCCTTTTTTCTATATTTCTATTATACTATCTTTTTTTAGATTTTACAACATTTTTGCTACAATTCTAGCTAACTATTGATTTGATATAGAAATATGTTAGATTTAATATTAACCTTTTATCGATAGAAATTCACATTTTTTGAAAATATCAAATTTCTTTCAACTTTCGACATTTTACTTCATATGATATATAAAGTAACTAAAAAGTTACAAAAAAGAAAGGAATGATATAAATGGAAATGGATAATAAAAAGCCTTTTTGTCCAGTTCTTGATGTTGATGGCGTAATTTCAGGAGGAAAACAATTTGATTTAGATATAACTTTACCAGAAGACAATCGTGATGTTATTTATGGAGTTGTAAAAAATTGTTTTAAAGAACCAGTTAAAGATGCTGTTGTAAAATTAGTTGAAGTTGTATGTGAACATGGAAAAGAAGAAAGAAGACCTATTGGTCATACTTTTACAGATAAAGAAGGAGAATTTGTATTTGGACCTCTTTGTCCTGGAAAAGAATATGCACTTCAAATTTGGGTAAATGACACTAAAAAAATCAAAATTTGTGCTAAATGTCATCATGAAGGTAAATGCTTAAAAGGTGATAAATGTGACAAATGTGATTGCTTTATCGATGATTGCGACAAATGTGAAAAATGTGAAAAAGAAGATTGCTTTGAAAAACCTGAATGTAAGTAATTAACAAGCCAAAAAACTCAACTGGTTCCCACTGGTTTCTTAAGTTTAAATGGAGAAATTATCCCTATTTAAACTTAAGAAACCAGTGGGAACCAGTTGAGTTTTTCTTACATAATTCCTATTCTTTTAGCTAATTGTTTTCCTTTTTTCATTAATTTCTTTTTATTCATTACATCACTTTCTGCATACATCATCATAAATCCAGTTGTAATTAATCCACCAATCATAACACCTTTAACAAATTTCATATCAATCACCTCGTTCTTATTCTCTCTCCTTTTTGTTATTTTTATACTTTTTTAGATATAATTTAAAAATGGAATATATTTCATTTAATGTTACAATTGCTAAAAAAATTCCAAAACATTTTTTTAAAATTGATACATTAATGTGAACTGATATATTCGCACCTATAATAGCACCTAATATTCCAAATACAGATATTAATATAGCTAATTTTGTATCGATATTTTTGTTTTTTAAATTAACACTAATGGCAACGATTGCTGTTGGAATGAAAAAAATCAAATTCGTTGCTTGTGCTATATGTTGTTCGACTCCTAGCATAAAGGATAGCAGAAAAATTAGAATCGTTCCTCCTCCCATTCCTGTTCCACTTACTATTCCAGCTACAACACCTATTAATATTTCTGTCATATCTCCTCCCACCAAGTCATAAAATCTATTTTATATCTTCTCTTTATTTAATTAAAAATCATTTTATAGGATACATAAGCTAGAAATATAGTAAATGCTATTTTCATTACTTTCTCTGGTAATTTTTTTAACAGTTTTGCACCTATATATCCTCCTATTGCTCCTCCTATTGCACATAAAAATGCAATTTTCCAATCGATAAAGTTTCCTTTATAATAAAAGAAACTACTCGTTATTACCATTGGTAAGATACAAAATACTGAAGTCCCTCTAGCTTTTGTATCTTCTATATTTAATAAATGAATAAATGCGGGGACTAATATCATTCCTCCACCAGTTGAAAATAGTCCACTTACTACTCCAGCTAATAGCCCAATTATCACTTTTTTTATCATAATAAAAACCTACTTTTTAGTAGGTTTTCCATTTTTTATCTTTTTATTCAATTTTTAATAAAAGGCTATTCATCTGGATTATAGTATTTCGTTCCTAACATTTTATCTGGTAAATATTGTTGGTCTACATGATGTCCTGGAAAATTATGTGGGTATAAATAACCTTCACTATATCCGAAGTTCTTTCATTTTTTCGATTGGTGCATTTCGTATATGCATTGGAATTTCTCCTGTATCTTTTGTTTGCACATCTTCTAAAGCTTGGTTAATTCCCATATAAGTTGCATTTGATTTTTTAGATGTTGCAACATAAACAGCAGCTTCTGATAATAAAATTCTTGCTTCTGGCATACCTATCATATGAATTGCTTGCATAGCACTATTGGCTACTACCAATGCCTCTGGATTTGCCATTCCAACATCTTCTGATGCACATATAACAATTCTTCTAGCTAAAAACAATGGGTCTTCTCCTCCATTTAAGGCTCTTGCCAAATAGAATATGGTTGCATCTGGGTCAGAACCTCGCATCGATTTAATAAAAGCACTTATATTATCATAGTGTTCTTCTCCATTTTTGTCAAAAATAGCTTTTCTATTTTGAATACTATTTTTAATTACTTCATCTGTTAAATGAATATAGCCATCTTCTCCTATTGGAGTGGTTAAAGTCGCTACTTCTAATCCATTTAATGCCGTTCTTACATCTCCATTACTAATAGCTGCTATTTTTTTTAGTGTTTCCTCTTCTATTTTAATGTTGTATTCTCCTAATCCATCTTTTCTTTCTAAAGCATTTTTTAATACTTGATAAATATCTTCTTCTGTTAATGGATTTAGTTTGATTACCATTGACCTTGAGATTAATGCCTTATTCACTTCAAAATAAGGATTTTCTGTTGTGGCTCCTATTAGAATAACTGTCCCATTTTCTACAAAAGGAAGTAAAGCATCTTGTTGTAATTTATTAAATCTATGAATTTCATCAATAAATAGAATGCTTTTTCCCATTGGATTTAGCATAAAATTTTTCGTTTCTTCTACCACCTTTTTAATGTCTGCCACTCCTGATGTTACTGCATTTATTTTATAAAATTTGTATTTTGTTGTTTCACTAATTACTCTTGCTAATGATGTTTTTCCACATCCTGGTGGTCCAAATAAAATAATACTAGATAGTCTATCCGCTTTTATGGTTCTATATAATATTTTCCCTTCTCCAATGACATGTTCTTGTCCTACATATTCTTCCAATGTTTTAGGTCTCATTCGAAAGGCTAGTGGTTCATTACGATTCATACTTTTCTTTCCTTTTTTAGTTTTTTATGATAGTTTTGCTTCTATTTCTTCTGTTTTTATCTAATTCTTCTATTTTTCAAGCTAACCATTCTTTTCATTGCTATTTCTTTAACTGATTTAATCTATTATTTTCCTAAAAGATTCAATCCTTTTTTGATTAATTCTTCTGTAGATAGTTCATTTTTATCTAAATTCGCAAATACTTTTTCTATTTCTTTTTTATTGTATCCTAATACTTGAAGGGCTGCTATTGCTTCTGCTACTTTATTATTTGTCTCAATAGCCAATTGTAGCTTATCATCCACTTCTGTTTCTTCTGTTTTTCCTTTTGCCTTTGATTTATTACTATTTACTTGGGAATTTATGCTTTGGATTTGTTGTTCTTTGGTTATTTTATCTTTTAACTCTAAAATAATTCTTCCAGCTGATTTTGCTCCTATTCCTGGTATTCCGAGTAAGGGCCTTTACATCTTCTGAAATAACAGCTAAAGCAAATTCAGATGGACTACATACTGCTAACATCGTTAATGCCGTTTTGGCTCCTACACCACTTACACTAATTAATAATTCAAACATTTTTAGTTCTTCTAATGTATTAAAACCAAAAATACTAATGTCATCTTCTCTTACTTTGTAATAAGTATGTACTTTTACGGTTTCTCCTATGTTTCCTATTTTTTCAATTCCTACTTCTGACATGAATACTTTATAGCCTAATCCTCCTACATCAATTACAATGTATCCTGTCATTTTCATTTCTAATGTTCCTTTTATATATGCTAACATTTGTACCTTCTCCTCTTTTCTACATTTTATGTGTCATAAAAATAAGTTGCCTCTAAATCTGCTTCATGTGTTAATAGGGCAATTGGATATTTCGTGTAACTACTTCCAATGGCATTGTAATTTTCTTTGGCTTCGGTATATCCCATATGCCAACGAATGGAATATTTTTCTTCTGGTGTTAATTTCATATATTCTGTTATCATCATAACGGATTTTTCTCCATGTCCATAAGGTATGGTATCCTCTATGGTATAATAGGGTACTTTTTCCCATACACCAAGTGCATTTTTTGCATTTCGATAATCTACTTTATAAAAGTTAGTTTTACAAATGTCATGCAATAATCCAATTATGATAATAGATTCTTCTGGTATTTCAATTGGCATAATACAATTTTGAACTTTGTGTTTTAATATTTCATATACTTTTAAACTATGCTCTACTAAACCTCCTTCATGGTCTCCATGAAATCTGGTACTGGCTGGAGCTATGAAAAAGTCTGATTTTTCTAAAAAGCTTATTAGTTCTTCTATTCCTTCTCTTTTTACTGTTTTTAATAATTCTAAAAATTCTTCTTTCATTTTTTTCTCCCTCTTTATTTTTTCTGTGCTTATTATATAGATATTAAAACTAAAAGTCAAGAGTTTTACGAATTTTTGTTTTGTTTGGTCGGTGGCATAAAATATTTTGGGAGTTTACAAAAATATCCTCAATGGGATGACATTCTTTTTTTGTGTCGTTTCCATTAAGGATACTATCGTATTTTTAAATTTTCCACACTTCTTACTACTAATTTCAAACTCCTATTAATTGCCTAAAAATCATTACTTATATGATTATGAAATGGATTCTCCTTAAAAGTATAAGATTACACGAAACCCAGTCCTACTATTATTAGAAATAATCGCTTGGACTCTTTCAGAAGCTTTAGCTGCAACAACTGGAGTTACACTAGATCTGATGGTTCCATTTCCCACATGACCATCAAAATGGGTTTCCGTTGTCCATTCTTCCTTGGAAGCCATCATATCCCAAACATTACATTCTTTATCTTGATAAACTTTATCTAAATTATTACTTCCTTTGTTTCCCCATCCTTTTGAATTTGAAATGTATTTATCAGTATAATCATTAGTTCCAAAAGTTTGGATAAACACCAAGGTAGTATCCCATGCATAGCTATTTACTAAATCGCTCGTAAATGTTTTATCTATTCCATACATTTCTCCACTCAATTTAGCTGCTTGTGTTTGGGTTGCATCATATACATAGTCATTTGCTTTTACTGTCACTTGCCCTAATTCATTATTCTCTGTTCCTTGTGTTGTTTCTTCTGGTGTTCTTGCTTCATATCTTCCAATATAATATCCTCCATTTGTTACTACACTTTGTTGAAAAGCTTTTATACTCTTTGCGGTTGTATTTCCATAACTAGATGTTTCTAATTCTTGATAATAATTTATTGCTTTTTCTCCATGGGCAGTTTGTACTATCTTTTCCTCTTCATCCTTATGAAATGTATATCGATTTAATTCTATTGTTTCATGTGCTGATTTGTCAAAACTCGTATAAATAGTTCCTACTGGTATCCACACGAATTGGCTTCCTTTTGTTGGTTCACTTGTTGCATCTTCAATAACAACTCCACCAGTTACATCTGTTGCTGAATCAGATGCTATTTTAAATCCCTCTGGTACTTTTATTTCATTTCCATATTTATCCGTTATTATTATTGGTTTATTAGTATCTAATACATTTCCACTCTTAATAGCTTTCTCTAATTGGCTTTCTTCTATTATTGGTGGATTGTCTGTTCCTTTATTTACGGTAATCTCTCCCGTTCCATAAATAGTTACATTATAGCCATCGACTATGACTGTTACACCATCATTTAAATCCTTTTCTGTAATATCCTTTTTAAAACCTTCTATTCCTTCTACCTTTGCTAAATTCTCATTTAATTGATTTATATCAATTCTCCCATCTGTTCCATAACTCGCTAATACTGCCATTTGAACTTTTTCTTTTGCTACTTCTTTTTTGGTATCTTCACTTGCTATTCTTACCTTTGTTAATATCCCATTTTCTCCTATTAGTGTACTAATACTTATAGCTACTAAAATTAGTAAAACAATAATGGTAATAACTAAAGCAATCAATGTAATTCCGATTACTATTCTTCTTTGTTCTTCTTTGCTTTCTCATTTTCTATTTCCTCCTCTGATTTTACTTATGATTTTATTTATAACATAAGAATTACAACAACTCTATATTTTTTATGTCATTTTTCTATTACTTTTTTACCTCTTAATTTTAATCATTTAAAATGAATAATAGATAAAATAAAAACAAACCTTCTATAAAATTAATATAAAAAAATGGAAACGAAACTGTCTTTATAATTTCATATTTTTAAAATGTAAAAAAAAATTCCTATAAAAAATCGCTTTGAAATTTTTCAACTCAAAACGATTTTTTTATTCTCTTTTTTGATATTAATAAATTAGATGATGATTGAATTTTATAAATAAAAAAGGGAACTTAAGAAATTTTATTTCACTTCTCAAATTCCATTTTCCTTTTGTTCTATTTTATTCTTTCAAGTTCCCATTCATCAAATCTTACATAACCCCAATTTTCTGGATTTAAAATTCTATATTTACCTTTTGGCAATTCAATTAACTTGTATCTATTTAAATTGAAATAAGTTGGAACACTAGCATATGGTTCGTAATCTGTTCCATTCCATTTTTGAAAAACAGCATTATTACCAGCATTTCCTCCTACATCTCCATAGCCATCTCCATAAGCGTAAATAGTGACTTCTTTATATACAGTCAAATCTATCTTACCCGCTCCAAATCTATTTATTAGTACACCATATATTCCATTAGATATATTTTTATCAAATAAGACCTGTTTAATTAAATTTGGATCATCAGCAAATCCTGTATTCTCTATATCAATAGTTTCTGCTCTATCAAATGTTATTAACTCTATAAACTCCTTTGAGGTCGCTACAATCTTTATATCTCCTATAACTTGATCTATTTCAATATTCCCACTAAATGAATCTATTCCTTTAGAAATTTCTTCTCCTCCCATTGTTACAGTAATTCCATCTATAATATGTGTATCATCTTCTATTATTGTTGCTTTATAAAGTTTATTATGAGAAATTTCTTGTATTTTATTATCTATATCTAGTCCCTCTCCCAATTGAATTTCTATTTTATAAGTATGTTCTATCAAAATCTTTTTTTCTATCATTTCTCCATTTGCTAAAGTAATCTTTATAATAGATTCTGTTCCTATTTGTACTTCATAATCTGATATTGTTATTAATTCTTTTGTTCCATTTCCAGATTTTACTATATTATTATCGATTTCTATTTGATTGATTCCATTTGCTTCATCTTGTATATATATCGTTACATTTACTTTCCCTTCACTTTCATTTCCCTTTTTATAGTAAAATTCTGTATCTCCATTATATCCTATTTCTATTATATTCAAATTTAATTCTATTTTAAATCTTCCTACTACTCCTTCTTTGTTCATTTTGACTATTTTTTCGTTCTCAATATCTATGACCAAAGCACCATAGTTTTTTAACTCATCTTCTATCCAACTATTCTGTACATCTTCTAATGTTGCTTTCCCTTCTTTTTCTATTTGCAACTCTTGTATCTTTAACGCTAACTGTTCTTGCATTTCTGCTATTATTTGCTCCTTTTTTGCCTCACTTACTTTTGCTAAAATTCCATTGTCTCCTATTAACATACTAATACTAACCGTAGCTAAAATTAGTAAGACAATAATAGTAATAACTAATGCTATTAGTGTGATTCCTCCTATTGTTATTTTGTTTTTTGATTACTTGTTTCATCTTATGTGCTCCTCCTTTTACTCTATTATGATTTTATTTATAACACAATTAATATTGTATAGCTATAATTTTATGTTATTTTGTTTTATCCTTGTTCCAATATAAAGGATTTTCTTTCATTTATCATTCCTAATTTTATAACTCTTTCTAATTCATATTTGTCAAAAATATAAGTTTCTAACCCTTTCTTCTTTTAAAACCCTATTATCGTTAGATTTTGAAAAGCTTTACGATTCCAAATATTATAATAATTCATTGGTAATTACTACATAATATTTTTAATAAATATCTATTATTTCTATTACCATTTCCAATTCTTAATTCTTTCAATTGCCTCGATTGTATTCTCTTTCGTTCCAAATGCTGTCAATCTAAAATATCCTTCTCCATGTTCTCCAAATCCGCTACCTGGTGTTCCTACAATATTTACTTCTTCTAATAACTTATCAAAAAATTCCCAAGAAGTCATACCTTCTGGTACTTTTAACCAAACATAAGGTGAATTAACACCTCCATATACCATAAATCTAGCTTCTTCTAACCCTTCTTTGATGATTTTAGCATTTTCTAAATAGGCTTCAATATTTGCTTTGATTTGGCTTTTTCCTTCTTTCGAATATGTTGCTTCGGCTGCTCTTTGTACTACATAAGATACCCCATTAAATTTCGTACAAGTTCTACGATTCCATAATTTATTTAAAGCTACTTCTTTCCCTTCTTTGGTGTATCCTTTTAAATTCCTTGGAATGACTACATAAGCACATCTAACACCAGTAAATCCAGCTGTTTTAGAATAGCTTTTAAATTCAATTGCTACTTCTTTTGCTCCTTCTATCTCATAAATGCTATGTGGTATATTTTCTTCTGTGATAAAAGCTTCATAAGCAGCATCATACAAAATAATGGATTGATTCTCTTTGGCATACTCTACCCATTTTTTTAAATCTTCTTTGGTTAAAACAGTTCCTGTTGGATTATTAGGAAAACATAGGTAAATCATATCTACCTTTTCTTTTGGCAACTCTGGTATAAAATTGTTTTCTGCTGTTACTGGTAAATAAATAACTTTTCTTCCAGACATGATATTCGTATCTAAATAAACGGGATATACGGGGTCTGTTATCGCTACTTTATTGTTTGGTGCAAAAATATCTACTATGTTACCACAATCACACTTGGCTCCATCTGACACAAATATCTCGTCTTCTTGTATGTCTACCCCTCTTGTTTTATAATCATTTTCTACAATGGCTTTTCTTAAGAATTCATATCCTTGTTCTGGTCCATAACCTTTAAATCCTTCTTCTGTTCCCATTTCATCTACTGCCTTATGCATAGCCTCTAAACATGCTGGCACAATAGGTTTAGTGACATCTCCTATTCCTAATTTGATAATCTTTTTGTCTGGATTTTCTTCTGTATATTTAGCTACTTTTTTAGCTATTGTTGAAAATAAGTAGCTATCTTGTAATGCTAAAAAATTTTCATTAATAAAACTCATGTTATCCTCCTTTTTTACCAATAGAGCTAAACCTTTTTGGCAATAATTTATTAATATTAAAATTTTTCTAATGATTGATTAAATGGATGGCAATTCTCCTTCAAATACAATTGTTGCTGGTCCAGTCATATAGACATGGTTATCTTGCTCATTCCATTCTACTTCTAATGTTCCTCCGAAGTAATTCGATATTGGTATGTCGTTTGGTTAATCCATTTAAGTGACAAGCAACTGCTGTCGCACAAGCTCCTGTTCCACAAGCTAAAGTTTCTCCTGAACCTCTTTCCCACACTCTCATTTTGATATGTTCTTCATCTTCAATTTCTACAAATTCTACATTGGTTTTGTTTGGAAAGGTAGAGGCTATTTCTATAATTTTCCCATATTTTTCGACTTGAAAATTTTTAGTGTCTTCTACTACTGTAATGGCATGTGGATTTCCCATAGAAACACAAGTAAAAGTAAATTCTTTATCCAATGCTTTTACTTTTAAGTTTTGTACTGGCTCTTCTAATGACCTAACAGGTATTTTTTCTGGTGCTAAAATAGGTTCCCCCATATCAACTCTTACGGTTTGTACTTTTCCTTCTTTGACATTTAAAATTAATGTTTTTATTCCCGCTAATGTTTCAACTGTAACCGTTGTTTTGTCTGTTAATCCTTTGTCATACACAAATTTTCCTACACAACGTATTCCATTTCCACACATTTCTGCTTGACTTCCATCGCTATTAAACATTTTCATTTTAAAGTTTGCCACTTCACTTTTACAAATTAGAATGAGTCCATCTGATCCAATTCCAAAGTGTCTGTCACTTACAAATTGAGCTAGAGATGATTCGTTTTCTATGGTTTGATGGATAGCATCCATATACACATAATCATTCCCTAGCCCATGCATTTTTGTGAATTTTATCATTTAAATCCTTCCTCTCAAGGTTTCATTTTATTTCAATCAATAAAATATACTTATATTTTATTGATTTGTATTGTATCATATCCCTATTTTTTTGTAAAGATTCTCGTTCTCTAAAAATTTATGCCTACGAAATTTATTCTCTTGTAGTTTTTATAAGGCATAAATTTTTAAATCTTCGAAAAAAAGTACAGTGATATTTTTGACCAACTGTACTTTTTCGCAGAAGTTCTACGCATTTATTTTTATTTGCTAATAACTATTCTGCACTTAATATCTTAATAACCTATTTTCTAAATAAAATACCATTTTGCAATTTTACACGGTACCCAACAGATATAATCATATCTAATCCCATAAAGGCAATAGGTGCATTATTTCCGTTTTCTATAATCACTAAATGTGATATTCCAGAAATAGCTTGTGGTACATATTCTTTTATATTTTTAATTTCTTCATCAGATAGAAATAAATGTGTTGCTTTTACTGAATCTTACCATACTTCTAATAATTGACTTATTAGTAATGAATTTCTATCCTTAATCTCTTTTATATTCAATTTTTTCATCTCCAATCTCCTCGACAAATTACTCGTATAATGAACATGTAGTCCATTATACATTTTTTTATTCTTAAATCCATTGTATAATATCTACGTAGACACTGTGGATTAGTGCAAATTACTATCGCTTTGACGATTTCATTAATAGACTCTAACCACAGAT
>JAAWAX010000001.1 GCA_022792395.1 Clostridia bacterium
TAAATCATACAGGAACACAAAATATTGTATTAGACATACATGGATGGCTAAATGAAACGATAGGGGATAATGGAATTGGTTGGTATTATAGAAATCAATTTGGAATTTCCAATCATATAGGAACTTATGGTAGTGGTTATTTAATACAATGGGCAAGAAGTATTCCTAATACAAGGTCTATGTTATTAGAACTACCAGAAGTAAAAAATCATACTGAAATAATACAAAGAAATTATGCCAATAAATTTATCAATGCAACGATGCAACTGTTAAGAGACTTTTAAGAAGAAAGAGGAGTAGAAATGAAAGTACTAATTATAATTCCAGCTTATAATGAGGAATTAAATATTGTTAAAACAGTAGAAGATGTGAAAACAAATACGAAATATGATTATGTCATTATCAATGATGGATCAAAAGATAAAACAAAAGAAATTTGTGAAAAGAATCATTTTAATCTTGTATCACTACCAATTAATTATGGACTAACAAGTGCGGTACAAGTTGGAATGAAATATGCACTAAGAAACAACTATGAGATTGCAATACAATTTGATGGAGATGGACAGCATCAAGCAAAAGAATTAAGTAAATTAGTAAAAGAAATAGAAAATGGAGAAGATATTGCAATTGGCTCTAGATTTGTAACAGAATCAAAACCTAGAAGCATTAGAATGTTAGGAAGTAATTTGATAACAGGTATAATCAGATTAACAACTAATAAAACAATAAAAGATCCAACCTCTGGTATGAGAGCTTATAACCAAGATACCATAGAAGAATTGGTATCAAATTCTGGGCTTTCACCAGAACCAGATACGCTGGTATATATGTTAAAAAATAAGAAAAAGATAAAAGAAGTACAAGTAGAAATGAAAGAAAGAGAATTTGGAGAAAGTTATTTAAAACCATTAAAAGCAATGAAATATATGATTAGTATGTTTTGCTCCATCCTCTTTATTCGATCATTTACTAAGAAAAAATAAGGAGGATAAAAATGTCAGTTACATTAAGAATTATATTAATTATCAGTTCAATTTTATCTTTTGTACTATGTGTAAGAAAGATAAAAAAATCAGAATTAAAAATTGAAAATTCAATCATTTGGCTATTAGGAAGTATGCTACTAATTTTAATGAGTATATTTTCTAAAGCTGTTACTTGGATTTCAACACAATTGGGATTCGAAGCACCAGTTAATTTTGTATGGATGTGTGCCATAGGATTTTTATTGATAGAATTGTTTTTAGATAATATAAGAATTTCTAATTTAAATGAAAAAATTAAAAACTTAAATCATTACATAGCATTAAAAGAAAATGAAGAAAAGAAGGGAAACGAATAAAATGAAAATAGTAAGTATTATTATCTACCTACTTTGTTCTGTAGGAGGACTAATTTTAGTAAAATCAGAAGCAAATGCAACAACTCTTGCCATGCAAAATGGAGTTTTTAATGTATCAATGGGAATAAAAGCTATTATAGGATTTATACTATACATAGGAAGCTTTTTAATTTATACATTTTATATTATTAAACAATTTGATTTAAGTTATATATTCCCAATTGTTACAGGAATTACACAAATTTTAGTTATTTTAGCAAGTGTATTTATATTGAAAGAATCCATTAATATATATGGTGTAATAGGAATATTTACCATTATTGTTGGAATTACATTGTTAAACATAAAATAATTCATAAATAAAGTTAGGAGGAAAGCATGAAAAAATTATTATCGATTATAACAATCATGTTACTGCTAGGACAATTAAGTGTGCCTTTCTATTCATATGCACAATCAGAAGAGATGAAGGAACAAGAGATAATAGACCAAGAAGATTCAACCGAAGATGAAATAGAGTCAGAGCCAGAAGACAATGAGACACCAGAAACAGAAGAAAACGATGAAGAAAAAATAGAAAACGAGCCAGATAACACAATTATAGATAATGAAGAAGACATAGAGGAAGAAGAAATTAAACAAGAAGAAAATACAATACAAGTAGAAGAAGCACCAGATAAAGTTCAGAAAAAGGCACAAAAGGTTCAGATAGAAGAAGGAATTTACAAAATTGTAATGGCAACTAATAACAAGCAAAGTCTAACAGTAGATGGTGGTAGAACCAATGACGGTGCCAATGTGCATCTTTGGGAATATCAAGGGGCAAAACAACAAAAATTTGAAATAAAATATGACAAAGAAGGGTATTGTGAAATCATTCCTATTCATTCAGAGAAAAGATTAGATGTAGTAGGCTGGGGGAATGAAGCCAATGTAGACCAATGGAGCAACAATGGGGGGAATGATAATCAAAAGTGGACGATTCAAAAGAGTGAAAGAGGAAATTATCACATTGTATCCAAAAGACAAAATTTATATTTAGATGCCTATCAATCCAAAATAGTAAATGGAACAAATATCCAAGTATATGAAGCAAGTGGAGGAAATGGACAAGAATTTAAGTTAGAAAAAATAGGGGACAAAGAAGATATCCCTTCCAAAACAGTAGAAGAAGGAACCTATAAAATTGTAATGGCAACGGATAATAAGCAAAGTTTAACAGTAGATGGAGGAAGGACCAATAATGGGGCCAATGTTCATCTTTGGGAATACCTAGACACTATGCAACAACAATTCAATTTAGTATATGACGGAAATGGTTACTATGAAATTATACCAGTTAACTCAGGAAAAAGATTAGATGTTGTAGGATGGGGAAATGAAGCCAATGTAGACCAATGGAGTAATAATGGTGGAGGAGACAACCAAAAATGGCAAATTAAGAAAAGCAAAGCAGGAAACTATAACATTATATCTAAAAGAGAAAATCGATATTTGGATGCCTATCAATCAAAAACAACAAATGGTAACAATATACAAGTATATGAACAAAGTGGAGGAAATGGACAAGAGTTTCGATTGGAAAAAATACAAAATAAAAGTGAAAAAACAATTGAAGAAAGAGCTTATAAAATAGCACCACAAGTAAATCACAATATTGTAGTAGAAGCATCTGGAAGTAATTATGATAACGATGGAAAAATACAAATTTGGAAAGACTACAATGTAAAAGCACAAAAAATAAAGCTAGAATATGAAAACGGCTATTATAAAATAGCATTAGGACACAGCAAAAAATATTTAACAGTAAAGTATAGAAACATTGCAAGAGGAACAGAAATTGTACAATATGAATGGAATGGCGGAGACAATCAAAAATGGATTGTAAGAGACAATGGAGATGGAAGTGTAGGAATTTTACCGTTAGCCAACCAAAATTTAACCATTACAATACGAGGTATGGTAGACAATGGCTCTATACTAGAATTAAACCAAAATGAAAAAACGGTAAATCAAAGATTTAGTTTTATAAAAACAAATTTAGGAGTGGAAATTGATGTTAATAAATATCCAGGAGTTGGAGAAGCAATTGATAAACTAGTAGAAAAACACCCTAATTGGCAATTTGAAATTTTGTATACAGGACTAGATTTTCATACTGCTGTTCAATCAGAATATGAATATGCCAATAAGCAAGGAAATTTGGTGTATACTCCTACGTACAATGGAGCATGGATTGCACCAGATCCTTATGTGAGTTATCCTTGGGCATCAGCTTCTTATCAAGGAATTGCTTATTTTATGGATACCCGAAACTTTTTAAATGAAGTAGATGCTTTTCAATTTGTTGATTTAGGAAATTATGCAAGTAGTGGCGCAACACTGGGAGCAATTCAGTATCAAGTAAATGGAACATTCTTACAAAATCATGCACAAGATGTAAAAAGGGCATGTGAAAATACTAATATCAATCCTTATTATATTATTGCAAGATTATTCCAAGAACAAGGAAAAAATGGCTCTGATACCATAAATATGGATGGTGGAGATGGAAAGAGATATTTTAATCCATTTAATATAGGAGCACAAGTTGGAAATGATGTAGCAACTGCATTAGAATGGGCTAAAAAAGAAGGTTGGGACACTATGCAAAAAGGA